>NZ_JBEOKT010000005.1:0-339944 GCF_040278685.1 Pontibacter populi
GCAGCAACCGACAAGGCTAAAATACATTTATACTGAAGACATATTGGGTGGACAACAAGGTACCTTTTATTCGATGGACCAAAAGGAAATTTACAGAACAACTATTGCATTGGGAGAATAAACGAACGCACAACAAAGTACAGCAGTACTGCTTTGGCTTCGCCTTGCAATCTGCTATACCTGTACGTTAACATCAACCATCCTTTTTAACATCAGCCGGCAGTGGCAATCCTGATGGCACTACAGCTCCGGCTTCTTTCTTTAGCTGCTCGCTAAAAAAGCGCTTGTGCTTCATGCCGGCTTCGCGGGCTTCTACTTCAAACTTATTGTTATAGTACCCCACCCGCCAAGACTCTTTCAGGTACAGCCACAGAAACCGGAAAAAGCCATGCTCCTGGAACTGCTTGATATGGCAGAGCTCATGCTCAAACCAGCCTTTGTCTTCTAAAAAAGTATGCTTGTCTACACCGCTCAGGTGTATGCTTTTGCCCAGCACCATCGCCACGTTCCGGCTCTTCAAAACCATGCGGGCAATACGGGCAAACGGAGATTGTTCTACAATTTTATAGTTCATTTTTCAGACACTCCATTTTATAACTTTAATTACATCATCTTAAACTATAGCTGCAACCCAAAGGGCTAATGGCAACAAAACCCGGGTGAAAGAATCTTATATACAGGCGAATACGAAAATACCCTGATTTGGCTATTAAATATTTTGCACTTATCTTTGCCAGCAGCAGCCTGAAACAAAATACCATTTTAATGTTTAAAGCCAATTTCGGTGCAAAAATAGCTGCTTAAATAAGGTGAAACTGTTTACTCGCACGGTGCGGGAGCTAACTAGCCAAACCCTATGAAAAAAACCATCATACTAAGTATACTCGCGGCTTTATCGCTTGTTCTGTCATACTTTTACGAAGTAACGCCCGCTGAGTCGGCGAACCTGCCTGAACCAGTTGCAACTATAACGCCTTACGCCATTAATTCCGGCGAAGACCTTACCAGCGCCCTGCTCACGAAAGCTCCGTTGGTAACCTTACCAGAGCCAACACCGGAACTTAAACCTGAAGAAGAGGCATTTTACTCTAAAAGACTGCGCATACAGTTTGCCACCAGCAAAAACAAAGATCTGATACAAACTGTAGCCGGCTGGCTTGGTACCCCTTATAGTTATGGCCGAGGCTCTAAAAGAGGCACCGACTGTTCCGGGTTTGTAACCAGCATTTACCGCGAAGTATACGGGGTTAAGCTAAGCCGCAGTTCGCAGTCAATGTTCCAGGATGTGAAGCGTGTTAAAAAAGACAACCTGCGTACAGGCGATCTGGTATTCTTTAAGCGCGGACCAAAGCAACCGATATTCCATGTGGGCATCTATCTTAAAAACGGGAAGTTCATACATTCTGCTACCAGCGGTGGTGTAATGGTAAGCTCGCTTACAGAGCCCTTTTACCGGAAGAACTATTATGCCGGCGGCCGCGTAAATTAAGCAGCCCCAACTATAGTTTTATGAGCCTTGCAGCAACCTGCAGGGCTTTTTTATTTACCGCAGGTACAACAATTTTATATGTGGCAAGTATAGGAAGGTTAGCTTTAGTTTAACCAACTTTGCACCCGCAAAACGGCAACTATAAAACAACACATCACAAACAACATTACAACTATAAACTATGGATAACCAGGCACCCGACGGTAAAAACATATCCCAAAGCTCGATATTTAAAACCCTGCTGGCAAAAGCCGAACGATACCTGAAGCACCCTGCAGAAGTAACAAAACTGCTGAACGAGGCTTTTAAAAAAGCAACAGCTAAAAAGAGCGTAGGCACCCTGGCCGCCGAAGCCTGGGAGAACCTGCAGATACTATCCCGAATGATAAAAGCAGCTGTGGCCGGCGATTATAAAGGAATACCAACAACTACCCTGGTAGGTGGCGTGGCGGTTATTCTTTATTTTATTATGCCTATCGATCTTATCCCGGATTTTATACCGGTTATTGGCTTGCTGGACGATGCCAGCTTACTGGCCTGGTTTATGACGAGTATAAAAACGGAGCTTGATCGCTTTAAAGACTGGGACATCCTGTTCCAGGAACAGCAGCGCCAGGC
The DNA here is from genome assembly GCF_040278685.1 of Pontibacter populi. Lineage (NCBI taxonomy): Bacteria > Pseudomonadati > Bacteroidota > Cytophagia > Cytophagales > Hymenobacteraceae > Pontibacter > Pontibacter populi. Next base: position 2,108 of record NZ_JBEOKT010000005.1, read on the forward strand.
GGCTCATAACAGCACCTCACATAATGCTGACCCATCATTTGGCACTCCAAAATACAGCGACAGATCCGGCGATAACGTAGAAGTAGACAGGCATACTGAATTGTAAACTTAACCTACTATACCTATGAAACCAGATAACAAAAAACAGACCCCTGAAAACAAACCAACCGACAAACAGGAAAAAGACCCTGAAGTGGCCGGAACTGGCAAAGCGAACAAAGAACCAACATTACGCTCTTACACCACCGACAGCAGCCGCTCGCACAAAAGTCGCCACGACGACATGGCCACCGGCGGCAACATTCGCTAACAGTATTTAAACTATAGAACTGCCTGCCACTTAAAAACCGGCAGGCTTTTTTTGTGCTTTTATAAGCCTTAACACAGCTATTTATAGTTGCAGCAACTATAGTTATCGGCTCTAAAAAACCTTAAAATATAGTACAATTCAAATACATAGATTTAAATAAAAAAAGAAAAAAGACCGCTATATATTGGATTGCTAAGGCAATAATTATCTATATTTGATCGAAAGATTTTGTATTTTAACTTTTAGCCAAAGTGCCTACAACCTTTTTAAAACTCTCATCTGTCAATGTTCACATCGACGGCATCGGGAAAGTCTTGATAGAGCGCAGCGATAAAGCCAAGCGCATAAGTATCAGCGTAAGGCCTCTGAAAGGGATCAGAGTGGCCGTGCCGCCCCATATCAGCTTCGATAAAGCCGAGCAGCTTATCTATACCAAAGCCGATTGGATAAAGGAGCACCAGAGCCGTATGCAGCAGCAGGAATCCAAGGTTACTACTTACGATCCTGATACGGAATTTAAAACCAGGTTCCATACACTTCGGTTACTTACCCACGCCCAGTACAACATGCGCTGCGTAATTGAGGACGGATACATAAATGTATTTTACCCTGCTTTTAAAGACGCCAGCGAACCGGAGGTTCAGAAGTTTATCCGCAAATCGATAGAGGAAACGTATCGTAAGGAAGCAAAAGAGTATTTGCCGCAACGGGTTGCTTTTTTCGCCGAGCGCTTCGGGTTTGAGTACCAGACGGTGTTCATTAAAAATGCAAAAAGCCGCTGGGGTAGCTGCTCGCACACCAACAACATTAACCTGAACCTGCACCTGATGCGCCTGCCCGATGCTCTTTGCGACTATGTGATACTGCACGAACTGGCACACACTGTAGAAAAGAACCATGGCCCACGCTTCTGGAAACTATTGGACAAGGTTTGCGGCAACTCCAAAGCCCTTGATAAAAAGCTAAAAGACTACCGAATCTCTATTTTCTAAAAATAGCCTATTGATTATACTGCTACTATAGTAAAGTCAAATTCCCTAAAGCTCCCTTGCCTGCCGTGTATTGTACATGAGTAAGCAAGGGAGTTTTTTTGTAGGTTGGGTTTCGTAATGAGCTGGCGCGCGTCTCCGGACTCGTGACTTAAGATGGTGTTGAGTCTCCCGACTCAACTGGCCCGATAGGGACAGACATGGAGTAGCTTTGGCTATAATTCTATAGTTGGTGTTGTCCAACCACCCCCAACCCCTCAGAGCTACGCTCGCTACCTTCGAAATCTCTTCTCGGTAGTCTAAGGAGGGGAGTTTTACTGCTTTTTACTTTGTCATCTCGAACAGCGTGAGAGATCTGGTATGGTTTAACATCCCCCTTCGCCCCCTTCAAAGGGGGACTTTCGGCCTTTACTATTGTTTACCTTATAGTTCTATAGGTAAAGCCTATCCTCGGACAGGTCGCGACCTGTCCCTACGGAACTACAGCCACGATAAATCTCGGAGCTTACCGGTTCAAACTATAGACAGGTGGTTGCTATGCGAAAGATCTCAGTCTTTGGGTTGAGCGCCTTGTGAATATCTGGTGCCGCAGGCATTGCGACGAAGGAGCAAAAGAGATTCGCGCAGCGCGATACCCAAAGACGGGGCCTCCCGGCCGTGAGGGCACCAAAGTTAAAGGTGAAACGATGGGCAATCAGAGCTCCCAGGATTAATGGTAATTTGAAAGGATAGCTTGGTTCAAGTTGGAAAGGAATCAAACTATAAAACTCAGATTTCTCCTAACGTCGAAATGACAAAAGTGAAATTTAAGGGTAATTAAGATCCCTCGGCTAACGCTCAGGATGACAGAAAGGAATAATCAACTAAATGTATTTAAACTATAAAGGCGGGATAACTTCCGCCTTTATAGTTGAATGTAAAATTTTTACGCTGCTACCAGCTCCGAATGATCTGCAACATAGGTTACAAAATCACCAACCGTGTTAATCGGAACTTCATCCGGAATAACGATATGGTATTTCTTCTCAAGCGCCAGTATAATATCAACTACATCAAGGGTATCAAAACCGAGCTTTTGTTCTAAACTTACATCGGCTTGTAGGCGTGAAGGCTGCACTTTTTTGGTTCTGCTAATGATGCGGATAACCTCCTGCTCAATAGCTTTATTGTTTGTAAGCATGGGTACTATTAATATGTATATTCTCTAACTTTACCATTCACAGGCATTTCATCCTGCTTTATCTTCAGGGCTGCGGCACGTTTCTTTTTGCCTATCAGCTTGTCCTTTAATTTCTCGTTCAGCAGGTACATAACCGGCACTATCAGTAGTGTAACTATAGTTGCAAACCCAAGCCCGAAAATAATGGTCCAGGCGAGCGGGCCCCAGAAAGCGGCACTGTTACCACCCATAAAGAAGTTGGGCTTAAACTCTGTAAACAGTGTGTAAAAGTTAAGGTTTACCCCTAACGCCAGCGGTATCAATCCTAGTATAGTTGCCGTAGCAGTTAACAATACAGGGTTCAGACGTGTTTTACCAGCTTCTACAAGCGCCTCTTTCAAGCCTTTGCCTTCTTCCAGCAGCAGGTCTGTAAACTCCACAATCAATATGCCATTCTTCACAACTATACCGGCCAGCGCAACTATACCAACACCCGTCATAACGATTGACACATCCATTTTAAAGATCGAGAAGCCCAGCAGCACACCAATAATACTGAACAGCACCTCTGACAGAATAATGAATGGTTTTGAAACGGAGTTGAACTGTGTAACCAGGATCAGGAAGATGATGAGGAAAGCTGCCACAAAAGCCAGGCCCAAGAAATCGGATGTTTCCTTCTGATCTTCCTGCTGGCCACCTATGCGTACCTCGTACCCTTCCGGCGTCTGGAAATTCTGCAACGACTGTTCTATCTGCTGTACCACTTCGTTGGCGTTGTACCCGGCCAGCACATTCGATTCCAGAGTTACAACACGTTTCAGATTTTTGCGCTTGATACCGCCATACGTGTTGCCATATTCTATACTTGCCACCGACGAAAGCGGGATCTGGCGAACCTGTCCGGAGTTCATATCGCGGTAAGTAATGCGCATATCCAGCAGGGCATCAATGTTTTCGCGGTAAGGTTCTGCGTAGCGTATCTGAATCGGGTATTCGTCTTCGTCCAGTTTAAATTTCGATGCTTCCTTACCAAATATGGCTGTTCTTATTTCCATCCCGATCTGGCCGGTGCTTAAGCCTTCGCGGTTAGCGCGCTCACGGTCAATGTTGATAACGATCTCCGGTTTGCTATCTTCCAGGTCAGATTTCAGGCCTTCTATACCACCAATTTCCTGGTTAGAGATGTACTGCTCTACATTTTTAGAAAGCGCGATCAGTTCCGGAAACTCTTCGCCGGATATCTCGATACTGATCGGTTTACCAACAGGCGGCCCGTTCTGCTCCTGATCTACCGTTATTTCAACGCCAGGTATTCCTTTTACCGCTTCACGTATCTCTGTCAGGTATTCTTTGGATGTTTTGTCGGTGGTGCGGTCCATGTACTCTACAAAAGCAACCGTTACCTTACCTTTATGCGACTGGGCTGTTACGCTGCGATCGTTCTGGTCGCCGGCACCTATAGCCACGTTCGATATTACCGACTCTACATCCGGGTTATCATCCCCGATCACGTTATAAATGCGCTTTTCCACTACCTTGGTAACAGAGTCCGTAACAGCCTGGTCGGTACCAACAGGCATCTGTATGTAAGTATATACAAAGTTCGGGTCGCTTTCCGGGAAGAAAACCACCTTAGGAGAACGAACTGCAACTAAACCAATGGACAGGAAAAGCAGCGCAAAAATACCAACGAACACATAAACAGGGCGTTTACCGGCCAGCATCCAGCGTAGCAACTGCTCGTACTTCGCCATAAAGCGTGGCAGTGTATTTTGCTGAAATTTATCTATCAGGCCGGTTAACACATACCTGTTCAGGGCCATAAGTACTACGCCCAGCATTAACAAGTTTGCAAAGCCATAAGAACCAGCTATGTAAAACACGATAGCCAGAACTATAGCCGCGATCAGAACTATAACAAAGCGTCTGCGCGATTTTGGAGACCGCTCTTTGTGCTCTTTATGCATGAAAGATGCTGCAAAAACCGGGTTTATAATAAAGGCTACCAGCAACGATGCCAGCAATGTAACGATTAGCGTTATCGGCAGATAGAACATGAACTCACCTACTATACCCGGCCAGAAAAGCAGCGGGAAGAACGGAGCTATAGTTGTAAGCGTACCTGCCAGCACCGGCACAAACACTTCGCCGGCAGCTACTTTAGCAGCTTTTGTAATACCTAGGTTAGATGTATGGAAAATACGGTGCGTGTTCTCGATCACCACAATGGCATCATCCACCACTATACCAAGGGCAAGAAGGAAAGCGAACAGCACGATCATGTTCAGCGACACGCCCATCGAGTCGAAGATGAGGAAAGCGACGAACATGGAAATAGGCACCGATAACCCCACAAAGATGGCGTTGGTTGTACCCATAAAGAACATCAGAATTATAGTTACCAGCACAAAGCCGATAATTATCGTGTTGATCAGGTCGTTGAGGGTGTGCTTGGTTTGAGTAGCCTGCTCGCCGGTAACCGTTACTTTCAGGTCGTTGGGCAGCGTGGTGCCTTCCATTTCTGCCAGCAGGTCTTCTATTTTGTTCGATGCCTCGATCAGGTTCTCGCCACTGCGTTTGATCACGTTCAGGGTAATTACAGGCTCGTTATCCAGGCGGGCAAAACTTTCCTGGTCCTCAAATCCTTCTCTTACACGGGCAATCTCTTTCAACTGAATGTTAGCACCAGACATCGACTTCACCACAATGTCGCCAATAAGGTTAGGATCAACATACTGGCCAACCACACGCACCGATCGCTTCATTTCGCCTACGGTTACGTTACCACCCGACAAGGTCAGGTTTTCGCGGGCAATGGCATTTTCGATATCCGTGAAAGTAACCTGCGCTACCTGCGCTTTATACATGTCCACATCCACCTGCACTTCTTTATCCAAAGCGCCGGCCATGTCTACACGGGTAATCTCAGTCAGCGATTCAATGCGGTCCTGTATGTCTTCGGCATAGTTCTTCAGTTGGTCCAGGCTATAGTTACCCGAAATGTTTACCTGCATGATCGGGAACTCCGAGAAGTTCACATCCTGCACGTTAGGCTCCTGCGTCAGGTCTTGTGGCAGATCGGTGCGGGCTTTATCTACGGCATCTTTTACCTGCTGCTTGGCTACAGCCACATCCACATCGGTGTTAAACTCCACCACTACCATCGAGAAATCCTGGATAGAGTTGGAAGTGATCTTTTTAACCCCTGAAATGGCTTTTATCTCTTTCTCTATCGGTCGCGTTACCAGGTTTTCCATATCCGATGGCGACGTGCCGGCATATACCGTACTCACAAACACCGTCGGGATCACCACATCCGGAAAATTCTCTTTCTGGATATTGATGTAAGAGAAAACACCCCAGATCGAGATGATCAGTGTGATGATGTAGATACTGGTTTTATTATCGATAGACCAATTGGTCGGCTTGAACTGTTTCATAGTTTTAGAGCAATAGGGTTTACTTCTGGCTCAGACTTTTGGCCTGTTCAAACACCACAGGCTGGCCTTCGTTCAGGTTCTGGTAACCAGCAGTTATGATCTGGTCGTTGGCAGCGAGTCCGCTCAGCACTTCGGTTTTGCCTTTATAGGTCTGGCCTGTTTTTATCTCGCGCTTGGCTGCCACATAGTCTTTCCCTTCTTTTTTAGCCACATACACATACTCCGATTTCTCGTCTTTTTGTACCAGGTTTACCGGCACAACTATAGTGCTTTCGTTTTTATAGTCCAGGATGCGAACCATGGCTACCAGGTTAGGGCGCAGTTCTATTCCTTTGCTATCTTTCAGGTTAAGTTCTATAGTAAAAGTGCGGCTGCTCGGGTTTATAAAAGAGCCTACCACATCCACTGTAGTTTCAACTTCTTTGTTCAGGTCCGGGAAAAACACGATGGCTTTATCGCCTTTGTTTATCTTGCTCAGGTAAGCTTCCGATACTTCTGCCACTATTTTACTACCCGACATATTTACTACCCTGATAATGCCGACGCCAGGCGCTACGGCCTCGCCTGCATTTGGCACCACTTGGTCTACCACACCACTTACAGGAGCCTTTATGTTATACTGGTCACGCTGCTGCTGCAACGCTGACAAGCTGCGCTCCAGGGCCTCTTTGTTATTTTTGGCAGTCAGGTATTGCATTTCGGTGCCTATTTTCTGGTCCCACAGGTTTTTCTGTTTTTCGAAGGCAATGCGGGCCAGGTCCAGGCGGGTGCGAAGCTCGGCTATGTTCTGCTCCAATACCTGTGCATCTATAGTTGCCATGGTCTGGCCTTTGCTTACGCGGTCGCCGGGCTGCACACGCACACTGGTCAGCACGCCGGGTACACGGGCACTTACAAAAACGTTCTGGTCGAAATCAACTTTCCCCTGCATTTCCAGGTAATGGTTGAAGGTGTCCTGCTGCAGAGTTGCTACCGCAACAGGTACAGTTTTGCGTTGCGCTCCGCCATTCTTGCCTTCGGCTTTCAGTTCGGTCTCGAGGGCTGCAATTTTACTGTCGAGTTCAGATTTTTGCTTTTTCAGCTCTGCCAGTTCTGCGACTTTGTCGTTGCCGCCCCCGCAGGATGCCAGGCCAACTATAAGTGCTATAGCTACTATATTTAATGTGCTTTTCATGTGTCGTTGTGCGGTCTTCTTCATGGTTTTATTTTGAGATCAGGGTGCCTTTTGCTTTTTCAAGATTCACTTTGGCGATAAGGGCGTCGTAAACGGCGGCGTAATAATTGGTTTGCGCCTGGCGCAGGTCGGTTTCAGCAGTTATCACTTCCAGGTTAGAGCCTACCCCTTCCTGAAATTTGATCTTGGCTACCCGGGCAATATCCTGGGCCAGCGCCAGGTTTTCCTGCTGCGCCTTCAGCACATCCAGGGAGTTGGTAAGTTCGGTAGAGGCTTGTTTCAATTCTAGGTCAATGCTTTGGCGCAGCGTTTCGAATCCGTATTTGGTGTTCTCCACGGTTACTTTGCTTTGCTGTATCTGGTAGTGTTTGCGCAAGCCATCAAAGATCGGGATGCGTAATTGCGCACCCACATAGCCATATTCCAGGTAGCTGCTTGTGGTGGTTATGTCGCTGAAACTGTTGCTGGCTGCATTATAACCATAGCGGGCATTTAAGTATAGTTTAGGCAGATAACCTGATCTTATATTGCGTAGGTCCAGCTGGGCCAGGCTCTGCTGTGTTTCCAGCAGGGAATATTCGATGCGGTTGCTATAGTTAAAGTTTTCACTGGTAGTTGTTGCAGTCTCCACTTCTACATCGCTCAATTTGTCTGTCAGAACTATAGTTTGCTTCTGCGGCAGCCCCATCTGGAACTTCAGTAGGTTTTCGCTCAGTAGCATCAGGCGCTCTGCTTTCTGCTGCTCAACTTTCAAGTTATTAAAAGATACACGCAGGCGGTCTACATCCAGCTGTTCGGCCACTCCGTTATCAAACATAATGCGTGTTTGTTTTAGCAGGGTATCCAGTCGTACCAGGTTCTGGTTAAGCAGCTCCATCCGCTCCCGGTTCACCAGCACACCATAGTAAGCTTTGCTCACCTGGTCGGCCACCTCAATCTCGCTCTGAATGGTGGTTTTGCGCGATAGCTCAGTATAAGTTTTAGCGGCTTTTAACCCGATCAGGTAAGAGCCATCGAAAAGTAACTGGCTGCCTGTTATAGTTGCATTGCTGGTATAAGCCGGCGTAAATGTTATAGGCACAAAAGTACCCGGCTGCGGAGAGTTCGGATCATCCGGATCATTTAAAAACTCACCTGGCAAAAAGCTCTGCTGCTGAATAAAGTTATCCCCAACATCCACGATAGCATCTATCTGCGGAAGGCCCATGGCACGTATCTCTCCCACCCTGGCTTTGGCACTTTTCTCGTTATTGCGGTCGGCCTGCAGGCTAGCCCTGTTTTGCAGTGCATAGTCTATACTTTGCTGCAAACTAAACTGCTGTACTTCCTGGGCATGTGCCCCTGTAGAGCCAAGCAATGTAAGTGCTGCAACTATAAGTGTTATTCTTTTTTTCATGGCTTATTTTGGTCAGGGAGTCGGTTACTCTTCTTCTTTAATCTGCTTCAGCTCATTTATCAGTTTATGGCCTTTCAGGGTTGCTAAACCTAACATGTAGTGCTCCAGGGTGGCCATCTGCACGCGTTTCAGGTCGTACTTATGAGGCGGGAACAATACAGGATTAAAAGGTAGCTCCACCTGCACCAACCGTACTTTCGACATCACTTCCACATCTAGGTCCTTGCGGTAAAGACCTTCTTTTATGCCGCGCTCTAGGTTCTCTTTAATCTTCACAAACATGTACTCGTCGCGGTGCTGCATCCAAAGTTTAAAAGCTTCGGGGTGGTATTTCTGCAGGTCGTGGAAAATGGAAGGGTGAAACTGGTTGAAAAGCTCGCGGGTCATGCTCATCATATTGAAAAGCTCTTCAATGGCGTTACCGGAACTTTGAAAATATACTTCGCAACGTTGCTGCATATCATCCAGATAAGCGCCTGTTGAAGCTACCACAAGCTCATTTTTATTCTCGAACCACTTATAGATCGTTTTCTTGGACATGCTCAGGAACTGGGCAATATCATCCATCGACACGCTTTTAATGCCACGCTGGCAGAACAGCTGGAAAGCGGTGCAGGAAATCTTAGTCTTGGCGTTTGTTCTTTCTTCTAATTCGGTGGTACTCATAATGACGCAAAACTATGGAAACGATTTTTATATCCAAAGTTTCCAAAGAGGTATTTTGTTTAGAAAAAAGATCATAAAAATCTCATTTCCAGCTAAATTGCAAAAAGCTATATCTGCGCATTGAAGCCCCTATTTCTGACAAACTACTGTGTTACATAGACTAACACCCCAACAAACTATAAGAATGGCAAGCCAGGCAACACACCAGATCAGTGTTGCAACACAAAAGATTACTACAAAAAAACTTATAGAGATTTTTTATCCAGGATAACCACCCATTCTAAACTATCAGGAAAGTCGAGGTTGAATTCATGAAAGTCAGCTGGGAGCAATAAAACAGTGTTTTGCGAAGGGTTATTTTTATCAAAAGCTACCGGGAAACTATAGCCTAAAAAGCTATCGGCATAAGCGTTACTTATAAAGTATTTTCTTCCTCCTGTATACTCCTTGCCGTTATAGATGAAAGAATATTTCATTTGAATTCCTCCTCTATATCCTGCACTTGCATTAGTGATCTTGCAGGTTGTAACACCTAAATTCTCCTGAATAGTATCTTTTTCCCTTCTTTGATAGACATAAATACCTACTAAAAACACGGCACAAAAAATCAACAGAAGTCTTGTTAATTGCTTTTTATCCGGCATCCATGATCTTTCCATGTTAACTTAAAGAGATCAATTTTAGAGTCCCAGCACGGTCCGCAGTTTGGTATAACCACTCTTACTGAGCGGCACACGCACACCATTTTTAAGCAGGGCCACGTGGCTGTCTTTTTCTAAAGGTTCTATGCGGGTGAGCTGGGAGATAGGGATAATGTAAGAGCGGTGTACCCTTACGAACTGTGTTGGGTCAAGGGTTTGCTCATAATAGCCCATCGTCTTCTTTTTCAGAAAGAGGCCGTCTCTGGTGTGGATCTTCACATAATCGTCGTAGGCTTCAAGGTACAGCACATCCTGCACAGGTATTATGCGGATATCGTTGCCGGCTTTGACTACAATGCGGGCGCGCTCTTCGGGTTGCTTGGCTGGTACTTCACTCAGGTCTATAGTTGGCTTATCTATAGTTTCTATCGTATGCTTTTCCTGCCATTTTTTTAGGGCCGCATCAAACCGTTCCTGGCTGAAGGGCTTTAGCAAATAATCTACGGCATTGGCCTCAAACGCTTTCAGGGCATAGTTATCGAAGGCAGTGGTAAAGATCACGCCCGGTTGCTCTTCCAACAGTTCCAGCATTTCAAAGCCGTTTATCTTGGGCATCTGTACATCCAGGAAGATCAGGTCGGGCTGGTGCTGTTTTATGGCTTTAATACCTTCAAAACCATCGCCACACTCCTGGGCTATCGTTACATCAGGGTGCTTCAGCAGGTATTCGGCAACTATACTCCGGGCTAGCGGTTCGTCATCAATTATGAGGCACTTGATCATAGTTTTGGGGTATGGTTACGGTAGTAGTAAATTGATTTTCGTGTTGCTGCGTTTGTACCAGGTCAGGTCGGGCATAAAGCAGGTATAGCCTGCGCTGCACCGAACTCAATCCAAAACCTGTTCCTTCATGGGCTTGCGTGGCATCGGCTTCAAAAGGATTCTGAATACGTATCACCAGTTTTGCATCTTCCCTGAAAGCCTTCATAGTTATAGTTGTATCGCCGGTGGTGCCGTAAAGCCCGAACTTAATGGCATTCTCCACTATAGGTTGCAACAGCAGGGCGGGGATTTTCAGGTTTTTAGCGTCATCAGTTACATCAACTATAGTTTGCAGCCGGTGCCCGAACCTTACTTTTTCAATGGCCAGGTATAGTTCCAACTGGGTTAATTCATCGGCTAAAGTTACCTGCTGCTGGTTCTCTTTCCGGAGAGTGCCACGTAAAAAATCCGAAAGCTGCTGGATCATGGTGCGGGCCTGGTTGGGCTTAACTATCACCAGCGCGCTTATAGAATTAAGGCTGTTAAATAAAAAGTGTGGCTGCAATTGCTGGCGCAGGGTAAAAAGTTCGGCTTCGCGGGCTAGTTTTTCGGTGGCTGCTTTTCGTTCTTCCAGCAAACGCTGCTCTTTGGTATAGTACCAGAACCAGTTTATCAGCAACAACAATAGCAACAGCAACCACCCAAACACCACCCGCATCGGCAACGAGCTTCCGGCAAAAACCAGGTAGTCAGCATCGTATACAAATCTACCGATCAGGAAACTATAGAGCAATGTGCAGATTCCGGCTAAACCTAAGCTCCAGGCCAAGAGCAGAATGCCCTGCCGTAGTGTGGGCTGATAGTAACGCAGGCCCGTGCTTGCCGCAAAACCAGCCAGGGTCAGCAGCAGGTTGTAGAGCAAACTGTCCTTAAGGGTGAGGTGAAGGCTATAGTTGGCCGGCAAAAGCACCAGCACCAACACCCCTGACCAGAAAGCGGCCCATGCCAGGTAAAGCCAGATCACACGCATTTGAGCCATTTATAGTTTAGTAACTCTTGATATCAAGTCCGCCGAAGAGGGCAGTACCTTTAATGACCAGCACCTTGTTCGGGTCGTAGCCGCCTGGCAGCATCATACGCTTATCAGATACACCGCCTAATATAGCTACCACTTCGTTTCTTACTTCCCAGTGCGGAGGCACGATAAGCGATGTTCCGCCAAATATCTGGGTAGTATCCAGCACGATCGGGTGTTGTATATCGGCCTGGGTCAGGTTTATTTCGTTACCGCCAAACACACTTACAACTTCGCCGCCTTTAAAGTTTTTAGACAAAATATTGCGCTTTACGCCCCCTAAAATGGCTGTGGAGTTAATATAATCGTCTCCGGATGTGGCTGCATCTTCCCACAAAGGACTTGCTGTAGTTGTGCCATCTTTATTTACACCTCTGGGCGGCATCGTTGGAATTCCTTGTACCAGGTGGGGACGCATGTCACGTTTCGGCTTCAGCATTACCCAAAGTCCTATCACAATCACAACAATTGGCCAAAGGTAGTTACGGAAAGAAATACCAGGCACGTAATCATCGATCAGGAAAATTACGCCTAATGCCACTGGCAAAATCCAGCCCGGGTTCCGGAACGAGTGCTTGAACCCAATAAACAGACCAGCAAGTATCGGGATCATCTGCCACGAGAAAAGCCAGCGCGGTAAAAAAATCACATTCATTTTGTAAGCCAGCAATACCACTCCTATAACTACGAGCAGTAATCCGGCCATTACTCTTCCACTTCTGTTGTCGCTTCTGTCTTTCCAGCCTTTGTAACCTTTGTTTGTGTTTAAATCTTGATTTTCCATAGTTGTTTTTGTTTTAATTTCTGATCAAATGTACTTCAATCAGCAAGTGGCGGCCATAGTTAGTAGGCTGGCCAAGGCAAAAAGTCGGTAAGCTGCAGGATTGCGTCGGCAAACGAAACGATCGTTTTTGCTTACCGCCACCTTATAGTATAGTAAAGGTGCTATATTATTTTGAATTTACCTCACCCCAGCCCTCTCCTAAAAACAGGAGAGGGTGTTTCTCTTTTGTCATCTCGAACAACGTGAGAGATCTATCTGGAATTCTAAAAAGATTTCTCGCTAAACTCGAAAAGACATAAAACTAATAATACATTAGGAAAACCCTTTCCCCTGTTTTGGGGTAAGGGCCCTCTTTAAAAGGGGAAGGCTGGAATGGGGTGTATCCTGCAAATTATTATCTTTGCATACTATGGTTGAGAAGATACAGACAGTAGCCCAGGAAATAGAAGCAGCACAGCTTGGCAATGCAGCCGAGCTGGAGCAGTTCAGAATTACATATATAGGTCGTAAAGGCCAGATAGCAGCTCTTTTTGATAACCTGAAAGAAGTTGCACCCGAGCAGCGCCGCGAAGTTGGTCAGCAATTGAATCAGCTGAAAAACCGTGCACAGGAGCGTTTCGACCAGGCACAGGAACAACTGGCCAATGCTACCGACACAACAGCCGACACTGGCTTTGATTTTACGCTGCCAACTATACCAAACACCTTAGGCACACGCCACCCGCTGTCTTTAGTGCGCCGCGAGATCGTGCGTATTTTTGAGCGTATCGGGTTTAACGTGGCCGAAGGGCCGGAGATTGAAGACGACTTCCACAACTTTACTGCCCTTAACTTCCCGGAGAACCACCCTGCCCGCGAAATGCAGGATACATTCTTTTTGAGCGAAGACAAAAACAGGTTGCTACGTACTCATACATCAACGGTACAGGTGCGCCTGATGGAAAACAACCAGCCACCGCTGCGCAGCATTATGCCTGGTCGCGTATACCGTAACGAAGCCATTTCTGCGCGTGCGCACATGGTTTTCCACCAGGTAGAAGGCTTGTATGTAAACAAAGGCGTGAGCTTTAAAGACCTGAAAGAAACGCTTTACTACTTTGCCAAGGAGCTTTTCGGCCAGGATACAAAAGTACGATTCCGTCCGTCGTTCTTCCCGTTCACGGAGCCAAGCGCCGAGATAGATATTACCTGTTTGATCTGCAAGGGCGACGGCTGTAATATCTGTAAGCAAACCGGTTGGGTAGAAATTGGCGGATCTGGTATGGTTGACCCTGCTGTGCTGGAAAATTGCGGCATCGACTCGAAAGTATATTCCGGTTTTGCATTTGGTATGGGCATAGAGCGTATAACCATGTTGAAGTACCAGATAAAAGACCTGCGCCTGTTCACCGAGAACGACGTGCGCTTCCTTCGCCAGTTTGAAGGGGTAATTTAATGGCTAAATGGTTGAATTGCTTAATTGTTGGGCTTCGCTAATAGCTGGTTTATAGTTATAGTTTAGCCTTTCAACAATTTAACCATCAAACAATTTAACCATTTAAAAGATGAAATTCGAGGATATAAAAACGATTGGTATAGTTGGAGCCGGCACCATGGGGCAGGGTATTGCACAGATATGTGCGCAGGCGGGCTATAAAACCATTCTGTTTGATATAAACGCCACTGTGCTGGATAAGGCTCAGAAAACCACTGCTACTAACCTGGACAAGGGCATAGAACGTGGTAAACTAACAATAGCAGATAAAGAAGCAACACTGGCAAACCTAAACTTCACAGGCAACACCCTCGATATGCACTGCGATGTGATCATTGAAGCAGTGGTAGAGCGACTGGAAGTAAAGCAGAGCATCTTTAAGGAACTGGCAGATATCAACTCCGACCAAACTATACTTGCCTCCAACACCTCTTCTATCCCGATCACACGTATTGCGGCTGGTGTACCAAACCCCGAGCGCGTAGTGGGCATGCACTTCTTTAACCCGGCCCACATTATGAAGTTGGTAGAAGTTATATCCGGTGCAGCCACCAGCCCGGAAATTGCTTTAACTATAAAAAAGTTAGCTCTTAAGCTGGAGAAAACGCCGGTTATGGCGCAAGATTCGCCAGGGTTTATCGTTAACCGTGTAGCACGCCATTTTTATGTAGAAGGACTGAAACTGCTGGAAGAAGGCGTGGCCGATGTTGAAACTATAGATAAACTGATGCAGGCCAGCGGTTTTAAGATGGGCCCATTCGAGTTGATGGACCTGATCGGCGTAGATACCAATTTTTCCGTAACCACATCCATGTTCGAGGCTTTCCATTATGATCCTAAATTCAGACCAAGCCGCATACAGCAACAAAAAGTGGATGCCGGGCACCACGGCCGCAAGTCTGGCAAAGGCTTTTACGACTATAAATAAGCTTTTCGCGCTGCTGGCTATAGTTGTGCTGGTTGGCTGCAGTTCTGACAATGTTGGCCCCGGCATACCTGTTGTACCGGTCAGCGAACAGATAAGCGTGAATAGCCTGCAGTACCCGATGCTGCGCCAGGATGGTGGTTATGCTTACTTGCAGTCCGGTTACCGGGGTATTATCGTTATCCGGCAAAATGCCAGCACCTATTACGCCTTCGAGCGCGCCTGCCCTTACGACCCGGCCGCTTCCTGCGGCGTAGTTACCGTAGATCAATCAAACCTGTTCCTGACGCATAGTTGTTGTGGTTCGCAATTCAACTTCCAGGGCAATGTCACATCCGGGCCGGCTGTTTATGGCCTCAGGCAGTACAAAACATCGCTTGCCAATAACATCCTTTACATCTCCAATTAAATTTTTGCTTTGAGTTTCAGAAGCTTATAAAAAGATGAAAGATTTTTTCAGAAGAGTACTTGCATAATCCCTAAAGAGGCTGTAATATTGCATCATCATTCGGCGGTAGAAGCCGCCACTGGACATAAATTCCTCCTTAGCTCAGTCGGTTAGAGCACCTGACTGTTAATCAGGGGGTCCCTGGTTCGAGCCCAGGAGGGGGAGCAAAAGCCACTCAGAAATGAGTGGCTTTTTTGTTTCTAACCTTCTCCATAGTCTTTCTTCTTTTCCCTGCTTTCAACCTTTTACCTTATTTTATAGTATCTATCAATAAGTATATTTTCATATGACGGGCGGATTATAGTTTAACTATAGTCAGTTCGTTATCCGACAACACTAAACGATAGAACTATGAATAACTTAAGAACATACCTGGCTACGCTGTTTATACTGATGGCCTTTACCCTAAGCAGTTGCGAACTGGTAGGAGACATTTTTGAGGCGGGCATGTGGACTGCCCTCATTATTATAGTATTGATCATACTCCTGGTTGTCTGGATCTTCAGAAAATTCAGAAGATAAAAAAAGGAGCCCGAAAGGCTCCTTTTTACTTTATTACTATTTTGGAAGATGCGCCAGCCGAATCGTTTGCCGACCTGCGCTGCTTTGTAACTGTATTATATAAACACCTGCCGGCAGGTGCTGCATATCTATTTCTGTCGGCTCTATAGCAGATAATACGATCGTTTTGGAGAGGATGATTTTACCATTCAGGTTTGTTAGCACCAGATTGGCAGCACCTTTTATAGTTGCCGATGTAAGGTATAGCTTGCCATGTCCCGGGTTAGGATAAGCTGTTATTTTAACCGGGCCATTTTCCTTCGCGTTTACGCTTACTATTCTGGAGTAGGTCTTTTCGCCATCTTCGGCATACTCTACTAGCCTGTAGTAAATTATTCCCTGGTCAGCTGGCTGGTGTACAAAAGTGTAATTCCTAACACCCGAACTGAAACCCGCCGCTTTTATCTGCCCCGCTTCACTGAAATGTTTTCCGTTGGTGCTTACTTCTACCGAAAAATAATTACTGCTCCTCTCCGAAGCGGTTGTCCAGTTTAAGGTAGTGAGGCCGTCTTTATATTTCGCGGTAAATGATGTAAGCTCTACCGGCAACGGGTTACGTGGCGGCTGCCATACGCCATACATTCCGCTTCTTGCATTAGTTAAGGTAACTGCATTAGCTGGTAAAGAAGCCGCAGTGCGGGCACCGGCACTGGCTGTTATCAATCCCCCCGCTGATTCCCAATCCGAGCCATTATAGTACGCCATTTCGGCCATAGTCCGGTCAAAATTTGGGAGCTCATCTGCAACGTTCCAGTAAAAGGTTACTTCTGCATCCGGACTGGTTGCGCCTTCCTGGCTAATATGCCATACTTTATTTACCAATCCGTTATGCAATGGTTCGCCAAGACCCTTTAGAGCACCGTTATAATGTACATAAATACCATCTTCTACTGCCACACTTACATAGCGCCCTGCTTTATCTGCCGGCAATGTCACACGTAGGGGTGTATAGCTTCGCTGGGTGCCTACAGGTAAAAAACGCGTGTTGCCGGGTTGCAAATATTGCTTTACACTACTGCCAGCACCAATTTTAATAAAAGCTGCTTCGCCGGTGTGTTCTATAGTTGCGCCGTTCTCTAAGGTAATGGTCGCGTTCTGCAGCTGTACTCCGGTGTTTACCAACTTTAGTTTTCCCCGCACCTGCACTGACATATCAATCACCTTCTCTTTGCCTCCTGTTATGTGCAAGTTGCCATAGTTGCCTTGTATGGGTGCATTCGTGCTGTCTGTGTTATATTCCACATTACTATTAGGCGCCAGGTTACCGAAGGTTGGGGCATCCGTTTCGTGGTTAATAGTTAGTGTGGAGCCATTGGCTATATCAACGGTTGTAGCAAGCTTGTATTTAAAAGGAACTGTTAAAGTGGCTATGGCAGTTTCTTCACCAAGGATAAGCTTAGAGTTCAGCCCCGAGATCGTAAGGTTACCGTTAAGTTTATAGTTACCTGCTGTTGCTACAACAAACAGCTGGTCCTGATCTGTAAAATTCACAGGCTTTCTACCGGAGTTTGTTCCGTCTATCGACCAGTTATTACTGTTGTTTAGATTTTTGCCTATCGCATAAAACACATCATTCTGGACGAACTCGATCTGCACATCATCTAAAGCTATAGATGGATATTCGTTTTTATTGTTTGATTCATAAACAGGTTCTTCCTGGTTCCAGCGCAACATAATTTCCTCTCCGGGGGCAAGATTTACCTGCATTACCAGATCCTGGCGCAACACTCTGTAAGTAGCATCATTCCCATTAGTTTCTTTCGCGCTATTGTTCCAGGATGTAGTTGCGATAACTCCGCTAAGTGTATTTACCGATGTCCAGCCGGTTGCAGTAGTCGGGTCAGCTACATTAGCACCCTTTTTATAAGAAAAGCTGAAAGGCGAGTTAGCCGTTTTTGTCCAGTACCATTGCTCCATAGCAAAGCTTACCTTAATATGCTTTATAGTTTTACCTGAGTTGTTTTTAAAGCGTGCTGCATAATAATAGCCACCCCAGCCATTTGCACCGTGCCCCCCTAAAGCCCTGTCTGTGCTAGCTATATTTCCGAAACTATAAAGAGCCACCCCTCTTGTGTAATTATTGCTGGAGTTGATGGCAGTTGGGTTTGCCCCGTCGTGTTGGGTTGCATACCAGCCAGGCAAGGTACTGCCATTTACCCAGGCGGAGTTGCCGGTAGCTGGTAACGAATTAAAATCTTGGGAATAGGTATGCTTTAACTGGTAACCATAAGCCGTCATTTGCGGAATGCTGATCTGTGCAATTACAGGGCTTATTGTTAAACTGTACATCATGAAAAAGAGAATAAGTACACTTTTGTAAGTTATTTGCTTCTTCATTTTCAGGTTTATAAATCAGCCTATATAGTGTTTTCTACATCTTAGGAACAGGGGTGCGAAGATATGACCATATCTTCATATATACAATAATAACCATATTATAAAAACCTAATCATTAATACTTTAATCTAAAAACATATATAAAAAAAAGAGACTTGTATTTGTTAAGTGCAATACTTTAACACTGTTAGTCAGCCACATACAATGTTTAAACATTTATTAATAGCCATATTTTGCCTGACTGCACTTACAGGTTAAGCAATAAAAAAAGGGAGCGCCTGGCTCCCTTAAATTTTTTCTATACAGCTTATATCAGTTACTTAGATCTCTTCGGCATAGTACCCAGCAGGTAATCCCAAAGCGGCGACGATACCCCAAAAGCTACTTCAGGGTCTTTGTAATGATGAATGCTGTGATGTACCCAAAGCGTTTTCAGGAAATTTTTAGGCGGTGCATAGGCGTGTACGGCATAGTGCACGAACAAATACATAGCATATCCAAACAGCATACCGGCTACAATACCAAATACCAACTGCCCGAACACCAGCTTAAACACAAAGAACAGGAACGAGGCGATCAAAACGCTAACTATAGGCGGCATGGCCAGGCGTTCTTTGTCTTTAGGGTACTCGTGGTGGTTACCATGGAACGTGTACTGGATGCGCTCCTTCATAGGTGTGTCGGTATCCATGTGGAAGATAAAGCGATGCGCCGCATATTCCATCAGGCTAAAGAGTACCCAACCCAGAAAGAACAGGCCAATTGCTTCGAGCACACCTATAAACCCATAGGTAATACCATAGTAAATAAGGCCTACTGAGATAGCGATAAAAATGAAGATCGGGAGGGCAATGTGTGTTCTGGTCAGTCTTTCAAGAACGGGGTTCTCGAAAATCTGGGCTCGTCCTTTGTGATTAGGTTTCATAGTTTTTGTTTAGGCAATAGTTTTTTCAGACCGCAAAACTAATTAAAACAGAAAGCTGCTTCGCCGGAAAAAGAGACTAAAAGTATGGATTCAGCGATCTATAATTACAGCGGAAGCAACGCCAGCAATGCATTTATAGTATACGGCGGACTCGCAACTATGTGCCTTGCCTGCTCATAAAACCGGCGCCTTTCTGATAATGTTTTGCCTAAGAACGAGATTAGTTCGGATTGTGTTTTACCAGCCAGCAGCGGGCGTGTAGAGAGATCTGATTGTGAGAGCCTTTGGGCAATATCTTTTACCGACACATCCAGAAAAACAGTTTCGCCGGAAGTATTCATTAGGGCCATGTTATCGAAAAAGCAAGGTGTGCCACCTCCAGTTGCAACTATAGCCTGCTTATAGTTGGTAACTATAGTTTGTAACGTTTCGCGCTCCAATGCCCGGAACCGCTCCTGCCCTTCTGCAGCAAATATTTCAGCTATAGTTCTGTTTTCTTTCTGCTCGATAACGGCATCCAGGTCCAGGAAAGTATAGCCCAGCTTTTCAGCCAGCTCCTTGCCCAGCGTGGTCTTGCCACTGCCCATCATACCTAACAAAAAGATTAGCATCTTTTTTAATGATTAATTGATAATGAGTAATGAATAGCTAATGACTAATTAACAGAGAATAATGAATAATCGTGGCCCGGCTGTATTGTAAA
This sequence comes from Pontibacter populi, assembly GCF_040278685.1. Taxonomy (NCBI): domain Bacteria; kingdom Pseudomonadati; phylum Bacteroidota; class Cytophagia; order Cytophagales; family Hymenobacteraceae; genus Pontibacter; species Pontibacter populi. The sequence goes on from NZ_JBEOKT010000005.1 coordinate 21,880, forward strand.
TTAATCATTCGTCATTACTCATTAGTCCAGCTTAACACGTGGGTCCAGGGCGGCGTACAGCAGGTCTACAAAGATGTTGATGAGCACGAACAGGAAGGCTACAAACAACGTGGCGCCCATTACCAGCGGGAAATCCAGGTTCTGAACAGCATGTATAGTTACCGAACCCAAGCCTTTCCAGTTGAAGATGTACTCGATAAAAAACGCACCAGCCATTAATGAGGCCATCCAGCCGGATGCAGCCGTAACTACCGGGTTCAAAGCGTTTTTTAGCGCGTGATTAACTATAACTTTGCTTCTGTTCAGGCCTTTGGCGCGGGCAGTACGAATATAATCCTGCGACATTACATCCAGCATAGAACTGCGCGTAAGCTGAACTATAACCGCCAGCGGGCGAATACCCAGGGCAAAGGCCGGAAGCAACAAATTACGCAACATCAGTTCTCTTCCTTCAAAAGGGTCGATCTCGTATAATTGACCGGTCAGGCTCAGGCCGGTCCAGTCGCTCCAGTAAAACCCGAAGGTAATGGCGATAAGAATAGCCGCCACAAACGATGGCACTGAAATACCCAGAACGGATGTTGTGATTAAAGTATGGTCTAAGGTACTATGCGGCTTGAGTGATGCCAGCACCCCGAATAATATACCAAACACCGTAGCAATCAGCATAGCCGCTACAGCCAGCCATAACGTGCCCGGAAAATGATCTAACAGGATATCAGTTACAGATTTGTTGCTCTGGAACGAGCGGCGCAGGTAGGGCATCTTCCAGACCAAAGCATCTTGGCCAAAATCAACTATAGTACTGTACTCATACTTCTGCTGGTTGGCTTCCGTATCTTCGTGCACCGACAACGGCGACACATCATTTATGTAGTATAGCAACTGCGCCGGAAGCGGTTTGTCCAGGCCAAGGTCTTTGGTGATGGCTTCGCGGGTGCTCAGGTCGGAGCGTTGGCCAGCCAGCATCGCCACCGGGTCGCCGGGCAGCACGTTGAACAGGAAAAATACCACCACCAACACACCCAGCATGATCAGCAGGCCGTGCCCCAGTCGGCTAAGTATAAATCCTATAAATTTCATGTATGCTTAATGGTTTAATTGTTAAATGGCTAAATTGTTAATCTCTGCAAAGCCCATCGTCTTCCGGATCTTCAAATACAGCTTTCCTTCTGTGCTCTGATATATTACCATCTTTATCAACCCGTATCAGCACTGAATAATATGGATGATCGCAACCAAATGCTTTGTAATCAAACAGCTGTACTAAATAGTAATCATCAAATTCCTGAACTACCGTTGTGCCAGGTATACCATTATAGTACCTGTATTCATCTTTAAAGTATTCCTTATCGAACACAGGAAAGTTACCAGACATAGCAATAGCGTAACTCAGTGCTTCTCCCCTTGATTCTATCGGGGCAAAGACTTCTTTAAATTCTGATCTGCTACTTATAGTACTGAACCCCTCAGTATTCTTGACAACCAAATTCTTGCAACCACACATCATCCCCTTATTTGCCCATTCTGAATCGCGACAATAATTAATGCTGTCGTTACCGCAAAGGGCAAAAGTATACGCAAATTTAAATTCTGGGCTAAGGCCACCTAAATATTCCGATGCCCTTCTCACATCAAAGTAACTGAATTCTGATTTAATCAGATCGTATTCTGTTGAATCAATTTGCTGCGTCTCTATCCCTACGAATTCACTTGTGATTGACTCATCAGCACATGATGAAAATATCAGAGAAAAAATAAGAAGTAGAAGCCGGTGTTTCATTTATAGATTATAGTTGTCATTTCGAGTGCAGCGAGAAATCTATCTCAGATTCTAAATAGATCTCTCCTTTCGTCGAGATGACAATTTGGGCAGCCAACAACAATCAACAACTATCAATCAGCAAGAGCCTCTTTCACCTCATCTATAGTTGGCGTGTTGTTGTGGTGCCACAGGCCTTTGGTGGTTCCGTCTTTCAGTAGCCAGATGCCCGGGTTAGAGCGGATAATAGTTTTAAGCACAGTATGGTCGCCATAGTAATATGGGGCAGCTAGGTTTACTTCGTGGCGGAATTGCTCAAACTCCTGACCACTACTGCTTGTGATTACTATTGGTGTAATACCCTGTTTTTCTGCTTCGGCAACTAAAGCATTTATTCGTTCAAAATTACCTGTGTCGGCTTTGCCTACGTTGTGCACTACTACAACCAGTTTAGTACCAGTCAGTATTTCCTGAGTGTGGTCGCCTTGGTCGTTCCATACGTTGAAGTCGGTTATTTTCGGGCCATCTTCCGGATTTATAGCTACCATCTCTTTAAACACCCAGGTCGTGTCGGTTGGGTATTCTGTAAACTCCTGCTCTTCGCTGCCTTTGGTCATGATGTATTTATACTTGAGCGGTGCAGACGGCTTCATGAGTGCCGGGATGTTGTTGCCAATTTTGTAAGCGCGGAAGTCGATATAAGGCAGGTTTTCGTACGCGTACCAGCCAATTCCTACCGAAAGTATGGCCGTAAGGGCAGTTATAGTTGCTCCCACTTTTGAGCTGATAAACGGCTGCAGGTAACGCTGCGTCATCAGCAGCACGATGATCATCACGAGCAGCACAATGTCTTTTGTAAACGACTCCCAAGGCGTTAGTTTAATGGCATCTCCGAAGCACCCGCAGTCGGTTACTTTGTTGAAATAGGCCGAATAGAACGTGAGAAAGGTGAAGAACACGATCATGGCCAGTAGCAGCCACAGCACTTCTTTCAGTTTCCAGCGCACGAGCAGAGCCACGCCCAGCACGATCTCCAGTGCACTCAGGAAAATGGACAAGAACAGCGCAGCCGGCTTTAGTGCGTTAAAGAAGGGTGCAATGTCTGTCGAGAAAACTTCGAAATACTCTTCCAGCTTAATGGCAGTTCCTACCGGGTCGTTTATCTTGATCAACCCGGAAAAGATGAACAGCACGCCCACAAAGAGCCAGAAGAATTTGGTGATGTATTTCATGGTTCTGCTTTCAGTTAGAAAGTTTAAAGGTTGGTAGTAGTATATTACTAAATATTAATCTGGCATTTCATGTTCAAAGCTTTTTGTTAAAACTTCCATTTCAATCCAATGAATAGTTAAATCAATAAGCTTTTTCAAATCATTTAAATTTTTCCCATCCCACTTTCTCACATAATGGGTTTCATCATTACCCAACCATACTGCTCTTTTTGCTACAGATTTAATTCTGCTATCGTCGATATACTCAGCAATACAAGCAGCTAATGGCATCTTCACAACTTTCTCCTTATCTGCAGGTTTATTACTAATAATGTAGTCTTTTATAAGAAATTCTAAGGCCTTTCTATATCCTACACCACAGATTTCATTAAGATTATGCTGTTCGGCAGAATATGCCTGATTGTATATAGTTACAAAGTTTTCAGAGATTGTTTGGATTACATTATTGAACTCTTTACCGATTAGATTCCCAATTGTAGTTACTCCACTAAATTGAAAATATTGGTTTTGCACAAGTTCATAATAACTTATAAAGCTCCTTTTACAATCGTGACTCGGACATACTGTCAAAACTTCTAAAGTTCTAAACTTCTCATGTCCATAAAGAAATGTAGGTGTAATGGTCTTATGGCAAAACGGACAATTATTTGGATACCCTTCTATTCTATCATGTCCTTGTTCTGAATCCGTTTGAATAATTTTCATTTTTGTTTATCGAAAGATTCTAAAACAATTTATTGATTGCACGAACTATAACCTACTACACCTTCTCCCCTGCACCGAGCTTTATCAGGGCGAAAACGGCGTAGTTGATCATGTCGCGGTAGTTGGCTTCTACCCCTTCCGAGATCAGGGTCTGGCCTTCGTTGTCTTCTATCTGCTTGGTACGGTATAGTTTCATCAGGATAATGTCGGTGATGGAGCTAACACGCATGTCGCGCCAGGCCTCGCCGTAATCGTGGTTTTTAGCCGTGAGCAGCTTAATGTTCTCTTCTATGTGGTGCGTGTACTGTCGCTCTACTTCTTCGGCTGGCAGGGTCTGCTCGGCATCGGCTGGCAAACTGAGCTGCATCAGTGCAATAACACAGTAGTTTATAATGCCTACAAACTCATCGCGGATGTCATCTTCCACCAACTGCTTGCCCTTCTCCTGAATAGAGCGGATGCGCTGCGCCTTGATAAAGATCTGATCGGTAATGGAAGGCAGTCGCAGCACGCGCCAGGCCGTGCCATAGTCTTTTGTTTTCTTCACAAAAGTGTCTTTGCAGCGCTGTACTACCTGATTATATTCCTGGAGTGTTTGACTAATCAACTTTTTAGCTTTAATTTTAAAATCTATAGACCGAAGTGCCTACATTGGAATCGAAAGATACGCTTTTTAAGAAAAAAACCACACTCAATTGCCGCGGAAAGCTCCTCTCCCTGGACACACCGCTGGTGATGGGCATCCTGAATGTTACTCCCGATTCTTTTTACCCCGGCAGCCGCCTGAGCACCACCGAAGAAGCCGTTGAACGCGCCCGCATTATGCTGGCTGAAGGGGCAGATATACTCGATATTGGTGGTTACTCTACACGGCCCGGCGCTGCAGATATTTCATCTCAGGAAGAACAGGATAGGTTGATACCTGCCATCGAAGCTATAGTTAAGGAATTCCCGGATGTTATACTTTCGGTAGATACGTTCAGGGCAGATGTGGCTGAGGCAAGTATAAAAGCAGGCGCGGCTATAGTTAATGATGTGGCTGGCGGTACTTTAGATGAGAAGATGTTTGAGACCGTGGCCCGGCTCCAGGTCCCGTACATACTAATGCACTTGCGCGGCACGCCGCAGACCATGCAAGCCATGGCCAACTATAGCAATGTAACTATAGAAGTGCTGGACGAACTACAGCAGCAGGTAAGTAAACTTACAAGGCTCGGCGTTAACGATATCATCATCGATCCAGGGTTCGGTTTTGCAAAAACTACCCATCATAATTTTGAATTGCTGAACCGTCTGGAAGATTTGCGTATATTGGGCTTACCTGTGCTGGCGGGCATGTCACGTAAATCGATGGTTTATAAAACACTTGGCATACACCAGACCGACGCCTTAACTGGTACTATAGTTGTGAATACGATTGCCCTGATGAAAGGCGCCACTATTTTGCGCGTACACGACGTAAAAGAAACTAAGCAGACAATAGAACTTTACAAGAAAACAACACTTTGACTTTTTTATTCACGATAGGGTTTTTAGAGATCGAGCTGCTCGACATCATCGACATTCTGCTCGTAACGGCGCTGCTGTACCAACTATACAAGCTGCTTACCGGTAGCGTTGCGCTCAAGATCTTCTTAGGCCTGTTATCTATCTATTTGCTGTACTTGGTGGTGCGTGCTGCCGGCATGGAGTTGCTGAGTATTATTCTGGGGCAGTTTATGGGTGTGGGTGTGCTTGCCGCCATCATCCTTTTCCAGCCTGAGATACGCCGTTTCCTGTTGCTGATCGGTAAAACCACTGCCTTTAACCACGACCGTTTCTGGGGTTTTCCGTGGCGCCGCGAGCAAACCGAAAAATTAAGCTTAACGCCTTTTATTGAAGCTGCTAAGTCGCTGGCTGCTAAAAACACTGGTGCGCTTATAGTTTTCGCGAAAAGCTCTGAATTGAAATATTATGCCGAGTCGGGCGATTTGATCGATGCTGTAATCTCAAAACGTTTGCTGATGTCGATTTTTAACAAGAATAGTCCGCTGCACGATGGTGCTGTAATTATTGCTAATAACCGCATTAAAGCTGCCCGCTGTATTCTCCCCGTGTCCGAAAACCAGGAAATCCCAGCTTCGATGGGTCTGCGTCACCGTGCAGCTATCGGCCTGACTGAGATCACAGATAGCATTGTATTGGTAGTTTCGGAAGAAACCGGTCAGGTTGCCTTAGTGCGTAATGGCGAAGCTTTCCGAAATTTATCGTCTTCAGACCTGCGCGTTAAACTAAACCAGTTCCTGTTCGACACAGACCAGCGCCCATCTATAAGCCCTTCCGAAAAATCAGTGAGTGCCGCCTAACTAAGATTTTTTACGTCTGAACCAGCTTACCCAGTAAAATATCAATCCAAAGATCGGGATTACCCAAAGTACCAGCATCCAGAGCAGGCGGTCAGTCAGTTTATAGTCGGTTTTAAATATCAGGTGAATAAGAGAGATCAATGCGCCGCCATAATAAATAATGAGTAGCGTAACGATAACACTATACATAAAACTGCTATTGCCGGGTGTCAGGAATTCCATTGTACTTCTATAGTTTAAAGATCAAGTTACTAAAACCAAGCCATATTAAAAGCCACTCCTGTTATAAGAGTGGCTTTTCTACTTCACTTTTCGCTGGCGCGGGTTTGTAACCCGTGTCTTACTTATCATGTCGGATTTGTAATCCGACTGGGCCAGAGGCCCAACTATAGTTAGTCACGAGCGAGGACGCTCGCGCCATGTTATTACTTACTTGATCACACCAAGCTCTTTACCAACTTCAGTAAAGGCGGCGATACATTTATCCAGGTGTACCCTGTCGTGCACGGCTGATATCTGCACACGGATACGGGCCTGGCCTTTCGGAACTACAGGGTAGTAGAAACCAATCACATAAATGCCTTTATCCAGCATGCGGGCGGCAAACTCCTGCGCCAACGGTGCATCGTACAGCATTACCGGTACAATCGGATGGTCGCCTGGCTTAATATCGAAACCGGCTTCTGTAATTTTCTCACGGAAGTATTTGGTGTTCCACTCCAGTTTATCGCGCAGCTCTGTAGTTGAGCTCAGCAAATCTAAAACAGCAATAGAAGCACCAACTATAGACGGAGCCAGCGAGTTAGAGAACAAATAAGGACGTGAACGCTGACGCAGCATTTCAATCACCTCTTTATGGCCTGATGTGAAACCACCCATGGCACCGCCAAGTGCCTTGCCCAGCGTACCGGTTATAATATCGATCTTGCCCATTACACCACGATACTCGTGTGTACCACGGCCTGTTTTACCCAGGAAACCCGAACTATGGCACTCATCTATCATAATAAGGGCTTTATACTTATCGGCCAGCTCTACAATTTTATCCAGTTGGGCAATGGTACCATCCATCGAGAAAGAACCGTCGGTAACGATGATGCGGTGCTTGGTATTGGCGTTTACAGCTTCCTGCAGTTTTGCTTCCAGGTCGGCCATGTTGTTGTGCTCGTAACGGAAACGCTGTGCTTTACACAAACGCACGCCATCGATTATAGACGCATGGTTCAGGGCATCCGAAATAATAGCCGAATCCGCATCAAATAAAGGCTCAAAAACGCCTCCATTCGCATCGAAGGCAGCCGCGTAAAGTATTGTATCTTCAGTGCCTAAGAATTCAGAAATTTTGCGCTCCAGTTCTTTGTGGATGTCCTGGGTGCCACAGATAAAACGCACCGAACTCATACCGTAGCCATGCGTATCGATAGCTTCTTTGGCAGCTTCGATTACTTTTGGGTGGGCAGAAAGGCCCAGGTAGTTGTTTGCACAGAAGTTAAGCACGTGGTGCTGCTGTGTCGTATCGATATCAGCGCCCTGCGGCGTAGTAATGATGCGTTCCTGCTTATATAGTCCGGCCTCTTTTATTTCAGCAAGTTGCTGTTCCAGGTCTGGTTTTAAGGTTTCGTACATAGTTATCGTTATTAGTTGCTCGTTATCGGTTGTTGGTTATTCGTAGGTTCTCGGTTATAGTTCCGTATCCGGTTTTGGCGGCGGCCTTTTAATGACCGGCCTCGGGCGCGGCGGCTTTGGTTTTATAGTTTCGTCTGCCGGCGCTTCGGTTGTATTTATAGTTGGCCGTTCAGTTTCAGGATTAGCTATAGCTGATGTTGGCTCTTCCGGTTTTGTTTCCTGATCTATAGTTTGTCCCTCAGCAGGCGTTGGCCTTTTTATGACTGGTCGTGGCCTTGCTGCTGGTTTCGAGGCTTCAACTTCCGGAGCTATAGGTGACTCTGAAGGTTTAGCGGTTTCTGTATTTTCAGAGGCTGGTTTCTGCAACGCGGCAGGGCGCTTAATTACCGGTCTTGGCCTGGCGGGTACAGTTCCTTCAGTTGCTGGTTTACTTTCTGTGGTTTCGCCTTCCGTTGTTGTAGCCGGCTTAGCGATAACCGGACGTTTGATTACAGGCCGCGACTTGGCTGGCTCTGCCGGTTTTACTTCCTCCGGATTTATAGTTTCGCCTTCGGTTATAGTTGGTTTTGCTATAGTTGGTCTGGCTATAGTTGGGCGCTTTGGTATAGGGCGTGGTGCTGGTGTTGCGTCAGTTGTTTCCTGTGGAACAGCAGCTTGAGTTGCTTCTGCAGTTGGCGCAGCGCGGCGCATAACTGGTTTTGGTGCTGCAGGTGCAGGAGCGGTTTTAGGTACATCTTCTTCTTTTAAATGGTACCGCAGACGCACATCGTTTATCACCATTTTAGTAGCAATGTAAAAGCTATTCTGGTGCATTTGGGCGTACATGTCGGCCCAGGCAGCAAACCGCGCAGGGTCGCCGGCGGCAAATGCAGCTTTATGGATGCGCTTCTTTACAAGGTATTCTTCAAAAGTCATGTACAGGCCTTGTTGTTATAATACAGGCAACTTCTTTACAAATATAGGCAAATCCGAAGTACAAGCCAGTACCCCTACTACTGCTTTTAGGGCTAATATTATTTAATCTTTAAGTCTGCTGTTAGCTATTCCGTGACTAAGACCAGCAGGTTACCTTTGTTACAAGGTGAGTAAAAAGTTAGATTAGTTTAAGTACCAGAGAGCGTTTGCAGCAGGCAGATGCTCTCTTTTTGCATTTAAGCAACATTCTCCTATCCAAATCATACAAGCCTCTGTGTTTCTTATCAGTTATACTTTCAGGATTGCACTGAAATAGGTTACTTTGTGCAAACGATTTTAGTAACTATGGCAAACACAACTGACACGGTACTGGTAATAGGTTCGAGCGGCCAGCTTGGCTCAGAACTGACCATGGAACTGCGTAATATCTATGGCGGAAGCAATGTAGTGGCAGCAGATATTGCAGCACCAAAAAACACCGACCTGCGCGATTCAGGCCCTTTCGAGAAAATAGATGTGCTGGACCCCAAAGCAATGGGCGAACTGACAGCAAAGTATAAATTCAAGCAGATCTACCACCTGGCAGCTGTGTTATCGGCAACCGGCGAAAAGAACCCCAAATTTGCCTGGAAACTGAATATGGACGGCCTGTTTAACGTGCTGGACCTGGCACTGGAGCAGAAAGTAGAGAAGGTTTACTGGCCTAGCTCTATCGCGGTTTTCGGCCCGAACACGCCACGCCAGAACACCCCGCAGCACACCATCATGGACCCGAACACGGTGTATGGTATCAGCAAGCAAGCCGGTGAGCGCTGGTGCGAATATTATTTCGAGAAATATGGCTTAGATGTGCGCAGCCTGCGTTACCCTGGCCTTATCGGTTACAAGGCATTACCAGGCGGTGGCACTACAGATTATGCGGTAGATATTTACCACCAGGCTCTGGAAACTGCCAGCTACGAATGCTTCCTGAGCGAGAACACTTACCTGCCGATGATGTACATGCCGGATGCCCTGAAAGCGACCCTGGACCTGATGCACGCACCAGCCGAACAGGTAAAAGTTCGCAGCTCATATAACCTGAGTGCCATGAGCTTCTCGCCAAAAGAGATCACCGAGTCTATCCAGAAACACATCCCGGAGTTTGAGATCAGCTATAAACCAGATTCGCGCCAGCAAATTGCCGACTCCTGGCCGCAAAGCATAGACGACAGCGCCGCACAACAGGACTGGAACTGGAAACCAGCGTACGACCTGGATGCGATGACTGCTGATATGTTGTTAAATTTAAAGAAGATGAAGGAAGAGCAGGCTGTTTGAGGTTTGTAAAGTATAGATTTAGAGAAAGGCGATGCAGAGATGTATCGCCTTTTTTGTTCCCAAACACTCACAAAAACCAACAATCAAATTAAATATTAATCAAATACTATATTTGGAATAGTTATTGCTTAAGTGTGGTCATAATTTAACTTAATCTAATTCAACTTTTATGAAAAACACACTACTAACATTTATACTGGTATTAATTCCAATTTTCACTTTACAGGCACAGGATTCATCATCTGAGTTTAAGCCTGTTATTGGTGATAGAACAATTGAAGCAGGGTCTAGTCTTCAGGGCTTTCAATATGGCGGTACTCTTAAATATCGCCAATTTATTACTGATGAAAAGGCATTGCGTCTCAGTGGGAACTTACAGTTCAGCTATAACGCTCCAAATGATGACTTCACCGAAATGTATAGCGCCATCAGCATTATCCCTGGTATCGAACGACATTTTGCTGGCACATCCCGCTTATCTCCTTATATAGGGGCAGAGTTACCCTTATCTGTAGCTTTTAGTAAATCCGAAAGCCCAGAGAAAACAGTTAATGGGGCGTGGGGTGAACAATATAACAGAGCTTTTATAGGAGCAGGTCTGAATGCAGTAACTGGAGTAGACTTTTATATAGTAAAGAATTTTTACGTTGGTCTGGAATTCGGGGCAGGAGTCTTTTACAGAAAGTACAAGGATGTAAAAATAGATTATAAAGAATATGATTTCAATGACCGGACAATAAAAGGGGGTAGCAGCATAAATTTCAACACCTTTGCAACCGGCGGATTCCGCATAGGATTTGCATTTTAACTTAACCTGCTACAAAAATACAAACAGCCAGTATGCATTACTGGCTGTTTGTATTTAAGACTAACCTCATACTAAGGTTCCTTAATAAGACCTAGCATTTCCCCTCCCCGGCACTATTCCTACTTCCCCTATGTTACAGCAACTAAATCTGTATTAACTTGCGCCGCAATTTCAGAAAAGACCATAACCCCGTGAGATCCACATCACTTACAACTACGCTGTTGCTAACAGCCTTACTTTATTTAACTGCTTGCACAAGCACTTCCAAGCTGCAGACCGAAGCACCTGTTGCCACGGCATCTGCTGTTCCGGTTTATCAGCCTAAGCTATCTTTTATAACTATACCTGTAAGCGTGCAGGTGACAACTATAGAAGAAATGCTGAACCGACAATTTGCCGGCGTACTTTACAAAGACACCAACCTGGATGATGACGATGTAGCCGTAACAGTGAGCAAGAACGGGCGCATGAGCATCCGGGCCGAAAAGGATAAGATCTATTTTAGTGTTCCGCTGAACATTTACGCCAAAGGCCGCTGGAAATGGGACCCGTGCAAGCTGTGCCCTGCCATCAATAAGACTGAAGACACCCGATTTGATATGGTCATCAACACGGAAAGTAAGCTTGGGCTGACAGAAGACTATAAATTAAAAACTACCACCACCGGCGACTTTGAATGGGGAAATACTAAACCTGTGCTGGAGCTAGGTCCTTTAAAGATCGGGTTGGCGCGTTTTGTGGAGCCGGCGTTGCGCAAGCAAATGGCTACCCTTACCAAGCAACTCGACGCCGAGCTACAGAAGCAGATCAATGTAAAGCAGTATGTGCAGCAAGCCTGGAACATGTTGCAGGAGCCTGTTAAGGTTGACGACAACATGAATGCCTGGCTACAGGTATTGCCGCAGGATGTTAGAGTTACGCCACTTCAGGCACGTAATGGCACGTTGGCTATGCGCATTGGTATTACATCTTATATAAACGTTACCACCGACGGCAAACCAAAAGCACTGTCCCTGAAGAAGCTTCCAAACCTGGTACTTGATAACAAACTGGCTGATAATATTCAGGTGGGGCTAACGGCAGACATACCTTATACACAAGCCAGCAAAATGCTGCAGCAACAGGTGGCCAACCAGACCTACAAGTTCGACGACGGCAAAAGCCAGCTAACCGTAAAAGACGCAACTATAACACCTGGTGGCGATAAACTGGTACTGATGCTGGACGTGGATGGTAAAACCAAAGCCGGCCTGTTCACTAAAAAAATCGTGGGCAAAGTGTACCTGAAAGGTACTCCTTATTATGATGCAGCCACGGCATCGATAAAAGTGCGCGACGTAGATTATACTTTAGAAACAAAAGATAAACTGCTGAGCACAGCCAGCTGGTTAGCTAAGAACAAGTTTAAAGATATGATTCAGCAACAGGTAACTATACCGGTAAAAGACGAACTGACAAATGCGCACAAGTCGCTGCAGCTGGCTTTAGATAAGCAGGGACGTGTGCACGAATCGGTTTTGCTGAAAGGCAGGATACAAAGCATAGAGCCGGATAATATCTACCTGACACCTACCGCCATACGCACAGTAATAAATGCAAAAGGCAACCTGACGGCAACTATAGACAACCTATAATAACACTCAACCCAAAACTATAAACGGCGACCGAACAGGTGGCCGTTTATAGTTTCCGGATTGGCCTCGGGCTGTAAAACACACTAGCGGGCACTTGCTTAGGAGTTGCAATATTTTCCAGGGTAAAGTCGCTCTCTGGATTACTGCGGTCTGATGCCAATTTTATAGCTCCAAAGTTCTTGTAATCTGCCCAACGGCGCGTAAAAGTTGGTGTCTTATCGTTAAAGTTCTTGAAATAGGCCCATTGTGTAACCAACCCTGATTTTTTATCTATCCAGAGATGGTATTTATTTTCCGGGGTCAGGCCTACATTTGCAAAGGTCATCTGCAGGATGCTGGCTGCCGCACCATCCATCGTTTTACCCTCACCTATATACTTTAGCCTTACACCCGGGTCGTGTAACTTAAACGGCATCACCAGCCAGTAAGAATTATTAATCCAGGCAGCATAGGCTTTGTCCAGCAACTTACGTTTTTCTTCCCGGTTCAGCAGCTCTTTACCGGCAACATATACTTTTCCGTTCTTGGTTCGGGTGCTGACAATGGCAACAAGGCTGTCCTTTTCCCACCGGTAGTGATCGGCTTTTTTATCCCATACCTGATACTGGTCCCTGAAGCTCCAGGCTATAAAGCGGGTATTGGCCCAACCTTGTTTGCCGCCCATTTGCTGTATTGCTTTCTGAGCCAGTTGTTGTGCTTTTTTGTCCTGAGCAGCTGCAGGTGATGCATAAAAAGCCACTGAAAAGAACAAAAACAACATCCACCATACACTCAGCCGGAATTTATTACTTGATTTACACATCGCACCTAACATTTATAGTTAGCAGGTATACGTTTCAGGAGTTTATTCTGTCATTTCCCGCACTGTCTAAAGTGCAGAATCCAACTATCATAAGAAGTGAACCGTAATCAAAAACCTAACAAATGGCATAACGAATGGCTACTTATACTTTTAAAGATATCTTCTCGCTACTTAAAACTTCTGTCTCTGAGTTCCTGGACAACGAGTCGCTTAGGTTGGCTGCGGCGCTGGCTTTTAACGCTATTTTCTCAATTCCGCCCCTGCTACTCATCATTATAAAAGCAGCCGGCTTCTTTTTTGGTGAAAAGGCTGTTTCAGGAGAGCTGTCGAATCAGATATCCAAAGCTATCGGGCCACAGGCTGCCAAAGAGGTTGAAGCTATTATCCAGAATGCTGCTTTAAGTGAAAGTGGCTGGGCGCTTTGGGTTGGTATTGGTACTTTGATATTTGCAGGAACCACCTTTTTTGTAACGTTACAGCAATCGCTTAACAGTGTCTGGAATCTGAAAGTAAAGCCAACTAACGGTATTATGCGCATGTTACAGGAGCGTATCTTCTCGTTCGGGATCATACTTAGCATTGCCCTGCTGATGCTATTCTCGCTGGTAATGAGTGCGGCTATTTCTATTTTAAGCGGCTATATATCAGATCTGCTTCCGGGTGTAGGGGTTTGGGTTATCAAGCTCATCGACTTTGTAGTTTCAGTTGCGCTGATCACGTTGCTGTTTGCTCTTATTTTTAAGTACCTGCCCGATGGCATTATCCGCTGGAAAGATACCCTGATCGGCTCAATGGTAACAGCTTTACTATTTGGGTTAGGTAAATTCCTGATCAGTTGGTACATCGGCACTTCCGACCCCGGCTCGGCTTACGGTGCAGCAGGTTCTATCATCGTTATACTTGTCTGGATCTATTATTCGTCGATGATCGTGTTTTACGGAGCCGAGTTTACACAGCAATACGCCGACAAGTATGGCCAGCGTATCCGGCCTAAACAACATGCCGTATTTGTGCGCTCCGTAGAAGTGACCGAAGACAAAGAAGACACTAAAAGCGGCAGACCAAAAGCAGAAGGAAGATATAATAAGAACCCGTAATCAGTCATCTATGACTAAGTTATAGTTTAAGCCTGTTGTTTCTCTTTAACAGCAAGCTGTCCGCAGGCAGCGTCAATATCTTTTCCACGGCTGCGGCGCACGTTTACCTGGCACCCACGATCTGCTAAATAGTAAATAAAGTTCTGCAAACGGTCATCGTCAGTGTTCACAAAATCAGCGTTGGCAATCGGGTTATACTCGATCAGGTTGATCTTGCACGGGATGATCTTGGAAAAGCGAAGCAGTTCTTCAGCATCCTGCAGGGTATCGTTAAAGTTATCGAACACGATGTACTCATAGGTTACCTTGCGGCCTGTTACCTCGTGGTAATGCCTCAGGGCATCTTTCAAGGCTTCCAGCGAGTTGGTCTCGTTGATAGGCATGATCTGGTTACGCTTCTCGTCGTTTGCCGCGTGCAGCGACAAGGCAAGGTTTGCTTTTACCCCATCATCCGCCATCTTTTTGATCATCTTGGCAATACCAGCTGTACTTACCGTAATGCGGCGCGCTGCCATACCCAGGCCATCGTGTGCTGTAATACGCTCAATGCTTTGCATAACGTTGGCATAGTTCAGCATCGGTTCGCCCATACCCATGTACACAATGTTAGTAAGCGGCTGGCCATACTGGCGAAGGCTTTGTTCATTTATGCGCACTACCTGGTCATAAATTTCGGCAGCATCGAGGTTACGAACGCGGTCCATGTAGCCGGTAGCGCAGAACTTGCAGGTAAGCGAGCAACCTACCTGGCTACTAACACAGGCAGTTTTGCGCTCATCGTGCGGAATCAGCACGCCTTCTACAATGTTGCTATCGTATAGTTTAAAAGCAGATTTTATAGTTCCGTCGTTGCTCAGCTGCTCGGTGGCAACCTGCACGGCGTTAATGGCAAAGTGCTGCTCCAGCTTTTCGCGCAGGGCAAGGCTCACGTTGTTCATCTCCGCAAACGACTGAATAGAGTGTTTCCAGAGCCACTCATAGATCTGCTTGGCACGGAAAGGCTTCTCACCGATCTCTACCAGCCAGGCCTTCAGGTCGTCGAGCTTCAGCTTACGAATGTCTTTTTTATTAAGAATAGGAATATCTGCGATCAAAGTCATACTGCAAAATTACAAAAATCAGCCGGCTTTAGTTTCAATTTTAGCCTTTACTTCGTCGGGCAGTGCCATTAGTTTGCGATCGGTATAGTTAAAGCAGAGCATACCGGTTTTGGCGCGCGCTACTTCTTTGCCCGTTTGGTTAGTGACGTGGTAGGTAATATCAAAGCCATATTTGTTCAGTTCGTCGAAAGCCAGGTCTATAGTTAACACATCGCCGTAAAATCCTTCGCCTTTGTATTCTATCGCCACATCGGCCATTATCATGCTTGCGCCTCCAATCTGTAGTTCACTCCAGCCAAAATGGTTTAGTAGTTGCATGCGTGCTTCATGCAGTATAGAAAGCAGCGCATCGTTGCCGAGGTGGTTGCCATAGTTCAGGTCGGTTATGCGCACTGGTATAGTTGCCGTAAAATGTTTGTGTTGCGGTATAGTTACTTTTATGCGAGCCATTTTAATTGTTGATTGCTTGATTGTTGATTATCAGAACCGCAGATTTAAGAGTGATTAAAAATGATTAACAGGTGCTTAACCCAGCTTAATCCCATAAATCTTTATTAATCTGTGGTGCAGACTTTCTGAATATTTTAGTCATTAATCATTCCTAATTAATCATTAATACTTGCACACAGTGACCGGATATGTTTACATTTGTAACTTACCCTAAAAATCATGCACCTCGAAATACGCCAGACCAAAGATGGCTCTAACACCCTGTATGTTCCTGATCTGAACGAGCATTACCATTCGGTACACGGCGCGTTGCAGGAATCGCAGCATGTGTTTATAAAGCACGGCCTGGAATATGCACTGGAGCAGAAGCGCGATGTAAAGATACTAGAAATCGGGTTTGGTACCGGCCTTAATGCCATTCTTACCCTGCCATTTGCGCTGGCCCAGCAGGCGTTCATCCAATACGACACCCTCGAGAAATACCCGCTTACACAGGACGTTGTGGACAAACTTCATTTCGAGCAATTTATTCTGAACCCTGAGTTGCTTGATAATTTTAGAAAGATGCACGCCGCCCCCTGGAATGAGCCGGTAGACCTGAGCCCATACTTTACACTGCAGAAAATTCACGAAACGCTGGAAGAATTCTCTCCGCCGGAAGCCTACTATGATGTAGTGTATTTTGATGCATTTGCTCCCGAAAAGCAACCCGAGCTCTGGACCGAAGAAGTATTTACCAAACTATACACCGCTACCCGACCGGGCGGTACACTGGTAACTTATTGCGCCAAAGGAGCTTTTAAACGTAACCTGAAAGCAGCCGGTTTTATAGTAGAAGCCCTGCCTGGCCCTCCCGGTAAACGCGAGATGACACGCGGCATAAGGCCTGTACTATAACCTGTAAATCAATTTGTTAGCTTACCGCAAAAGTATAACTATACTGGTATCTGTATTGCATTTATACTTTTATTTGGCTAGTGAACTTTAACTTTCGGGATAATGTAGTATTTTGCATAAACATCATAAAACCCTTTTCCAACTTTTTGTCCATATGGTGAAGACATTACTTAAAAAAGCAATCAGCCCGATACAGGCAATGGGCCGCACGGTAGTAAAGCCATTCCAGTCGAAGTACGAGGTAGTTTGCACCACTTACCAGGTTATACCGGGCATGCCGGTTAGCAAAAATGAGCAGAAGCATGCTTTCGAGCGTGGTTCAGGCGTTAAAGCCCGCGAGTTTTATACCAAAGTTGTATCATCGGATATGACCAAAACAATGGCTCCTGTTGAAGTGCAGCTGCGCAAGATCTATATCGGCGGCAAAACAATAGAGCAGGCTGAGTTTGGCCCGGTGCAGCACCTGAAAAGCCTGAACAAAGGCAAGAAAAAGAAATAACAGCTACTGCTGCAACTATAAACGCCCTGTTGGTTAAGTTCAGCAGGGCGTTTTTGTTTCGTGATATCTCCGGCCATCTTAACTTCATTTACGCTACTGCGTACTGCTGCATATATACTGCTTAAACTATACATTGTCAGCTACACCTAAACCATCTACCCTTATGAAGCGTCCGGCTTTAGTTATTACACTACAAGCCCTGGCAACGTTTTCTATTCTTGGCACTTTCCTGCCGTTATTGCACTCACAGGAATGGTACATCCGTGTATTCGATTATCCCCGTCTGCAGCTTTTTGGGCTGGCTGTTATTAGTTTTATACTTTACCTCTGGCTGGCCCCGAGAAACCGGAAACGCGATAAGTTTCTGCTGGCCACTCTTACCATTGCCATAGTTTACCAGGCTGTCAATATCTCCCCTTATACCTTTCTGGCTCCTAAAGAGGTGAAAGATGCTGAAGCAAACACCGCAGAAAACACCTGGCTGAGTCTGCTTGTCTCTAACGTGTATATGGATAACAAGGAGCATGAAAAACTGATGCAACTGGTGCGGGAAAAGGAGCCTGATATATTGCTGCTGTTAGAATCTGACCTGGTATGGCAACAAGCTATGACACCCGTTACCGAACAGTATCCTTACCGCGTCGAGATTCCGCTTAAAAATACCTATGGCATGCACCTATACAGCAAGCTGCCCTTGCGCCAGCAAGAAGTAAGCTACCTCCTCGATAAGGACATCCCATCAATTAAAACATTTGTGAAATTGCGAAACGGCACCTGGGTTGAATTGCATGTGGTGCACCCCAAACCACCTGTACCTACCGAAGATGCCACTTCTGAAAAACGCGATGCCGAGATCGTGATGATTGCCCGTGACATTGCTGATTCTAAGTACCCGGTGGTAGTAGCCGGCGATTTTAACGATGTAGCCTGGTCGCGAACCACAGAGCTTTTCCAGGAAGTGAGTGGCCTGCTGGACCCACGCCTTGGACGCGGCTTTTACAATACCTTTAATGCCAATTACCCTATACTGCGCTGGCCCCTCGACCACGTTTTCCACTCCACGCATTTTAAAATTGAAAGTATGGAGAGGCTCCCGGATATTGAATCAGACCACTTCCCGATCTTTATCAGGTTAAGCTTTGCCCCGGAAAACGAGTATGAGCAGGAAGAGCCTGAAGCCGATGCACAAACCCAGGAGGAAGCATCGG
The DNA here is from genome assembly GCF_040278685.1 of Pontibacter populi. Classification (NCBI taxonomy): domain Bacteria; kingdom Pseudomonadati; phylum Bacteroidota; class Cytophagia; order Cytophagales; family Hymenobacteraceae; genus Pontibacter; species Pontibacter populi. Next base: position 40,280 of record NZ_JBEOKT010000005.1, read on the forward strand.
AGATAATTGAAGAAGGCAAACAGGAAGCTGCAGAAGATAAACGCGAAGGAGAATCGGAATAGATCATTTACTTCTCCAAACCCCATCCGGCATCACCACGGCATCCAGCGGTACATCAAAGGGGTTAGGGTCGGCTATAGTTTCTACGGGCGGCTCCAGCGATAGACCTACTTTCAGAACATTGGGGCGGCAGTCGGCCAGGAAGCGGTCGTAGAAGCCTTTGCCATATCCTACGCGATGACCTGTTTCATCAAAAGCCAGCAACGGTATCAATACTATATCTACTTCGTGGGCCAGTATGTGCTGCGCGTTTTGCGGCTCCGGTATTCCCCAGGGGTTTTCCACCAATATGGCTTCATCGGTTAGATGGTGGTGTGTCAGGATATTTTGCGTTACATCGGTTACGGCCACGGCCACGCGTACTTCGGGATGCTGCAGCCGAAGCCGTTCAATTATAGGCCATGTGTTTACTTCGTTGTTCTTAACTATAGGTAAGAATATGTGCACAGTTCGCCCGGCCTGTAACGGAAAGTCAGCAAAAAACTGATCAGCTATAGCTTTGCTGCGGCGCTGCACTTCTTCTGGTGGTAGGGCGCGTCGCTTTTGCAACATCAGTTTCCGTAATTCTGCTTTCAGCATTATTCTTCTTCCAGTATCGTAAACTTAAACTCCAGCGGGTCAAACGCATCAACCAGCGCAGCTATAAAGTCAGGGTTATTGGCCTGTATTGATAGCAGGTTATCGTGGCGCTCCTGCAGGCTGCCTCCCGGGAACAATTTCTCCTTCAGGTTCTCGAGTTGCTTAAAAGTTTGCTCGTGTTTGCTATCGCGGGCTTTCGATAGCTTTTTCTCTAGCATCTGCAGGGCATTGTGTGCTTTCTGTTCTTCGGCGGCTACTGCCTTTACCAGGGTTGCGTCTATAGTTTGGGCCAGTTTTTCTATTTCCTTAAAGGCGGCTTCTATTGTTTGGCGCTGTGCTTCCAGGGTTATCTCTTCGTCGTGCAGTTGCCCAGACAGGTGTTTCTTCAGCTCCAGGTAGGATTTGAATAATTCTTCCGGCGTAAGGCCCAGTTTGTGCATGCGGCTGGCATTGCCACGGTTAATATACATCGCCGAATTGCGCAGCATCAGCAGCGGAAAGGCAACGTTATAGTTCTCAAATACCTTCTTCAACTGGAACCAGTATACCACTTCAGCGCCACCACCAATGTAAGCAAGGTTGGGTAATATCAGCTCTTCATAAAGTGGCCTTAAAATAACGTTCGGGCTGAACTGCTCGGGGTGGTCTTTTGCCAGTTGTAGTATCTCTTCTTTGTTAAAACTGATGTCGGTATTCAGTACTTTATAGTTGTCGTTCTCCTCCACAATACGCTCGCGCAGGCCATCTTCAAGGTAAAACAGGTTGATCTCACGGGAATACACTTGTGATTTATAGCCTGCTTCTTCCAGTTGTGCACTTGTTTCAGAAACCAACTTATGAGACAGGTTTTCGGTCAGTTCTTTTTCAACTATAGGTGTCAGCGCTTTTTTCAGTTCGGCATGGTCGCCGTCTATAGTTACTAAACCGTATTCGCCAAACAAACTATGGGTAATGGCGCGGGTAGCATCGGCCAGGGTTTTGCTGTTTCGGTAAGCCTCTTCAAACACCGGAAACTGCTCAGGCAGTTCATCCAGCACTTTATCCAAGCCATCCAGATTGAATCTTCCTACTGCCCCGGTCTGTTCACTCTCCCATCTGTAGCCTTTCCCGAACAAATTAAAATGGTTGATCTCGGCAAAGTCGTGGTCCTCGGTGGCCATCCAGTAAACCGGCACAAAGTTATAGTTCGGGTAATGCGCCTGCAGTTGCTTACAGGTATTTATCGCCGTGATGATCTTATATACAAAGTATAACGGTCCGGTAAAAATATTTAGCTGGTGGCCGGTAGTAACGGTATAGGTATTCGGCTGCAACAACAGATCGATGTTTTGCTGCACCTTTGGGTTGATATCTGTAACAGCACTATACTGCTCCTGTAATGCCTTATGCAAAACCTCGCGCTGATCCGGGCTAAAGCTTTTCTGTTGCAGTTGTGCTTCAAAGGCGGCTATAGTTGGGAAGCGGCTGTAGAACGATTTTAGTTTATCGTTTTGCGAAAGGTAGTCGGCTATAGTTTGGGAGAAGGCGCCGGTTGCGGCGTAATCCATCTTCGTGATCTTCATAGTGGTTACTTCCATCAGGAGCAGGTTATTTTATAGCTACTTTAACAGCTTTATCGGGTTTGTGTTTCAGGTAAACTATAGTTTACCACCCACGTCGCAAAGTACGGGTTTTATTTATTTGTCTGAACCAGGATTTACAGGATTTTAGGATTTACCGGATGAAAACACACGCACCAGCCACAAATAACAGTTAGCAACGTATGGATTCTATTATCAAACCTGTTTTAAGTTTTAATAAACCCGATGAAAAGTGCCCTTGCTGTGTATTTTCGCCAGTAAGCACCTGTCCGTTAAAGTATAGTTGTCGGTGAAGTACCATCGATGGCAGGATCTATAGTTGCACCTTAATAATCCATTAATTCCGCTAATCCTGGTTCAGACAAATTTCCAACTATAAAGTATATCTCTTATCTTTCTGTGCATCAAACTATAACTATAAAAACTATGGGATTACTAAGCGGACTGATGGGGCACGCCTCCGAAGTGTCTATCGAAAAACTAACCACCGAATTTCAGCCGATCCTGCTGGATAATGAGCAGATTGAAAAGGCATACAAGCTTATCCGGGATATGCTGGTGTTTACGAACAAGCGGTTGATACTGGTAAACAAGCAGGGCTTAACTGGCTCTAAAGTAGATTACCAGAGCATTCCGTACAGCAGCATTAAAATGTTCTCGAAAGAAACTGCCGGCATGATGGACTTCGACGCTGAACTAAAAATATGGCTGACCGGTGAATCTGCGCCAACTATAAAACAGGATTTCAGGAAAGGCGATAATATAAACGAAGCCTACAAAGTGCTGAGCAAATACGTGCTGAAGTAAACCTTAAAAGGAATTCAGCCAGCCTTCTGCATTCTCAACGGTATCAAAACCTTTCACTATTCCACTTTTCACTAGTTTAATAGCTTTGTCGGTTGACAGCCTGCTGAAATAGTTTTGAGAATAAACAGCGGCATGGTATTGCAGGCCGGCTGCTTCGGTGCGCGGGTGCCAGTCGTTGGCAAACCAATCGGCCAGTTCTGCCCACATGCTCTGCACGTTATAGTGGTTATCGAGCAGTTTATGGCTGTGCTCGCGGCGCAGAAAATATAACACCTGTTCGTACCCCTGCACCATAGCTTCTGTTGTTACAGCACCATGCCACTCTGCATGCAGAAAGTCATCAACGGCATTGTACTCTATCGTCAGGAATTCAGTGGTCAGGAGTTTGATATGCTTCATAGGTGAGATAGAACCTGCTGCTTCTGCAAAAAACCAGCAGGTAAGTATTAGTAGTTCTGCAGTCCTAAGTTAACCACAGATTCATTCAGAACAAAAAGAAAAGTCCTTACCAGTTAACCGGTAAGGACTTTTATAATTTATAGCTATAGTTTGTTATGCTACTACTTCGCCGTAAAGGTCAAAGTCCGAAGAGTCTGTGATCTTCACAGTAGCAAAATCACCTAAACGCACATAGTTGCTATCTGCTGGTACCAGTACTTCGTTATCAACCTCCGGAGAGTCGTATTGTGTACGGCCAACAAAATAGCCGCTTTCTTTACGGTCAAACAGTACTTTGTATGTCTTGCCCACTTTCTCCTCGTTCAGCTCTACAGAGATACCTTGCTGTAATTCCATAATGGCATCGGCACGTTCCTGCTTCACTTCTTCCGGCACGTTATCTTCCAACGTGTAAGAGTGCGTGTTATCTTCGTGCGAGTAAGCGAAAATGCCCAGCCTGTCGAAACGGGTTTCTTCTACCCAATCATATAGTTCACGGAAATCCTGGTCTGTTTCGCCCGGGTGGCCTGCAATTAGGGTTGTTCTAAGGGCAATATCCGGCACGCGCTGACGAATCTGGTCTACAAGTTCTATAGTCCTACGCTTACTTATACCGCGGCGCATCGTCTTCAGCATGTTATCCGAGATGTGCTGTAAGGGCATATCCAGGTACTTGCAGATGTTGTCGCGCTCGTTCATTACATCAAACACTTCCATCGGGAACTGCGACGGGTACGCATACTGCATCCTGATCCACTCAATACCTTCCACATCTGAAAGGTTTCTCAACAAATCAGCCAGCTTACGTTCGCCGTATTGCTGCAAACCATAGTACGTAAGGTCCTGGGCAATCAATATAAGTTCTTTCGTTCCCATACTTGCCAGGCGCTTCGCTTCCTTTACTAAGTCTTCAATTGGGCGATCAACGTGTTTGCCACGCATCAACGGTATCGCACAGAAAGAGCACGGGCGATTACAGCCTTCTGCAATCTTAAAGTATGCGTAATGCGATGGTGTGGTCAGTAAGCGTTCGCCGATCAGTTCGTGCTTATAGTCAGCTTCCAGGGTCTTCAGCAAGCGCGGTAACTCCAGCGTACCAAAGTAAGCATCTACCTGTGGAATCTCCGCTTCCAGAGAATCTTTGTAGCGCTGCGAAAGGCAACCGGTAACGTATAGTTTGTCTATCTGGCCGGCTTCTTTGGCATCGGCGTAGCGCAGAATGGTGTCTATAGATTCCTGCTTGGCATTGTCTATAAAACCACAGGTGTTCACAATAATGATGTTCGAATCATCTTTATCAGACTCGTGCGCCACATCAAACTCGTTAGCACGCAGCTGCCCCATCAACACTTCCGAATCCACCAGGTTTTTAGAACAACCCAATGTAATTACGTTTACCTTATCTTTTTTGAGTGATCTTACTTTCACTTACTTATACTTTTAATGAAATACGCTACAATCAATAAAAACCCTTAACAGGTAATATTGGTTCGTTTTGAAAACCAGTTTGCAAAGGTACAATTTGTTTGGCTAATAAAAGACGGACTGCGAAACAACTGAGCCTTATCTGATTAGTTTATTTGGTTTTTAAAGCCGGAAAGGAATGATGTATATGTTGCAAAAAAGGTAAAAGGCAGGATTTACTTCCCGTTAACTACAGCATTAAGTTCTTTCCTCTTCAGAAGTCTCTATAAACAATGACTGGGGAAACCATTCTAATGCAACGGAGCAGTTTTTCACCAGTTTAACTGCAATGGGCAATTCATAAGTAGTTATAAGCAATAAAATTACCTGGTACAGGTTATTGTCCCACAGGTAATCAGGTGACTCCAGGATGGCAATGTTTTTTAGTGGGGTGTTGGGAATCTGCTGGATAAAGTATTCGATGATCTCTCCGGTAAGTAAACCGCCAGCCGGAATACCAGAGTCTACCACCAGGTTTGTAACCTGCTTTTCCCGGATAGTGGCAAATAACGTAACTATAGTATCAAAAAACTGAGCCGATTCAACACTTAGCTCATCAGACCATTTTACGCTTAATATATTCCGGACGTCATCATAGGCTAATTCCATTAAGCTGACTTCCATGGCAAGTATCTTTAGCGAGTAAATTCTAAATAGTAACCTTCTATCGAATGTATTAATCAGCGCTTTTCATTGTCTGCTATCTCTCTATCCACACAGACAACCCAATGAAACTGTCTTTGTTCAGTTTCTGGTAATTGTTTCTTTGAATATAACAGGAATTTTATGGTTTTGAACTATAGTAGCCTAAACTTATAAGTGTTCAGCTATATACATAAGCAGAAAGTGCAGGCTTGATTAGGTACTGCTGAGGGTTGAGAAGGCACGTATTCCGGTTGGAGAGCCGGTTAGTAGCTCGCCTGGTAATTTACCAGGAACTCTATAGTTGTTACCTGCCCTTTCTTCACTTCAACCGGGTAAATATTCATTTCCCCATCAAAAAGGTTGGCAAAAAGGCCCTTCTCTTCTTTCGTGAAAAGGCTATACTTGCCGGGATCCAGCGCAACAGAAAAGTTTCCGTCAGCATCTGTTTCAACCTGGGAGACTAATTTAGTCTGGATGTTAGTATGAAAAACACCGTCTTGTGTGGTAACCTGGTTGGCATTGGTGAGTTTGTAGATATAAACCGCACGCTGCACACCACGCTTGCTTTCGGCTGGCGGCGCATCCGGCGATGGCATCCGGTTACCGGATTCCCATATAATGCGACCGGTTATACCTTGCTTGATAGCTGCTGCCTGGTTTTGCTGCACCTGCGTTGTTTGCGAGTTAGTTATAGTTCCTGTTTCTGAGCCTGTAGTTGCCTTGCCCTGCTTGCTACCGCAACAGGCCGCCAGCAATAGCAGCGCCAAAAACAGAAATCCCTTCATACCTATAGTTTACTTTTTGCGCGAAAAGAACGACTCTACAAACTGCTGCTTATCAAACAACTGCAGGTCTTCAATTTTCTCACCCACGCCAATATATTTCACCGGAATCTTGAACTCATCCGAAATACCGATCACTACACCGCCTTTGGCTGTGCCATCCAGCTTGGTAATGGCAAGTGCTGTAACGTCGGTAGCTTTAGTAAACTCACGGGCTTGTAATAAGGCATTCTGACCGGTGCTGCCATCCAGTACCAGCAATACCTCGTGTGGGGTATCTTCTGTTATTTTCTGCATCACACGCTTGATCTTCGAAAGCTCGTTCATCAGACCAACCTTGTTGTGCAGTCGGCCAGCCGTGTCAATGATTACCACATCAGCACCAATCTCCACACCTTTTTTCACAGCATCGTAAGCCACTGAGGCAGGGTCGGTGTTCATGCCATGCGATATAACCGGCACACCTACACGCTCACCCCAGATGATCAGCTGATCAACGGCAGCTGCGCGGAACGTATCAGCAGCGCCAAGCACTACTTTTTTACCGGCCTTGTGGAATTGTGAGGCAAGCTTGCCTATAGTTGTAGTTTTACCTACACCGTTCACTCCTACCACCATAATCACGTATGGCTTTATACCTGCAGGCAGATCAAAGTTAGCGCCGTCACCGGCTTTGTTCTCTTCCAGCAGGGCTGCAATCTCTTCGCGCAGAATCTGGTCCAGCTCCGATGTGTTTACATACTTATCGCGGGCTACACGCTTCTCAATGCGGTCGATGATCTTTACGGTGGTTTCAACGCCTACATCGGCATGCACCAGAATTTCTTCCAGCTCGTCCAGCACTTCTACATCAACAGTAGATTTACCTATAACGGCTTTGCTCAGTTGGCCAAAAAAGCTGTCTTTGGTTTTCTCCAGCCCTTTGTCCAGCGATTCCTTTTTCTTCTCTTTACTGAAAAAGTCAAAAATTCCCATGCTGCGTTTTTGTTGGGTAAGCTTTAGCGGTGAAACGGTAATATACTAAAAAAGTCCCAATGCAGGGACTTCTTCGTGTTATCTATCTAAATAGTAGAGTAGGCTTGTATTACTTTGCAAGAACTTCCTGCACTTTATCAACAGGAACCATTTCTTCTTTAAAGCTGTAAGCACCAGTTTTTGGCGACTTAACGGCTTTGATCACTTTTGCCCAGTCTTTACCTGTGGCGGTCTTTAGGGTTGCAACTACCTTCTTAGCCATGGTTATTTAATTTCTTTATGTACAGTTACTTTTTTCAACACCGGGTTATACTTCTTAAGCTCTAAACGCTCAGCCGTATTCTTTCTGTTTTTGGTAGTGATGTACCTTGAAGTTCCAGGCATGCCAGAAGTTTTATGCTCTGTGCACTCCATAATCACCTGGATTCTATTACCTTTTGCTTTTTTAGCCATCTCTCTCGTAATTTTTTATTTGGGACTGCAAATATAGAATCTTAAATTCTTAACTACAAACAAACTATAAATTTTCTTCTAAAGTTCAGCGTTAGACGATAAAACTATAGTTTAAAATGCGCTAAAACACGGTTTATAGTTCAATTTACTTGATTTCCGGCAGCTTAAAATCATCCAACGCGCTAGGCTGCGCCATCATTTTCTCGATATCCGCTACAGTGCGCGGAGCAAGTTCAGACAAGTTTTCCCAGCCTTTCTCTGTGATCAGGATATCATCTTCGATGCGAACGCCTATCCCCCACCACTTTTTGTCGCAGGGGCTGCCTTCTGGTATATAAATCCCGGGCTCTACTGTTATAACCGTATTAGGCTTAAACGGGCCATAGGTGCCGGCATCGTGCACATCGAGGCCTAAGTAATGCGACGTGCCGTGCGGGAAATAACGACGCACATCAGCTTTATTTTTAATGATTCCCAGTTTTACAAGGCCATCTGCAATAACTTCCTGGGCAGCCTGGCCGGGAGCCATAAACTGGTTACCTACTTTGCACTGTTCAATACCGGCATCCTGCGCTTTTAAAACCAGTTCGTAAATAGCCTTTTGCTCCGGAGAAAATTTGCCGTTGGCTGGTATAGTTCGGGTTACGTCGGCAGTGTAGCCTTTGTATTCTGCTCCCACGTCCATCAACACCAGCTCATTGTTTGTTATGCTTGGCTTGGCGCTCTCGATGTAATGCAGCACACAGCCGTTGTTGCCGGCCCCAACTATAGATGGGTAGCCTACATGCTGTGCGCCATACTTGTTGTGCACAAATTCATGCAAGCCCTGTATCTCCAGTTCCGACATATTCGGCTTCATCGCTTTCATCACTTCAATCTGACCCATTGCCGATATCGTTACGGCTTTGCGCAGCAGTTCGAGTTCTTCAGGAGTTTTCTGTTCGCGCAACTGGCCCATCACCATTTCTAATGCTCGCGCATCAGTAGTCAGGTTTTTAGCGTTGAACTGCTCCAGCAAACTATAGAGGTCGGCATTATCGCGCTCGTTGTCGCGCACATCAGCAGGCAACGGCTTTATATAGGCCTTCTGCAGGTCTTTACTGAACTGGAATTTCTGGAAGGAAGTATTTGGTTGGGTAGCAACACCAAGTGTTGTGGCGGCACCTTCAACGCCCAGGCGTTTGCCGTTCCATAGTTCGGCCTGTGGGTCGTTAGGCTGCACGAACAGAAGGTCCTGCACCTGCTTGCCGTTTATAGTTTGTGGCTCGGCATAAACTATAAGCACAGCGTTTGGCTCGGTGTAACCGGTCAGGTAATAGAAATCAGGATCCGGATGGTAGTAGTAATCCACATCGTTTGCACGATTGCGGACCGGGGAAGTAAAGAAAACGGCAACGGAGCGAGCTGGTAACTGCTTACGCAATTGCTCTCTCCGTTGCCGGTGAAATTCTTTATCTAATGTATCAGATGGCTTGTCCGGTGATATACGCGACTGTGCCGTGGCAGCTGTTATAGTTGCCCAAACAAGCAGCACGCATAGCCGGAAGGCGGCCATTAGTACAGGATATAGCCTTGCTCTACTGCTTTGTTAAGAACAGCAGTGATACCATTCTTGTTGATAGTTCTTAAAGCTGAAGTAGAAACTTTCAGAGTGATCCATGCATCCTCTTCAGGGATGTAGAAACGCTTCTTCTGAAGGTTTGGATAAAATCTACGCTTCGTTTTATTGTTAGCGTGTGATACGTTATTTCCTACTTGAGGTCTTTTACCGGTTAGGTCGCAAACTCGTGCCATCTTGTATTATCTTCTAAATTATTTCAATAGGGGTGCAAATATCAACAAAATGATACACAATGTCAAAGCCATAGTGAATATTTTTATGCAATCACCCTTTCTAAGCGCCTGAGCTGCTTTTATTCTTGGTTTGTTCTTGCTACTTTATAACTATAGTTTCCGGCTCTGTCTGTAATTTCCGCTCTTTTAGTCCATCTCTTAAACTGTCTGCAAGCAATTTATTCAGGCTCCGTGCATTACTACCAGCCGTATCTTTCACTGCCGAAAATTCTGTTACTTCCATGGCTATAGTTCGTGAATCTGCTACAAGGCAGGTCAGCAGTTCGCGAACCTCAGCTATAGTTAGGCCGGTTTCGCTGGGGGCATACGCAGCTGGCATTTCGTTTTGGCAAACACTGTCCACGTCAAAATGGATCAGGATCTTCCCATCCACAGGAATACCGGAGAGGACAGTTGCTATAGTTTGCTGCAGGTTATTGCGTAGTTGATCCAGGGTTATAGTTTGAATGCCGTAGGTTTCAGTTGGCACATTCTGGCAGGCAAGTACAGTAATTTCGCTCGGATTTATAGTTGCGGGCTTTGTCCAGAACAGGTTCTCATTTGTTAAAAACCATAGTCCCATGGCTGCAGCGCCAATGCACACATCTGGCTCAGGTTTTACCACATCCACATGGGCATCTACAACCAATATATATAGCTTATCTCCGTACAGTTTTGCCAGATGATCCGCTACGCCAACAACTATACTGCAATCGCCGCCCAGTAGCAATGAGAACTTTTCAGGATCGAACCACTTGATGCCCTGCTCCACTATAATTTCCCAGACCATGCGCGGAGCTGGCCAGTTACGCACCGGGGCTATGTTGTGCCGTGGCAGGTCAGCAGGTAAGGCTACATCCCCGAAATCAGAAACGTTAATACCCGACTTTTCTATTGTTTCTTTTAAATCATGTTTTCGCAAAGCTGCCGGTGTTTCTTCGGTGCCGGGGTAAAGGGCACCTGCAAAAGTGGGGATACCAACGAGCTGTATCATAGTTTTATAGTTGGGCTATCGTTTGTCTTTGTTCTCATCAGTTTCAGATTGCTTTTTCCGGAAACCATAGGGGCAGTGGCGGCATCCGTTCTGGCAGCAATAGCCACGTTTCAGGTGGTATTTTGCCGTAAAGACCATCAGCCCCTGCTCATTCAAATAATAATCTTCTCCTTCTTTTAGCGGCTGCATTTCCTTTTTGCTTATCTATTGCTTACAAATATCTGCAAATATGATGCGTTAGCCAAAATCACAAGCCTATAGTACTGCCTAAGCCCTCCCAGGCGTTATACTATAATATAGTCATGCTAATCTTTTCTTTACTTTAACCCATCAGCTTATGCCTACTTACCATACACTTACCGATGCCATTGCTGATATGCGCGCCCGCGGATTCGTAAACACCTTTACTATACAGCAGCACCAACTTTTCTGCCCCGAACTTTCCATCCCCATCTCTCCTGCCCAACTTACACTACTGGAGCATCACCACGTAAAAGCGCACGACACAACAGGCCACCGGGAAATATATGGATTCAGGACGCAGGATAACAAACTTGGAATAATGACAGACACCTACGCAGAATATGCTCCCGATGAGTTTGAAGCTATAGTTGGCCGTTACCTGCGTCAGGCACCTCGCGCATAAGCAGTCGTAGTTTTAATTGAGGGCGGGTTTTGCTACATTTACAACAATTAACTTTTTTTTATGTAAAAGTATAACGGCAAAGGTATACCCGCGCCCAAACAAGAGCTTACCTTATAAAACTATGAACACACATACTATTTCATCGAGCCAGGAAGCCATAGACATCGAGCATAAATATGGCGCTCACAACTACCATCCGCTGCCTGTTGTACTTACCCGTGGCGAAGGCGTGCACCTTTGGGACGTAGAAGGCAAACACTATTACGATTTCCTGTCGGCATACAGCGCCGTAAACCAGGGCCACTGCCACCCGCGCATCATAAACGCACTTACCGAGCAGGCACAGCAACTCACGCTTACCTCCAGGGCATTTTATAACGATAAACTGGGCATAGCTGAAAAGCACATCTGCGAGTTTTTTGGTTACGACAAAGCCCTGTACATGAACTCGGGTGCCGAGGCCGTAGAAACTGCTATAAAACTGGCGCGCAAGTGGGGCTACACTAAAAAAGGACTGGCACCAAACTCCGCTGAGATTATAGTTGTGGAGCATAACTTTCATGGCCGCACTACTGGTATCATCTCCTTCTCTACCGACCCTGACTCTACTAAAGGTTTCGGCCCATATATGCCGGGCTACAAAGTAATTCCTTACAACGACACTGATGCACTGGAGCTGGCCCTGAAAGAGAACCCGAACGTTTGCGGTTTCCTGGTAGAGCCGATACAAGGCGAGGCCGGTGTCATGGTTCCGGATGAAGGTTACCTTGCTAAATGTCATGCGTTGTGCAAGGAGTATAATGTGCTGTTCATGGCCGATGAGATACAGACAGGAATTGGCCGTACCGGTAAATTACTAGCCACTTATTACGATGATGTAAAAACCGATATCCTGATCCTGGGCAAAGCTTTGTCAGGTGGTGTGCTTCCGGTTTCGTGTGTGTTGGCGAATGATGATATCATGTTGTGCATACAGCCAGGCGAGCACGGTTCTACATTTGGCGGCAACCCATTGGCCGCAGCCGTTGCCATGGCAGCCCTTGATGTTATTAAAGACGAGAACCTGACTGAGAACGCAAACAAGCTAGGCCACATCTTCCGTCAGCGCATGGAGCAGATAAAAATGGAGCGCCCGGAACTGGTAACTATAGTTCGTGGTCGCGGCCTTTTAAATGCTGTTGTGATAGAGCCAACTGTTGACGGCCGCACTGCCTGGGATGTGTGTGTGTTATTAATGGAGAAAGGCCTGTTAGCCAAACCAACCCACGGAGACATTATCCGTTTTGCACCACCGCTGGTTATTACCGAAGAGCAACTACACGAGTGCTGCGATATTATAGAGTCTGTTCTGATGAGCTTCTAAGCAACTATAGCTTTCCATTATAAACTATAAAAGCGACGCCCCGGTGTCGCTTTTATAGTTTATAACAAATGCTTACCACCTACTGTTTTTGTGCTGCCATTGGATTTCAGCCATTCAACAATTCAACAATCAGCAATTAAACCGTACCTTTGCAGTACATTGATTTACACGCTTTTTATATTTATCAGCTATAGATATGATGACAAGAAGACCACGTCGTAACCGACAGAGCGAAGTTATCCGGAACATGGTGGAAGAAACTACCCTGGGCCTGAACGACTTCATTTTTCCGCTATTTATAATTGAAGGCCAGAATAAGAAAATAGAGATCAGCTCGATGCCCGGCATTAACCGCTTCTCTATAGATACCCTTTTAGAAGAAGTGAATAGCTGCGTAGAGTTGGGTGTGAAAGCTTTTGCCCCGTTTGCCAGCATTCCTGAGCAGCTTAAAGATAAAATGGCCACCGAAAGCCATAACCCGGACGGCCTGTTCCCGAGAGCCATACGCGAGATAAAGAAGAATTTCCCGGATGTAGTTTTGATGACCGACGTTGCCCTGGACCCTTATAGTTCGGATGGCCATGATGGTATAGTTGAGAACGGCGAAATCCTGAACGACGAAACCCTGGAAGTGTTAGGCAAGATGGCATTAGTGCAGGCTCAGGCCGGTACCGATATAGTTGGCCCTTCGGATATGATGGATGGCCGTGTTGGCTATATCCGTAAAGTGCTGGATGATGCCGGTTATAACAAAGTGGGTATTATGAGCTACACAGCCAAGTATGCCAGCTCTTTCTACGGTCCGTTCCGCGATGCCCTGGACTCTGCTCCTAAAAAAGGCGACAAAAAAACTTACCAGATGAACTTCGCCAACAGCCGCGAAGCCCTTATAGAAGCCGAACTGGATACCCAGGAAGGTGCAGACTTTTTGATGGTGAAACCAGCCTTAGCTTACTTAGATATCATTAAACTGCTGCGCGAAAACTCTCACCTGCCAATTGCAGCCTACAACATCAGTGGCGAGTATGCCATGGTAAAAGCAGCTGCCCAGAATGGTTGGATAGATGGCGAAAAAGCGATGGTAGAGGTACTGACAAGTATAAAACGCGCCGGTGCTGATGTTATTCTTACTTATTTTGCGAAAGAATACGCCCAGTTTATCCGCAGATAAAACCTGCTAACTATAGTAATAAAAAAGCACCGGCTACTACCGGTGCTTTTTTATTTAGCCGGCCTCATACAACCTTTGTTATAATCCACTCAAAAAAATTATACCTTAGCAGGAACAACTTTGGCTTTCTGAAGCTTAAGTAGTAACTTGAGAAACTATATGACTACCACTTTTACCAGTTTATGAAAAGATTAAGCCTCTGGCTCGCAGTTATCTCCCTGGCTACGACCACCTCGGCAATTGCCCAACAAACACAAGTCCGCACAAACTTTAAAAAGCTGGACAAAATTGCCTCTGCTGCATCAAAAGATTATAAAGCGAACAGAGCCAAAGCACTTAAACTGGCACAAGCACAAGGCTGGGTCATTGAAAAGGCTTATCCTGACGGTACCCGCATTTCTTTACAGGGCCTCGACTCACAGGGGATGCCCATTTACTACATTACCTATAACAACGCGCGTGCGGCAGCTACAGTTGGTACCGATCAACTCTGGGCTGGTGGCTCCCTGGGTCTTACGCTGAGTGGCGCAGGTAATGCCGTAGCAAATAAACTTGGCCTCTGGGATGGCGGCAAAGTACGCGAAACACACCAGGAGCTGACAGGCCGTGTAGAGCAGAAAGACAAACCATCGCAGGTAGATGACCACGCTACACACGTAGCCGGAACCATGATCGCGACAGGGGTTAACAAGCAGGCAAAAGGCATGGCCTACGAAGCTAAAATGCTGGCCGCATACGATTTTAACAGCGATGTTTCTGAAATGGCAACTGCCGCTAAAGACCTCCTGATCTCGAACCACTCGTATGGCTCTATTACCGGCTGGCGCTTTAACTCCGACAGGAAAGGTACTGCCGCAGATCCTAACTGGGAATGGTGGGGCAACCCGGCTATCAGTGCTACCGAAGACTATAGATTTGGCTTTTATGACAACAGCACAGCGCGTTGGGACCAGATCGCGTATGAGGCACCTTTTTACCTTATAGTTAAGTCGGCGGGCAATAACCGTAACGAGAACGGCCCTGCTCCGGGTCTGCCATATTACCAGCGCAGCAGCAGCGGCGCTTTTACCCTTATAAACTCGCGCAGCGAAGACCTGAGCAGCAACGACGGGTACGATATTATCTCGACCTATGGCAATGCTAAAAATATACTTACAGTTGGCGCTGTAAACCCGATCGCCAACGGCTATATCCAGGCTTCTGATGTACAAATCTCTGGTTTCAGTAGCTGGGGACCAACCGATGATGGCCGTATTAAACCGGATATTGTAGGGAATGGTGTAGATGTAATGTCTTCTGTTGGCACCAACAATACCGCTTATGCACAGTTCAGCGGTACATCAATGGCAGCGCCAAATGTATCCGGGTCGTTACTATTATTGCAGGAGCACTATTCTAATGTAAAGAGTGGCAGCATAATGCGCGCAGCTACGCTTAAAGGGCTTGTTATACATACTGCCGATGAAGCAGGACAAGCCCCTGGCCCTGACTATATTTATGGCTGGGGATTATTGAACATGGCCCGTGCAGCAACGGTTATCTCAGGTGCTAAAGCAACTCCAAACGCCAAACACCTGCTGGCTGAGCGCCAGTTACAGAACAGCGAGGTGTATGGTTTCGATGTAGTAGCTTCAGGTGAAGGCCCGCTTGTGGTTACTATTTCCTGGACGGACCCGGAAGCATCGCCGGTGCCATCTAACCTTTTAAACAACAGAACACCACGCCTGGTAAATGACCTGGACCTGCGCATAAGCCGCAACGGAACAAGCTACCAGCCCTGGACCATGAACCCCGCCACTCCTGCCAGCCCGGCTACGCCTGGCGATAACAAACTTGACAACGTAGAGCAGGTACTTATTGCAAATGCTATCCCCGGCGAAACATACAGAGTAGAGATCCGCCACAAAGGTACGCTTGTAAAGGCTCCGCAGGCATATTCTATAGTTGCCAGTGGCATTGGCGGCACAGCTTACTGCACTTCTGCCCCAACATCAGACCAGGGTGCCAGCATAGAAAGCGTATTGATAGACGGCACTAAGATATCGCCGGCACGTACGCCTGGCTGTACCACATACAGCAACTTCACCGAAAACCAGTTTACACTGGAAAGCGGCCAGACCAGAACTATAGCTATAACGCCAGCTACGTGCACTACAAATGCAAGCAAAATTGCGAAGGTGTTTATAGACTGGAACAGCAACGGAAGCTTTGCAGATGCCGGAGAACAGGTGGCAGCATCAGGAATAATAACAGACAACACAACTATAACAGCGGCCATTAAAGCGCCAGCAACAGCTAAAACAGGTATTAAGGTACGTATGCGTATCGTGTTATCTGAAACGACAGATGCAGCAAGTGTTAGCCCGTGTGGCACATACGCCAAAGGCGAAACCCAGGATTATGTGGTACAGCTTAGCAAACCTGCAAAGGACATTGAAACTGTACTGGTAAGTACAGCTGGCCAGTCCGTTTGCGCCACACCGGAACAAGCTATCACTGTAAAGATCCGCAACAACGGTGCGCTACCAATAAGCGACATACCGGTAACTGTAAAAGTGCGCAAAAACGGAACAGAGATATCACAGCTTACTGGTGTTTACAAAGGAACTATAAATCCGTCGCGTGAGGCTGAGCTAACCCTTACTTCATTTGCTACCGAATCCGGCGCATCTTACGAGCTGGAGGCTGTAACATCGTTACAGGGCGATTCGCAGGTGGGTAACAATACCATAAGTGCCAGCTTTACTGTTCCGAACCCTGAACCGGCACCGGAAGCTTCTGTTTTCCGTTGTGGCGATACGCCTAACTATTCTTTAACAGGCTCAGGCAATGGCACGATCTACTGGTATACGTCGGCTACTGCTACAAACCCTGTAGCAGCCGGAAATCAGTTACAGTTGCCTAAAGAAAGTATTGGCACCAAAATGTTTGCCGCCCTCAACGACTTCAGTGGAACAGCAGGTTATAAGAAGAAGTCTGATCTGCCGCTGGGTGGTTATAACCAGTTCTCTCCGGACGTGCTTGTAAAAGCCTATGCCCCGATGATGCTGGAAAGCGCCAGGTTATATATCGGCCATAGGGGTAAGATCACGTTCACGGTGTATAATAAGGATAACGTACAGGTATCTGAAAGAAAACTGGAAGTAACAGCCACTCAGTCTAACCCGGCTAAAGGCCCGCAGCCTAACGACCCGACAGACCAGGGCCAGGTGTATTACCTGGGTTTAACACTACCGGAGGCCGGTGACTATAGAATCGCTATTTCTTACGACGAGGATGCTACCATTTACAGAAACAACCAGGCAAACGTACCTTACCCGTTAGGCATACCAAATGTGTTTTTGATAACCGGTAACTCTGCCACCACCGAAACCAACACCTACTATTATTACTTCTACGACCTTAAAGTGAAAGCCCTGGGTTGTAAGAGTGAGCGTACGGAGGTACAGGTTAGAGGCACAGAGCCACTTGCGCAGCCGGTAGTTACCCGACAGGGCCTAACGTTACGTTCCAGCGCTACTGAAGGCAACCAATGGTACCTGAACGGCACAGCTATAGTTGGCGCTACTGCACAGGAGTTCTCTCCTCAGGAGAGCGGTGAATACACGGTTGAAATACAGAAAGACGGTTGCGTATCAGACAGGTCGGAGCTGTATAATTTCTCTTACAAGCCGCAAAAAGCTGTATTAGGAAAAGAGTTTGTAGTATCGCCTAACCCAAGTACGGGTATCTTTATAGTAGAAGGTGAGCTTGCCCTGGAGGATGTGGTAACCTTTACGGTTTATGATATGCTGGGCAACACCCTGCGCAATGGCACTATAACCAACTATAACGGTCAGTACGAAGGCCAGATAGATCTATCTTCTGCAGCGTCGGGAATGTACCTGCTACGCATACAGAGGAATGACGAAGTAATTGTAAAACGAATAATAGTACAGCATTAAGCTAAGAGCATGTTTAAATTTCGTTTTTGCATGTGAGAGTCAGACAGGAAGGGTTCTGGCGAAATGTTTTTAGAGCCGCATAGCAGCGCTACGTGGTGATAAAAAGATGAAGTCAGGTTCCTTTATGGTTGGTTTGCAGTGCAAAAGATGAATTTTAAACATGCTCTAAACTATAACCCAGCAAAAAAGGCTCTGATAATTCAGAGCCTTTTTTGTTTAGAGTCATTTACAGGAAAATATCAGCGCTGAACTATAGTTCTGAATTAGTTTCAACTATAGTTTGCCTTTTACGATCTGCCTTTGCCAAATTTGTTTTTCAGGGTAAGGTAATCGATGTAGTACAATACTTTAACTGAAATACTGTTGTTCTGCGGTGATGATATGGTGTTGGTAAAGTTATCCAGGTAACGTGGCACTACACTGCTTTGATCCTCCATGATGGCGTTCTTCCAGGCGATGCTTATTTCGCTACCAGGCGCAAACCACCACGAGTAGATCATATCAATGTTAAAGGCATTGAAGTTTCGGTTGTGGTCAGCATCTTCAAACCTGCCGTTGTAGCCACTTGGGTAAGTATCTGGGCTTAAGCTGCCATCGGTTGCCAAACGGTAAAACTTAGAATACTCTGCCTTAGACCAGTAATGGCGCGCCCGCAACGATACCGACATTTTGTTGTTGAAACTATAGCTGCCGGTAAGCGTGCTGGTAGTGGCATTCACATCACGCAGGCCAAATACCACTACACGCTCACTGTTAGGGTCGTCGCCGTTCGGGTCCATAAATGTTCTGGCAAAGCCCATATCATCCATGCGCACACTACGGTCATAGCTATACACGAACATCAGTTTATCATTTACGCGGTATCTTGGCGATATGGAATAACTAACACTTTGCCTGTTATTTTCATCAAACCAACGATAATTACCACTTACATCCAATGCAAGCTTTTTGCGGTAGTCAGAAGAGATGTATCCGCCAACATTATTATTTGTCGGGAACGCATAGTACCAACCGTTTACACGTGGTTCAAAAAAGTCGTAAGTTACTACCGGCTCAACGTTAAAGAACATTCCAAGGCTTGTAAAACCTTTTGTAGTGGTGTTAAGGTTACCATATATCACGAAGTTCTGGAAGGCATCCGGTTCATACCTGCGCGCATAAATTGCGCCAATGTTGGTATACATGTTCAGGAACTTCCAGAAAGGCTGGTAAATATTATAGTTGAACTGCAGGTTCTCTTCCATCGAGTTGTTCACGAACAAGATACCCAGGTCATTAGGATCATAGGTATCGGATATAACTGTATGCGAACCATAAACCTGGAAGTTACCACTTATCTTGCTTAACCCGATGCGGTAGGTGTGGCCCAGCGCAGTGCTATCGGATAAGTATTTCTGGCTCAGAGCTGCTTTACCATCTATGGCGTATGTGTTTTTCTTATTCGCAAACTTAAAGAGGAGCCCTGTCAGGTTTGCATCATAAGTGCTGCCCTGGCGCATAACATTGTTGTTGATCAGAGTTACGTAAGAGTTGTTCTTAAGCGACTGGTCCAGGACAAAGACATTATAGTTGGTAAGCGGCTGCGTTTCTTTTTTAAACCTGATGCCTTCGCTATTCTCCAGGGTGGCAAACTGCCGGCCAACTATAGCATTAAACACCCCAACACCTAACCCTGATTCTGTACGACCTGATATCTTTGTACCGTTAAGCATCTTCGTTTCCAGTGGGTTATCGATGATCTTATTGCCCAGCTCTTCTTCTGCATCACGGTTAAGAAAGTTAATGGGCATTCCTCCTATCCTTCTGGAGTAAAAGAAGTTGCCTTTATTAAACAGCTCTGTACCTTCCATAAAAAATGGCCGGTTCTCGTTAAACTGTACTTCAAACGGGCTCAGGTTCAGCACCTGGTTATCAGACTGCACCTGGCTGAAATCCGGGATCAGAGTCATATCCAGGGTAAAGGCATCATTAATTCCATACTTCACATCCATACCGCCACCAAAATTATAGTCGCTGCGATAGCTTACATCTTCAGTGCTGCCTTCCTGTATCTGGGGTATAGTTTCGGCGTAGGCCGAGACATATGGAGTGAAGGATAAGCGCAGCGGCGCTTCTATATTTTTAAGGCCTGTCAGTTTGCCCCATTGGTTCACGAAACCATCGATGGCAGGCTCTACGTGGTTCCAGAAATAACCCTGGCGCGTGGACTGGCGGTTACGCATAAAGTTAAGGCCCCACAACTGCTCTGGCTTGCTGCTGAAACGTATGGCTGAATAAGGAATTTTGAACTCGGCTACCCAGCTGTTGCCCTGCAGACTTGCATTGCTCTCCCAAACAGCATTCCAGCTAAAGTCTTCCCCGTTAGATGAGTAGCGGGCATCTAACTGCACACCTGCCGGGGTCGTGAAAAAGCCAAAGCCGTTTATCTGGTCATTATAAGTATCCAGGAAAACACCGAAGAAGTCTGTATTTCCAAAATCATCGCGCTTGCCAAGCTGCTTTAAAATACTATCCTGCGACACATCGTGCATAATAGCGCCTATATAAATAGCAGCGTCATCATACATAACACGTACTTCGGTTTTATGCTTTTCTTTTGGTCCCGGAGTTGGCCTGTTCTGGATAAATTCTGATGCGATCTGGGCTTGCTGCCATTCGGGCTCATCCAGCACGCCATCAATTTTAGGAGAAGTAGTGATACGAAGCGCTGCCAGTTCTTTTTTTACAACTGCAGGCTGGGATTTTTTGGTTGCCTGCGCCATCGTTTGCAGGCCTGGCAAGCATAATAAGCAGCAACAAAATGCACGTAACAGAGTTGCTTGTAAATGGTTTTTCATAGTTTAATAGCGCGTACAATTTAAATCAAGGTACAAATGTAAAGTATTGCCTGATGCCCTTTGTAACCTTAATGAGATAAAGATGCAGCAAACATATAAATAGTTGCTTGGGGTAGGCATAAACTATAAAATAAAAAAGCCACACATTGCTGCGTGGCTTTAGATAGGTTGTAACTATAAACTATAGGTCCTCTTCGCGAACCAGCATCAGCACTGCCGACTGCGGAACTATAAAGTATTTTTCGCCCATATAGTTTATCTCAATGGCATCGCGTTGCAGGTAAATGGCCAGGTCGCCTTCTTTGGCCTGTAACGGTATGTAGCGCACGTCTTCCTTGTCCTCGTCCCAGTCTTCTTCATCTAAACTATAGTCGGCAGGTATGGGGTAGCCGGGGCCAACGCGCATTATGTAGCCTTCCTGTACTTTCTCTTTTTCCTGCACGCCGGGTGGCAGGTACAGACCGCTCTTGGTTTGCTCCCGCGATGATTTTGGCTTAATAAGTACCCGGTCTCCTACTATAATGATCTTCTCCAGCTTATTTTTCTCGGATATTCTCATTGGCAGTACGTGCATTAAATAGGATCAGCGGTTACTTTAAAGCGCATAGCAGCCTTAACATTTACATCGCTCACAACAGAGCTTCGCAGTTCTGCACGGGTACGCACCGTGTAGCTGTCTTTTTTAAGGTACTCGTCCAACTTGGCGTTTGTCAGGTTCATGTTCAGCGTTTTCACATTCATGGGCACGTCCTCCAGGTAGGCAACCTTCACTTCATCCAGCCCATCTGCTGCTATGTATATCTCTATCTTTTTCAGGAAATCAAAGTCAGCTCCTTCTTCTTCCGGAATACTTAAAGTCAGCTTGTTCAGTGTTACATCTTTAACCAGTTCTGCGCGTGTATTGTTGTTCTTAAATGTTTCTTCAGAGTTAGTAGGTATGGTTACAGGGTCAAAAGCTACCAGGCCTATCGGGAAGTTAGATTCTACAACTATAGTTGTCTCTTCGTTGATATAAAAAGTTAACAGATCATCAATTTTATCGCAGGCAGTTATAGCAAAAGTTAAAAGCACTGCAAGGGCAAAAAATATGCGCTTCATAAGACAATAAGGTTTAAATAAAATAATATGAAATATAAATGCGGCAGGCATAATAGCTTGCGCTAACTACACCTGCCGCAAATTTAATAAAAAATAATTGTATTAATCCATCATATCAGCTGCACGCGGGCCATTGGTCGGGTGGTCTTCGCTCCAGCTCATCGGGTAATTTTTATCCATCAGGTCTACGGCGTATTCGGTCAGGTGCAATGGCTTAAAGGTATCGATCATCACAGCATATTCGTGTGTTTCCTTTTTGCCGATACTTGCCTCTACTGTGCCCGGATGCGGACCATGCGGAATACCGCCCGGATGCACCGTAAACGATGCCCTGTCTACGCCTTTGCGGCTCATAAAATCACCTTCCACATAGTATAGCACCTCATCAGAGTCTACGTTGGAGTGGTTGTATGGCGCAGGTATAGCCAGCGGGTGATAATCAAAAAGCCTTGGCACAAACGAACAGATCACGAAGTTATGCGCCTCGAAGGTCTGGTGTACGGGAGGCGGCTGATGCACGCGGCCCGTTATTGGTTCAAAATCATAGATCGAGAAAGCATACGGGAAAAAGTAACCATCCCAACCAACCGCATCAAACGGGCTGAACTCATAGTAATACTGGTGCAGATAACCTTCTTTTTTGATCTGCACACGGTACTCGCCTTTCTCAGTTTCCGTTACCAGTTCTACCGGCGGGCGCATGTCGCGCTCACAGAACGGCGAGTGCTCCAGCAACTGACCGAAGTGGTTACGGTAGCGGCGCGGCGTTTCTACAGGGCTGTGGCTTTCAATAATAAGCAATCTTGTCTGGCCTTCGTCGAACCGGAATTTATGAATAACCGTGCGCGGAATAACCAGGTAATCGCCGGGTTTAAACGGAATGCGACCCATCTGGGTAAGCAGGTCGCCGCTGCCATCGTGCACAAAAACTACCTCGTCGCTGGCTGCATTTTTATAGTAGTAGTTCATTTCGCGCTCACTCGGGTTGCAGATACTGATATCCACATCGTTGTTGAGCATCACGGTTTTTCGTGCATCCAGGTAATCGGTACCGGTAACTTCCAGGTTTAGCGTGCGCAGGTGGTGTGGCGCCAGTTTTATACCTTCGGCAACTTTCGGCTTAAATGGCACTGGCTCATCGATGCGGCTTATTTTGGTTGGCGGGTTTATATGGTACAGCAACGACGAAACGCCACTGAAACCCAGTGTACCCACCAGCTGCTCGGCATATAAGCTGCCATCCGGCTGCCGGAACTGCGTGTGTCTTTTTTGAGGGATCTCTCCCAGTTTATAATAAAATGGCATGCGCTATAGCTTTATTTAAGGTATAACTTATAGTTGAGAGCTTTACAAATGTACAAATATCCGCGACAGTACTTTTACACGCCACCTTTAGCAAGTTTCTGTGCCCGGCCAAACTGCTTTAGCGCCGCCTGGAACTCTTCGTCAGACTCGTGCAGCACCGGAAAGAAACCAGCATTTCCATACACGCTGCGTGCAATAAAAGCTTTCAAGTTATTGCGGATCAGGTTTTTAGAACGGTTAAACTGCTCGGCATTATATGCTACATCGCTTTTACCGGCCAGTGCCACCATATCCTTCAGCATTTTGTCCGTCACATCAAACGACTTCTTAAACTGCGCAAAGCTCATTTTCTCCAACTGTTTCTGGTTGTTCTTATAGTAGGCTAGGGCATATTCACGCATCACGTTCTTGTTGTATAGTTGGCTCAGATACTCCGAGAATTCGGTTGTATCGCGTGGCACAAACACATCGGGCATAATACCGCCACCGCCATAAACTATACGGCCTTTTTCGGTCTTATACTTCAGCGAATCTACAAACAGACTGCTGTCCGGGTGAAAATACTCGCCGCTTTCCAATCGGTTAAGCATGTCTTTGGCATACTCTTCGGTACCGTTTTTATAGGATTTCTGAATAGAACGACCGCTTGGTGTGTAGTACCTGGATATAGTTAAGCGCAGCTCTGAACCATCGTTCAGCGGGATCGGCATTTGCACCAGGCCTTTCCCAAACGACCGGCGACCAACTATAAGCCCGCGGTCGTTGTCCTGTATGGCGCCTGCCACAATTTCGGAAGCAGATGCGCTGCCTTCATCCAGCAAAATGATCAGGGCACCATTCTCGAAATCGCCTTTGGTGCGGGCAAAACTTTTAGAGTCGTAGCGTGTGCCTTTGCCATCGGTGTAAACCAGTAGTTTGTTGCCAGCCAGAAACTCGTCGGCCATGCGGGTAGCGTGGTCCATGTAACCGCCCGGGTTTCCGCGCAGGTCCAGTATAAGCTGGTTCATTCCTTTCTTTTTAAGACCAATAAGCGCCTGCTTAAATTCCTCAAAGGTATTGGCTGAGAAACGGCTCACTTTTATGTAGCCTGTCTTATCACCAACCATGTAGCTCACATCAACCGATACAGTTGGTATCTTATCGCGCTGAATAGTGAATGGCAGTAGCTTAGAGTTGCTGCCGCGCATAACACTGATATTTACTTTTGAGCCCTTTTTGCCGCGCAGGCGCTTGAACACACCTTCGTTGGTAATGCCGGTTCCGGCTACAGTTTCGCCATCTACTTTAATGATCTTATCGCCGGACAGCAAACCAGCCGCTTCCGATGGCCCGCCACTCAGCGGGGTTATCACATAAATAGTATCCTTAAAAATATTGAACTCCACGCCTATGCCTTCAAAGTCGCCTTCCAGGTACGAGCGGGCCATCGCCATATCTTTAGCTGGAATGTAAGACGTGTGCGGATCCAGTTTTTCCAGCATTTCGGTAATGGCATGGTCTGTCAGCGCTTCTACATCTACAGTATCTACATAGTCGCGGTCTATATAACTTAGTATGTCGCGGAACTTCAGGTAGCTTTTGGCAGTGTCCTGCGGGTTGTTTGTGGATGGTGAGAAAGTATTTGCCCCGATCAGTACGCCTGCCACTAGTGCCAACGCAATAAAAAGTGGCAATTTTATCTGAATAGACGAATTACGGATGTTCTTCCTTTCTTCGCTGTGCTCCATTTTACTCATAGTTCTTTGTGTGTCTGTGTAGTAGCAGCTCAAAAACTAAGCCGCAATACCAATTACTCTTAAATATACGGAAGGGCTACTTATCTATACAAATACAAATTTAACAGGGTTGCATACGCCTGCCTTCCTACACCTGTTGTTATCATTTAATTGCAGACTTATTTAAAATTATTCTAAATAACTCTTGCCTGATGTACGTATGCGTTTTAGCTTTGCATCACTATTTAAAATAAGTCTAAATAAACAAAACACACCTTACACATGCTTAACTTCTTCAAATATAGAACTTTTGCCCTAGCTGCTGTTGCTGCCAGCGTTATGCTAACCTCCTGCTCCGAGGATGGTGACGACAACATTTCTTATAATGTACCTACCACTTATAACTTCCAGAATGTAAACTATAGCGGCCAGACTGCACGTATTGCCATGCTTGGTGAACTGGATGCTTATATAAAAAGAGGCCATACGGGTGAGGTACTAGATGCACAGGTAATGCGCAATATGTATGCAAATGCCAACGCACCTTTTGCTGATGCCAGCCTGAACACTTCCGGAAAGCAACTGAAAGATAAGACTATAGCTACAGCGCAAACTACTTTTGAAGGCTTTTTTGATGCCGTAGCCACTGCCAGCCAGTCAGCGGGTGCTGTTGCCAGCAACGGTACAGCCGGTATACTTACTACTGCCGATAACAAAAAGTACTTAGTAGATGCCAACGGTGTTGAGTATGCACAGGTAATTGCCAAAGGTTTGATGGGTGCTGTTTTCTATAACCAGGCTGTAGAAGGTTACCTGACTGATTTGAAGATCGGCCCTGCAGTAGACAACACAACGGTAACCCCGGGTGAAGGTACTAAAATGGAACACCACTGGGATGAAGCTTTCGGTTACTTCGGTGCCCCTATCGACTTCCCGGCAAATACAACGAACCTTAAATTCTGGGCAAACTATAGCAACCAGGTAAACCCGGCCCTTAACAGCAACAAGACCATGATGGATGCCTTTATAAAAGGGCGTGCTGCCATCTCGGCAAAAGATATGGCTGGTAAAGATGCTGCTGCTGCTACCCTGCGTAATGAGTGGGAACGTTTAGTTGCTGCATCGGCAATACACGAACTGAATGCAGCCAAAACCAACATTGCAGACCAGGCAAAGAAGAGCCATTACCTATCTGAAGCTATGGGCTTTATAATGGGCCTGCAGTATAAAACAGACAGAAAACTGAACAATACACAATATGAGCAGGTAATGGCTAAAATTGGCACAAACCTGTACAACACGACAAGCACTGACATTGTAGCTGCTATCGACATTCTGAGTGCAGCCTATAACATGGATGCCATTAAAGGTCAACTATAGTAACTGCTGGCAGAAGCATATTTAATTAAATACAGCAGCAACTATAGCATTGCATAATGTTATAGTTGCTGCTTTTACCATATAAAGTACATTATGAAGAAGGTAAGAATTTATGTACTGGCAATGCTGGCCGGTATAGCCAGCCTGACAGGCTGCGGCTCAGATAACGGAGACGATAACACAGGCTCTGACTTTGACCGTAAGGCCATGCTCACCAACTATGCTGATAACCTGATCGTGCCCGGCTACCAGCGTTTTGCAGAGACTACCACCGAGTTAAAAACTGCGGTTGAGGCTTTCGCAGCTTCACCATCTGAGGCTATGCTAGCTACTGCACGCCAGAAGTACCAGCAGGCCTACCTTACCTGGCAGGAACTGAGCATGTATGAGTTTGGCCCCGCAGACGAGCAAATGCTGCGCTCCAACCTGAATGTATACCCAACAAACGCTACCCAGATCGAGAGCAATGTATCGTCCGGCACTTACGACCTGCAGGCATCAGCTAACCTGGCAGCGAAAGGACTCCCGGCACTGGATTATTTGCTATATGGCCAGGCAACGCAAGCCGAAGTAATAGCGCAGTATACCACTGCGACAACCGCAGCCAACCGCAAAAAGTACCTTCAGGATATAACAAACCTGGTAGCGCAGCAAGCGCAGAGCACTTACGATGCCTGGACCCAGAACTATAGCACCACCTTTAAGCAGTCAGAGGGTACGGCAGTTGGCAGTGCCATTGGCAACCTGGTAAACCAGCTTAATTCTGATATCGATATTACCAAGCGCTACAAAGTAGGCATACCGGCTGGCAAGTTTACCGCGGGCACTGCACGCCCTACCGAAGCCGAGGCATACTATAGCCACACCTCGCTGGAGTTATTGCTGCAGAACCTGAGAGCAGAGAAAGCCTTATTCCTGGGAATGTCAGCAGATAACATTAACGGCATTGGGCTAGACGATTACCTGAACCATGTAAATGCCAAAAAGGATGCTATGCTGTTGTCAGATGCGATAGAGCAGCAGTTTAACCTGGCAATTGCAGCAGCAGAAGCTATAAATGCTCCGATAGATCAGGCCGTAACTACTAACCAGGCAGCAGTAAACAAACTATATGATGAGTTGCAGAAACTGATCGTGCTTACCAAAACCGACATGCCATCTAAACTGGGAGTTACCATTTCTTACACCGATAACGACGGCGATTAACAGCCTGTAGGTATGTTGCAAAAGCTCCGGCCTTTCCTTACTGCTCCTGTGTCTGCGGCTCCGCTGGCAGTGTTCCGCATTATTTTCGGCGGAATGATGCTGGCCAGTATTGCGCGGTTTATGCTGAAGGGCTGGGTTACGGAGCTATATGTGCTGCCCAGAGTATACTTCCCGTTCTATGGTTTTGAGTGGGTAAAACCTTTAGGTGAGACCGGGATGTATGCTTTGTTCGGACTGATAGCACTTTCGTCACTTGGTATTATGCTGGGGCTGTTTTACCGCTGGGCGGCTGTGTTGTTTTTCCTGAGCTTTACCTATGTGGAGCTTATCGATAAGACCAACTACCTGAACCATTATTACTTTGTTAGCATAGTTGCCTTACTGATGATACTGGTGCCGGCGCACCGTCATTTTTCGCTGGATGTGTTACGAAAACCCGGCTTATGGGTAAGCCATGTACCACGCTGGACTATCCTTATCTTTCAGCTGCAACTGGGGTTGGTGTACTTTTACGCCGGAGTAGCCAAACTTAACCCCGACTGGTTGTTGGAAGCCATGCCCCTGCGAGCCTGGCTACCGGCTCACACACACCTGCCAATCATCGGCCCACTATTCGACTATGTTTGGGTTGCTTACCTGTTCTGCTGGTTTGGCGCTTTTTATGATCTTACTATTCCATTCTTTTTGAGCTGGCGCAAGAGCAGGCTGCTGGCCTATGCTAAGGTTATTGTTTTCCATATGCTGACGGCCATGCTGTTCCAGATCGGGATGTTCCCATACATTATGATGGTAAGTACGCTGATTTTCTTCTCTCCTGCTTTCCATGAGCGCATACTTACCTTCTTCAGAAGTATAGCCCGTGTGCAGCTGCCGCAAAACTATAGGGTAGCAACTATAAAATCCCAGCCTGTACTCTTAAATTTGCTGGCTTTTTACTTTGTGTTGCAGGTGCTGGTGCCGTGGCGTTTTATGTTATACCCTGATAAACTTTTCTGGACAGAACAGGGCTACCGTTTCTCTTGGCGCGTGATGCTGATGGAGAAAGCCGGCACAGCCTTCTTTTATGTTCGTGACCCGCGCACCGGAAAAGAATCTGAAATAAACAACCGCGATTACCTGACCGCAAACCAGGAAAAAATGGTGGCCACACAACCCGACATGCTCGTTCAGTTTGCCCACATCATTCGCGACGACTATAAACAAAAAGGCATTTCTGCACCCGAAGTTCGTGCGGAAGTGTATGTAACGATGAATGGCCGCGACAGCCGCCTCTTTATAGACCCGACCAAAAACCTGGCTGCCGAAGAAGATAGCTTTTTACCTAAAACCTGGATTTTACCTTTTGATGGAGCTGTCCCGCCACAACACGCGGTAGGGCAGAAATAACATGATGTACCGATTTTCGTTAACGCTCTTATTTATAGTTTGTGGCCTGCAAATGGCACTGGCTCAATCCCTTTATATTTCAGGTAAAGTTACTCATGCAAACACATCCCGGCCAGTGACTAAAGCAGAGGTATTGCTTGTTAACCAAGGCAAAGTTTATATCTCAGATGCAAGTGGTAACTATAGTATAGAAATTGCACGCCCCGGCACCTATACCCTCACAGCTTATACCGAAGGCCTGAGCTCAGTTACAAAACAGGTAACCGTTGAGAACGGAACTGCTGTACTTAATTTTGAACTGAAGCCGATGGAAGGCCAACTGAAAGAAGTAAATGTAACCTCACAACGGGAGGCTACTTTCGGTATCACGCGCTTAAACTCTGTGGAAGGCACGGCCATTTACGAGGCAAAAAAGAGCGAGGTAGTAGTACTCAGCGATATCACAGCCAACAAAGCTACTAACAACAGCCGGCAGGTGTTTGCCAAAGTAGCAGGACTAAACATCTGGGAAAGCGACGGCGCCGGCCTGCAGCTAGGAATAGGTGGTCGTGGCCTGAGCCCGAACCGCACTTCCAACTTTAACACCCGCCAGAATGGTTATGACATAAGTGCTGACGCCCTGGGCTACCCGGAAAGTTACTACACTCCACCTACCGAAGCCCTTGACAGAATAGAAGTAGTTCGTGGCGCCGCATCTTTGCAATATGGTACCCAATTTGGTGGCATGCTAAATTTTGTAATGAGAGAAGGTCCGGAGGACAAACCATTTGAACTGACTACCAGACAAACTATAGGCTCGTGGGGCTTGTTCAACTCTTTTAACAGTATTGGCGGCAGCAAAGGTAAGTTTCATTACTATGGTTTTTACCAGTACAAGCGCGGCGACGGCTGGCGCGAGAACTCAGGCTTTGATGCCCATACCGCCTTCAGCTCAATACACTTTAAGCCAAACCAGAAACTGGAAATAGGCTTTGATTACACGTTTATGGATTACCTGGCGCAGCAGCCGGGCGGCCTGACGGACACTGAGTTTGAGCAGGATGCACAGCAATCCAAGCGCGACCGCAACTGGTTTAAAGTGAAATGGAACCTGATGGCCCTGACACTGGACTATCGCATCGGGGAACGCACCAAACTGAATGTACGCAACTTCGGGTTACTGGCGCAGCGCGATGCCCTTGGTTTTATGGGTAAAATAAACCGCCCCGATGACCTTAGCATGCCACGCACCTTGCTGCAGGACAAGTTCCGGAACATTGGTAACGAAACACGCCTGATACACCGCTACGACCTGGGCAACTCATTTTCTACTTTGCTGGTAGGCACGCGCTATTACCGTGGCTTTACAGACCAGAAGCAAGGCGATGGCTCCCTGGCTGCAGATGCCGACTTCCGGTTTTACTCTGATAACGGCGGGCCAAATACTTCCAGCTACGATTACCTGAGCCGTAACATAGCCCTATTTGCCGAGAACATTTTTAACATCACACCAAAGCTAAGCTTAACCCCGGGGGTGCGCTATGAGTGGATAAACACCAATGCTGATGGCAGTTATCGCGACATCAGGCGCAACCAGGCAGGAACTGTAATTTACGATAAGGTTATACCAGAAGACCGCAGCAGCTCGCGTAACATATTTTTGCTTGGATTAGGCATGAGCTACAAGCCGAGCGAACAGATGGAAGTGTATGGTAACTTCTCGCAAAATTACCGTGCCATTAACTTCAACGACATGCGCATCATAAACCCGAACCAAGTAGTTGACCAGAACATGCAGGATGAGAGCGGCTATAGCTCGGATCTGGGTTTCAGGGGTAACATAAGCGGGGTTTTGAACTATGATGCCAGCCTGTTCTATATAGCCTACAAAGACCGTATCACCACTATAGAAAGGCCTAACGAAAATAATGCGATAGAGCGTATCCGCACTAATGCCGGCGACACGTACCATTATGGCCTCGAAACATTTGCCGAAGCAGACCTGCTGAAATTATACTATGGAGCAGATCATCCGACCAGTATTACAGCTTTTTCGAACATAACGTATGTGCATGCTACTTACAGCAGCCCCCTGAGCAGTGTAGATGGCAAAAAAGTAGAAATGGCCCCGTCACTTATCACAAAAGCAGGCTTGTCGTTTAAGCGTAATAACTTTAAGCTGGCATATCAGTTTGCTTATACATCGGAGCAGTATACCGATGCACCTAACAGTATTGAGGAACCAACGGCAGTGGTAGGTTTAATTCCGGCTTACTGGGTAATGGACCTATCGGGAAGCTATAGTTACAAGCGCTTTACCCTGGAGTCCGGCATCAACAACCTCACCGATAACCGCTACTTTACACGCCGCGCTACCGGTTACCCGGGCCCGGGCATTATACCTTCCGATGCCCGCAACTACTATGTTACCCTGGAGTTCAGGCTTTAAGGCAGAAATAACGTAGTACTAAATTCTGAAAGCTTATATTTATAAAACCTAATCTTATAAAACATGAAAATCACGAAAATGCTTCTTCCGGCCCTTGTGGCTGCGGCGCCATTCTTTTACAGCTGCCAGGAATCTACTGATGTTGTTGAATCCGGAACTTACCAGGGCACGATACAGGAAGTTGAGCCTGAAAAAGACGAGATCTATGTAAAGACAGATGACGGCAAAGTGCTGGAGTTATACTTTACCGAATCTACCACACTGACACACAACGGCGAGACTGTACCGTTCGACCACCTGAAAGAAGGCGGTAAAGTAGAGGTACAGGTTGAGAAAACAGGTCAGCGCCTTGACCCTGTTGCGGTAAAAATTCTGGAATAACATGAGCGAGCCAACCTTTTGGCGGACAGAGATCTGGCATCCGCTGAGCGTACATTTTCCGATAGCTATATTACTGCTGGCAACTATAGCCAAAAGTGTAGCACTATTTGTACAAGGCGATCAGAAACCTTTCTGGCAAAAGGCTGGCTCCTATTTACTTTACCTAGGTTTTATTACTGCCTGGGTTGCCATTTACACCGGCGACATGGCCGACGGCATTGTATCGCGCAAACTCTGCGACCCGACCGTGCTAAAAGATCATGAGATCGCTGCCTTTAATGTTGCTTATCTATTCTCGGCTGCCGCGGCGCTTAACTTATTGCTTAGCTTTGGGTTAATAAAAGTATGGCCAAAGGCGCTGCATGTACTTACAGTGGTGCTTATGCTGATAGGCTCTGGCTACCTTACTTATGCCGGCCATTTGGGTGCGCAGGTAGTATACCAACAGGCTGGTGGCGTAAATATACCTACCTCCGACTGTGCCGGATTTGAATAACTATAGCCAAAGGCACCTACTTTTCTAAACTTACACTAACAGCCATTTAACAATTTAGCCTTCAGAGATTAAATTCCTACCTTTGTAGTGCAAAAGCGAACTATGGGCAGGATACTGGCAATTGATTACGGAACAAAACGCGTTGGCATAGCCGTTACGGATGTGCTGCAGATTGCCGCAAACCCGCTTGAAACAGTACACTCCAAAGATGCGCTGGCTTTTTTGAAGGCGTATGTGCAGCGCGAACCTGTTGAGGCTATAGTTATTGGTATGCCGCGTCGCCTTTCCGGCGAAGACTCGGATGCAACGCAGCATGTGGTCGGGTTTATGCGTATTCTGCAAAGAGAGTTTCCAGCTATACCAGTACATACCATAGACGAGCGCTTTACATCTAAAATGGCACAGGCTGCCATGCTGGCTGGTGGGCTTAAAAAGAAAGACCGCCAGGACAAAGGCACCGTAGACCGTGTAAGCGCCGCCATTATTTTACAATCGTATTTAGAGAGCAAAAACATATTATGATTTACCCAATTGTAGCCTACGGCGACCCTGTACTTAAAACGGAAGCAGATGACCTGCCAAAGGATTTCCCGAACCTGAAAGAACTGGTTGAAGACATGTATACTACCATGTATCATGCGCATGGCGTAGGCCTGGCAGCACCACAGATCGGAAAAGCCATTCGCCTGTTCGTGATAGATTCGGAGCCGATGATGGATGACGAGGACGAAGGTAAAGGTGTAAAGAAAGCCTTTATTAATGCGGAAATACTGGAAGAATCTGGTGACGAGTGGGGCTTTGAAGAAGGCTGCTTAAGCATCCCTGGCGTGCGCGAAACCGTTTACCGCCCGGAGCGCATCGTTATCCGTTACTTTGATGAAGAATGGAACGAGTTTACGGATACCTATGATGGCATGACTGCCCGCGTTATCCAGCACGAGTACGATCACATCGAAGGCATCCTGTTCACAGACCACCTGAACGGCCTGAAAAAGCGCCTGATCAAAAATAAGCTGACCAAAATATCGAAAGGCGAAGTAGACGCCGACTATAAAATGAAGTTCCCGGCTGCCGATAAGCGCCGATAGGTTTATATTTTAGATTTAATGAAACCGGCCTGCTATAGTTTTATAGCAGGCCGGTTTGGTTTTTGTGGTTTTAACGGACTGGGCTTTGCCATGGCGAAGCTATGGTAAAGGTGTGGTTAGCATTAGAATTTATAATCCATCAGAGTAGTCAGGATTTACGCAAGTGACACCCTCCGAACTCTTCACCTTCACAAACTTACCAGCAATATGGTCTACAGCCCACAATTCATAGATTTCCGTGAGCTCAGCCTGCCGCTGGTCTTTAAAATGTATCACATAAAATTGCCCACCGTCAGCCCCTTTTATTTCACAGGTTGTCCAGCTGTATTCTTTTTCAGGATAGTTTGACTGAATGTTGATTTCATCTATGACTTCAAACACAGCTTTGTCCCCATTTCTCCTAACAAACCTTTCAAGCAGAATCTTGCCTTCGCCGTTTCTACATTCCTTTTGTGATTTAGCAAGTTGGAAGACGGCGTACTTAATCTCGCTTTTTTCAGAATCTATTACAGTGCCAGCGCAACTAAACCAACCCATGCTTTCTATTTCAACACTGGTTTTGCCTATCAGGCTGCTACTCTTTTGTTGCGTGGACTCGCTTTCTCCCTTTGTCTGAGCGAAGTGGGCGGATTGAGCGTCTGAATTATCAACTGCCGTTTGATTAATACTATTACTAAGAGTTTCTGTTTTTACGTCAGCATTGCATGAGCTCAATGCAACAGCAACAAGAATGGCTTGAAAGATTGTTTTCATATCTAATTTATAGTTCATTTTCATGCTAACTACTGTATAACAGGAGTACCACTCCCACTATCTGCCAAATACGGCGGCTAGCAGGAGTAGCAGTTTATCAAATATAGTAATTCTCCTCTAACTATAGTTTCTATACTCTTCAAGTGTAACCTAAACTATAACTTCCGCCTCACCAAAGAAATCCTTGTTTTGCGGATTTGCCTTGTTGCCAGGAATTGAAGCCTTTCGTTGTAAAGTATCCAGCCGCCTATAGCACCGATTATACTTCCGGTTAAAATATCGAAGAAGCGCGCCTCGATCAATTCACTTGGGTTTATAGTTAATGCTGCTCCGGTCTCGGCCAGGAAGATGGTGAGGATGGTGATAAAAATAACAGCAATGCCATAGTTGCGAACGATCAGAAACTCCACAATTATCTGTAGCAGGATAATGCCTAACGTGATGATGAGCATAGATGGGTTTAGCAGTAGTATGAACCACGTCAGTACCAACCCGATAAACGTACCCAACACACGTTGCGCACTTCGTTGCCAGATATGCGTAGCACTGATTCCCTGCATTACCGCTGCACACGAGGTTGGCACCCAATAAGGCGTATCCAACTCCAGTAAATGGGCAATAAGCAACGAAACTCCTACAAAAAAGCCGAACGTAACCGACTCCACAAAATTGACATACGGGTTCTTAGTAACGGTTATAACTTCATCTGCAGAGCGGGTATTTCTTAAGGTTACCAAACTATAAACTAACCCTAACAGGCACGAGATCATGGTTCCGATGCCCACAAGCCCTATGTTATGCGGCACTGTTTCGAGGTTGTGCGGCATGGAGATGGCTACCGACGCTATCATGATAAAAAAGAAGTTGCCAGGCGGGCGCACCATTTTAAGGTAATAGAGCACCAGGTGCACCGTAAAAGCATACAGACCAAGCACCAGAGATGCCACCACCGGGTTAAAACCGAACAAAGCCCCCACCGCATACGACACCATAATTCCGAACGAGCTTGCCATCAGCACGATCATCCGGCGGGCTATACTCTGGGATTGAATGTACAGAATAACCAGTGCAGCCATCGAAGCCAGTTTGCCATCCTGCAGGTTACCTGTAAAGTAGCCACCCAAAACCGGAATGCCCACACAGAGCCCTGCCAGAACCGGCAAATGCCACTTACGGTCTGTTGGTTTAAATTCAAGAAGTTGCTTTACTATTTGTGGCATACCGCTTAGTGTCAACTCATTATTTAACTGGTTTCAAAGGTATAGGTTAAGTTCTTCACCTGAGATGACTAAAATCATAAATTGAATTTAAGCTCTTCTAATACTACAGCGAATGGTAAGTCCGGATTTGTATGCGATGACTGGCATTAAACTATAGCTCTCAAAAGTATAAGGCCGTTCCAAAATCAACTTACAGGTATGTTCCGTACATGGCAGGTATGGCCCGAACTATAATAACTATACTTTTCCTGCTTGTTTTGCTGTTGCCTTTGCATGGCTATAGTTGGGGCTTCTATGCGCACCAACGCATAAACCGGCTGGCGGTATTTGCCTTGCCTCCCGAAATGGTGGGATTCTATAAAAAGCACATCCGTTACATTACCGAGAATGCCGTTAACCCCGACAAACGGCGCTATGCTGTAGAAGGCGAAGCCCCGCGCCACTACATTGACCTGGACATGTACGGTGACAGCGCTCTGTATAAACTGCCGCGTTACTGGCAACCTGCTGTGGAGCAACTTTCGGAGGATACTTTGATGGCGTATGGCATTGTGCCCTGGCATATCAACTTTATGAAGTACCAGCTTACACAGGCTTTTAAGGAGCGTAACCTGGATAAGATCCTCAGGGTGTCAGCTGACCTGGGCCATTACATTGCCGATGCCTGCGTGCCGTTGCACACTACCAGCAACTATAACGGGCAACTTACCGGTCAGCGCGGAATCCATGCTTTCTGGGAGTCACGGCTGCCGGAGCTATTTTCTGATAACTATGACTTTTTTGTAGGGCCTGCCCTGTACATTGAGCAACCGCAGCTCCGGGCATGGGACCTGGTTGCCAGTGCTAATACTGCCCTTGATTCAGTCTTACATTTTGAAAGGCAGCTAACTATAGATTTCGATGAAGAAAAGAAGTACGGTTTCGAGCTCCGCAATAACCTGACAACCCGTGTGTATTCCCGCGAATTTTCGGAGGCTTACAGCAAGAAACTAAACGGGCAGGTAGAGCGGCAAATGCGCTTAGCCATACAAGCTGTTGCCAGTTATTGGTATACCGCCTGGGTAGATGCCGGCCAGCCCAATTTAGGGACACTCGCCACCTCTTTAACTCCAGACGAGTTGCATCGCCTGGAAATGGAGAAAAAGGAATATGAGACCGGTCCGCATAAACCCAGGGAGGAAGGGAATTAGGTTAATCTTGTCTGAATCAGGATTTACAGGATTAATGGATTAACAGGATTTCTTGACCTAGCAGTGTGCGCAGTTCCTGCTAGTGTCTGGGTTATAGTTCTGTAGCTACTGTTATCCAACCACCTCCGGCCCCTCAGAGCTACGCTCGCTACCTTCGAAATCTCTTCTCGGTAGTCTAAGGCGGGGCACTTTCTGCTTTTTACTTTGTCTTTTCATACAGCGTGAGAGATCTGGTACAGTTTAACATCCCCCTTCGCCCCCTTCAAAGGGGGACTTTCTGTTGTTGCTATAGTTAGCATTATAGTTCTATAGTTTCAGACCACGGGCGGACAGGTCGCGACCTGTCTCTACAGAATTAAATTGCTGATAAAAGTCGAAGCTTACCGGTTATAACTATAGACAGGTGGTTGCTATGAGAAAGATCACAGTCTTTGGGTTGAGCGCCTTTGATTTGTTGCGGTGCCTTTAGGCAACCCGAGCAGAGCGAGGGTAGCAAGAAAGCAGCAGCGCGATGCCCGAAGACGGGGCCTCCCGGCCGTGAGGGCACCAAAGCTAAAGATGAAACTATAGGCAAGTAAAGCTCCCAGGATTGGAGTTGATTTGAAAGGATAGCTTTGTTCAAGTTAGAAACTTCGCAAACTAAAGGACAAATAAGATTCCTCACAGCTACGCTGGCTCTCTTCGACTCTCGTCTCGAGAATGCTCGAAATGACAAAGTGAAACCAGAACACGATCAAAGGTTCTGAACTTTGCTTAAAACCCCACTTCTAACCCTCATTTTCCTGCAACTGCAAAAATCCCTATCTTGCTGCACCTTAAAACATCATTCTTCATGAACATAAACTATACTCCCCGCTTCAGCTATGTATGGCTGTGCCTTGTTTTTTGCCTGTTGTTGCAGCCTGTTTTCGCCCAGAAAACCAACACAAACGCAACTATAGCCAAACTC
Organism: Pontibacter populi; assembly: GCF_040278685.1. Taxonomy (NCBI): domain Bacteria; kingdom Pseudomonadati; phylum Bacteroidota; class Cytophagia; order Cytophagales; family Hymenobacteraceae; genus Pontibacter; species Pontibacter populi. The sequence continues at coordinate 77,446 of NZ_JBEOKT010000005.1, forward strand.
GATGCCTATTACCAGAAAGCTTTAAAAGACTGGGATGTGCCGGGCATGGCTATCGCGATCGTAAAAGATGACTCGGTTATTTTTGCCAAGGGTTATGGCGTACTAAACAACAAAACCGGCGGACAGGTAGATGCCAATACGCTATTCGGCATCGCGTCAAACTCCAAGGCGTATACATCTGCTGCTCTTGCTACTTTAGTAGATGCCGGTAAAATAAAGTGGACAGACAGGGTAAATAAGTACATCCCTTACCTGAAAATGTACTCGCCTTACGTTACCGAAAACCTGACAATCGAAGACCTTCTGAGCCACCGCGCCGGATTAAAGACGTTTGGCGGCGATCTGCTTTGGTACAACACCAACTATAGCCGCGAAGAAATTATCCGAAGAATGCAGTACCTGGAGCCGGCTTATGACTTCCGGGATGGTTATGGTTACTCTAACCTGATGTTTATTACGGCCGGCGAAGTGATCGAAAACGTGACTGGCAAGACCTGGGAAAACTATATAAAGGAAACCTTTTTCCAGCCGCTGGGCATGACCCGCTCTTATACTTCTGTTAATGCACTTAAAGGTTTGCAGAACGTAGCCTCGCCACATGGTTTTGATAAAGATGATAAACCTGTAGCCACTACCCTTACCGCCTGGGACAACTGGAACCCTGCTGCTGGCATTTTTACCAGCGTTACCCAACAAGCCCAGTGGATGCGCCTTCAACTAAACCGTGGCGCTTACAAAGGCAAGCAGATCTTCTCTGAGAATGCGAGTCGCCACATGTGGCAAGCCCATAATGCTATACCGGTATCGAAAGGTGCGGAAGAGTTTACACCATCTACACACTTTAATGCGACAGGCCTGGGTTGGTTTGTGAGCGACTACGAAGGTCGTAAACTGGTTTACCATGGCGGTGGGCACGAAGGCATGAACAGCAGGACCGTACTTGCTCCGGAAGAAAACCTGGGCATCGTGATCCTGACCAACAGTATGAGCAGCATTATGACGCCGTTGGCAAACTATACATTAGACCAGTTTTTTGGTGTGCAGAATGGCCGCGATTGGAGCCAGTTTTTATTGAATATGATGGCCAAAGCTAAAAAAGAGCAGGCTGAGGCACAGGCAAAAGCCCCTAAAGAAAAGAAGAAGCGCAAGACAAAACCAACTATGGAACTGAGTGCTTATACGGGCACCTACCATAGCCAACTATACGGAAACGCTACGGTTACTTTAAAAGACGGAAAACTAGAGATACAATTGGTACCGGCACAGGCATTAGGCGGAACTTTGAACCACTGGCAGCACGATATTTTTGACCTGGACTGGAAAAACGATTTTGCCCTGTTAACGCCAACACGCGTACGCTTCCTGGTAGGCGAAGACGGAACTATAAGCCAGATGCGCCTGGATTCCGACAACCCTGATTTCCATTTTGATGAGCTTGATTTTGAGCGTGTAAAATAGGCTTAGAACTATAGTTTTAAACATGCAAAAGCCGCACTTACGGGTGCGGCTTTTGTATTTCCTGAAAAGGAATAAGTAAATTAACTTAAGATACCAGCATGGCAATTACACCAACGGCAGCAAAATATCCAGCAATGATCCAGTAAGCTAATTCTTCATCGTTGTGGTAAACATTTTTCATAATAAACAACCTTTAATCGTTAAACACTGATTTATCCCTTTGGCTGTCTTTATATTACTTGCTACGAGCCTTGTTATCAATTTGTTAACACAAGATAAAAGAACTAAAAATCAATCAAATTTTAATTAATATAGTGCAATTAAAATCATCCTAAAATGTATCTCTTTTCATAATCTGGCAGGGATGATCAGTAAATGACAGTTCAGGTTAACGTTCAGGATTATGCAAAAATAAAAAGCCCGCTGCAAGTGTTGCAGCGGGCTTTTAAAAATGATTTATAATAAGCTTAAACCAGCTTCTTATAACGGATACGCTTCGGCTCTACATCGCCCATGCGCTTCTTCTTGTTCTCTTCGTATTCGCTATAGTTACCCTCAAACCAATATACCTGCGACTCACCTTCAAATGCCAGGATGTGCGTACAGATTCTATCCAGGAACCAACGGTCGTGAGAGATAATAACGGCACAACCTGCAAAGTTCTCCAGGGCATCTTCCAGCGCCCGGATTGCGTTCACGTCCAGGTCGTTGGTTGGCTCATCGAGTAGCAGTAAGTTACCGCCTTCTTTCAGAGTCATGGCCAGGTGCACGCGGTTACGCTCACCACCCGACAGCTTGTCTACTTTCTTCTCCTGGTCGCCGCCCGAGAAGTTGAATTTGCTAACATAGGCACGGGAAACGATCTGGCGTCCGGCCATCATCATATGTTCCGTACCACCCGATATCACTTCAAAAACAGATTTAGTACCATCCAGTTGCGCGTGCTCCTGGTCTACATACGATATCTGCACCGTTGAGCCAACTATAAACTCGCCGGCATCCGGTTTCTCCTGGCCTGTTATAAGCTTAAATAAGGTTGTTTTACCGGCACCGTTCGGACCGATGATACCAACTATACCACCCTGTGGCAGCGCAAAGTTCAGGTCTTCGAAAAGCAGTTTGTCGCCGTAGGCTTTGCTTACGTGGTGCGCTTCTACAACCTGGTTACCCAAACGTGGTCCGTCAGGTATAAACAGTTCCAGTTTCTCTTCTTTCTTGCTGGCCTCTTCGCTGGCAAGTTTATCGTACTGGCTGATACGTGCCTTGGATTTGGCCTGACGCGCTTTCGGGGCCATACGTACCCACTCCAGCTCGCGCTGTAATGTTTTCTGGCGCTTGCTTTCGGTCTTCTCTTCTTTAGCCAGGCGGTTAGATTTCTGCTCCAGCCAGCTGCTATAGTTACCTTTCCACGGAATACCTTCGCCACGGTCCAGTTCCAGAATCCAGCCAGCCACGTTATCCAGGAAGTATCTATCGTGGGTTACGGCAATTACGGTTCCTTTGTACTGCTTTAAATGCTGCTCCAGCCAGTCTACCGATTCAGCATCCAGGTGGTTGGTAGGCTCATCCAGTAATAAAACATCCGGCTCTTGTAGTAGTAAACGGCAAAGGGCCACACGGCGCTTCTCACCACCCGACAGGTTACCGATAATGGCATCTTCCGGCGGAGTTCTCAAGGCATCCATGGCGCGCTCCAGGCGGTTATCAAGTTCCCATGCGTTGTGGTGGTCGAGTTTCTCCTGCACTACACCTTGGCGGTCGATAAGCTTGTTCATCTCATCGTCAGTCATCTCCTCGCCAAACTTCATGTTGATCTCGTCGAATTCCTTCAGCAAAGCCACCACTTCAGCTACGCCTTCTTCTACTACTTCGCGCACGGTTTTGGTCGGGTCAAGCTGCGGCTCCTGCTCCAGGTAACCTACACTATAGCCCGGGCTCCAGACTACTTCGCCTTGTATCTGCTTGTCTACACCTGCAATTATCTTCAGTAAGCTTGATTTACCGGAACCGTTAAGGCCCAGCACACCAATTTTAGCGCCATAGAAAAAAGACAGGTAAATGTTTTTAAGTACTTGTTTTTGAGGAGGGTAAACTTTGCTTACCCCAGCCATCGAGAAAATGATCGTTTCGTTGCTCATGCTATCGCTCTGTCAGGTTATACTTCCGAAAAGTGGCAAAACTGCTTTTACAAACAGTGTTTAGCCATCATTTTTGTTTGTTATTGTTTACAAATATCGTAAAATTTCATGCATTTACCCTTCAGTATATTGCCGCGAAATCGTTAAACTTGTAAAATACTGTTGGGTTTAGTATACTTATACTTGCTTTGCAACAAGTTTGCCTGTAAACTGTTTGGTCCTTCCGTTTTTACGGATGTGCTCATTTAAACGCGAAAGGTAAAGCTGCGTATGCTAAAGTTAGTTTAAAAAGTGCCCTTACCCTATTTTTTCGACGCAAAACCCGATCCAGTCAAATGGAAAACAACGATCTATTGGAAGAAGCTATGAAATATGGCTTTATTCAGGACCAGCAGGTGTGGCTGAAACCCTTCATGAGCTACCCGGCACGCCAGGTAGGCGAGGTAAAAGAATCTGAGAACGACTCCTTAGTGTACTTTGCGAGACGTTTTGAAATGTTCCGTGAAAAAGTAAACTCCCTGTTGGAGCGAATAGCGTCATCCGAGAACAAGGGATCCTTTCTGATGAAAGTGCTTCATATGAAAGAGCAGGTAGGCAACTACGATGCCCTCGGTGATTTTGAAGCCATCTATCATACCCTTAGCAAAGCTGAGGAAGATATAAACGAAACTATAAAACAGAACCGGGAGAAAAACCTGGCGATTAAGATAGGCCTGATTCAGGAAGCCGAAGCGCTGCAGGACAGCATTGAGTGGAAAGAAGCATCGGACCAGCTGAAAGAACTGCGCTCGACCTGGATCAAAACCGGCCCTGTAGATAAAGACCTGACCGAAGAAATAGAAGAGCGTTTTAAAGCCCCGATTGAGGCTTTCTTCGAGCGTAAAAAGAACTTCTTCGAGGATAAAAAGCGCATGCAGAACTACGCCTACGATAAGTATAAAGACCTTATCAGGCAATCGATAGCGCTACAGAACTCAGACGACTGGGAGAACACAACAGCAAAGCTGAAGCAACTGCAAAACCAGTGGAAAGAGATAGACAGCAGCCTGCCGCGTAAGGTTACCAGCAAACTATGGCTGGATTTCCGCAAGGCACACAACCATTTCTTCGAGCGCCTGAAAGTGAAGATCAATAGCGAGAAAAATGCTTCGCGTGAGCAGTTTTATGAGACCAACTACGATAAGAAAAAGCAGCTGGTAGATGAAGCAAATGGTTTACTACAGCAGCATAACCTGAACGATGCTGTTCGTCGTGCAAAGGAACTGCAGGCCGAATGGAAAAAAGTTGGCCCGGTGCACCCTTCGGTATCAGACCAGGTGTGGGAGCAGTTTATAAAAGCTTGCGACAGGATATTTGAAACCAGCAGCCTGGAACATTACATCCGGAAGCGCCAGCAAGCCAACAACGAAAAACTGAGCGAAGCAGAAGGCCTGAATGCCCGCATTAACGCACTTAAGGATTTTATAAAGTCGGATAAAAGCGAGCTGGAAGTACTGGAAGATAACCTGGATAAACTCAGCGACTCGCCAAGTAACGACACCTTCCGAAGCATGCTGCAAGGCAAGATCCGTAACTTTAAGCGCAAGATCAATACAAAACAGCAACTGATTGAAGGGTTTAAAGAGCAACTGGGAGCTTACAGCAATAACGCTTAACCAACCCTGAAATCATGTATTACAAAAGCCTGCCGCCGTGCAGGCTTTTTCTTTTAAAAGGGCGTTTCAGGGCTATAGTACAGCTTTTGTTACAGATTTATAGTTGTATCTGAAAAATACCCGCTGCATTTTGAACATTTGCCTTTTATTTGCGTTGTGTTGTTAAAAACAAATAAAAAAGCAATTTTTTAAAGTATAAATTTTTGTTTTTATATTTATTTATACTTTTGCAAACCAATTTGAAAATAGCCAACAATTAGTTAAGGAGACACATACTATGTACTGGACACTTGAATTAGCATCATACCTGGAGGACGCACCCTGGCCTGCAACGAAAGATGAGTTAATTGATTACTCAATCCGCTCAGGAGCACCAATGGAGGTTGTAGAGAACCTTCAGGCTTTGGAAGATGACGGACAGCCTTACGAGAACATCGAAGAGATCTGGCCTGACTATCCTACCAAGGAAGATTTCATGTTCAACGAAGACGAGTATTAATAATGAATAATTGGTAATGAATAATGAATAATTGCCAATAGCTTTAAAGCTTACTCCTTATTCATTCGTCATTAGTAATTAATCATTGAATAACGTCGTTGAAGTAAAAAATCTGGTTGCGGGTTATGAGGCACGTACTCTTATCCGCAACCTTTCTTTTTCTATACCTGCTCCGGCTTTTGTTGCCATTATCGGGCATAACGGCGCAGGCAAAACTACCTTTTTCAGGACCTTTCAGCAGAGGGTGGCTTACCAGGGGCAACTGCTCGTGCAGGGCCACGACCTGAAAACATTGCCACACGCTACCAAGCAAGGCATCCTCTCCTATCTTCCGCAGCGCAACACGGTTTCTTTCTCTATTAAAGTTTTAGACCTGGTGGTGATGGGCCTTTTCAGGAAGAAGCGCTTTTTCGATCATTACACTTCCCAGGATTACGATACTGCCGCCAACGTGCTGGCGCAACTACAACTCACACACCTGCAAGACCACGATTTTACAACCTTATCGGGTGGGGAACAGCAACTGGTGTGGCTGGCGCAGTTAATGCTGCAGGATGCAACTATAAACCTGCTGGACGAGCCTACGCAGCAACTGGATGTATACTATAAGAACAAGGTATTTAAGCTGCTACAAAGCTGGGTAAACGACAACTATAAAACAGTGCTCTGCATTACCCACGACTTGCACAACTTAATCCCGATGGAAGGCTACCTGATCAATCTTTCCAAACCTGACCCTCAGTTGGAAGTTATCTCCAGGGAAACCGTTTTAGCAAACCAGGCATTTTTAGAGGCCGGCCGGAACTAAGATTTGTAAGATTTTAGGGATTTTAAGGTTAGGCTGAAACGGGAAACCTAAATTCCAGATTAGCCTGGCACCTATAGTGGGCGCGAGTCTCCAGACTCGCTATTTAAGTATTCAATAAAAAAGGCGTAACCTATTGCGTCTCAACTATAGTTATCTCAGAAAAACTCCAATCCACAATACTATTATTGGCCCAAATAAAGACAGTAAGAAATACCATAGAAAGAGTTTCCCGCCATAGGTTTCATACTCTTTAACTATACTCTTATACTTACTCTTGTAGAAAATCAAATAATAATTGATTACCAGGAAGGGCATTAAAAATCTAACAAAGAAGCTGAAAAAGTAATCTAAATTATCACCCGGAAAAAAAATCAATTTCTAAATTATAGAAGGATGTTTTCAGAATATACCGCTGCAGCACTGACGTGACTACTGCTAAATTGAATGCCATTGCCATAGAGACAAATGACAAGCAGTAAAACTTCCAGACACTATGATTTGCAGGAACAGACCTCATTTAGTTATGCAATCTGTTCACATTCTGTAATAGATATTCTGTATCAATTCTTAGTAAGGTTATTATAACTATACTTTTGCAAAAGCCTCCGCCAAGATCAGATCTTCAGGAGTTGTTATTTTGATGTTGCGATAACTACCTTCCACTAAGGTTATAGTTTCACCTATACTTTCCACCACCGAGGCATCATCGGTAAAATAGTCCTGCTCTGATTGTTCGTATGCTTTTTTAAGAATCCCGGCTTTAAATACCTGAGGTGTTTGCATCAGCTTATAGTTGGCGCGTGGCACAGCTTTGCTTCCTTCAGGTGTCATTTCCCGGATAGAATCTTTTGGCGACACGGCTACTACCCCACTTCCAAAGTTTGCAGCAGCCTCAAAAGCAGCTTCTATAGTTTCAGTTTCCACAAAAGGTCTTACACCATCATGCACTGCAATCAACCCATCTCCCATTACTGCATCCAGGCCATTCTTTACAGACCCAAAGCGCGTAGCTCCTCCCGGCACCATCATATGGAAAACCGTGAAATTATACTCTTTACACAATTCCCGCCACGTAGTTAACTGCTCTTTAGGCAGCACCACGATGAGTCGTATAGTTGGGTTATAGTTATAGAACCGCTCTATAGTATGCATCAGTATTGGTTTACCGGCCACAGGAATAAACTGCTTGGGTACATCGTGCTGCATGCGGCTACCAGAGCCACCGGCAACTATAATCGCATATTCAGGTAATTGTTGCGCCATAACGCAAAGTTAGAAAGATTTATAGTTTGGGAGGCATTACTTGCACGCAGCCAATGCGTCTACATCATTGGAGTTTATAAGGTGCAGGTTCCGGGTTATCTTTTCTGCATCCCAATCCCACCATGTTATTTGCTGTAGCTTTGCTATCGTCTCATCCTGGAAGCGCATTTTTACAACCTGTGCGGGGTTGCCGGCTACAATGCTGTAAGGTGGCACATCTTTGGTTACAACAGCTTTAGTTGCTACAACTGCCCCATCTCCTATCGTCACCCCCGGCATTATCACAGCTTCATACCCTATCCAAACATCATTGCCGATTATAGTGTCTCCTTTTGTTGGGTATTTCTCCTTAAGGTCTACATCGTCTGTAATTTTCTCCCATCCATTTCCGAAAATAGCAAAAGGGTAAGTAGATACTGGTTTGGTTTCGTGGTTGCCGCCGTTCATGATAAACGTTGCGCCCGAACCGATCGCACAAAATTTTCCAATAACCAGTTTGTCACCTAAGAAGTCGAAATGGTACAGTACATTCTTTTCAAAATTGCAGGGATCTTCCAGGTCATCATAGTAAGTATAATCGCCAACTATAATATTAGGGTTTTGGATGATGTTTTTGAGAAAAACCAGTTTGTGGTGATGCTGTAGAGGAAAGGTAGTATCTGGATCAGGTCCGGCCATAGTCTTGCAGTTTGAGAGTTAAAGAGTTTAGGAGTTAGAAATTTAGTGATTTCACATGGTAAATCCTGCTAATCCTATAATCCTGAAAATCCTGATTCAAACAATTTAGCAATCAGCAATCAACAAACAAAAAGCCCCAACCATTGTGGCCGGGGCTTTTTATACTTTATAAGCAATTTACCCTTACAGGATCAGCATTACATCGCCATAGCTAAAGAAACGGTATTTCTCTTTTACAGCTTCTTCGTAGGCTTTCATTACCAGTTCGTATCCACCAAAAGCAGCAGTCATCATCAGCAAGGTGCTTTCCGGCATATGGAAGTTCGTAACCAGTGCGTTCGCAATTTTGAAATCGTATGGAGGGAAGATGAAACGGTCTGTCCAGCCTTCATTTGGCTTCAGGCGGTTGCTCGCCGATACCGAAGACTCCAGGGCACGCATGGTAGTTGTACCAATAGCGCAAACTTTCTTCTTGTTGTCCAACGCTCTGTTAACCATCTCAGCAGTTTCTGCAGGAACGCTAAAGTTCTCAGAATCCATTTTGTGCTTGGTCAGGTCTTCTACATCAACCGGGCGGAAAGTACCCAGGCCAACGTGCAGTGTAAGCGGAGCCACATCCACACCTTTAATCTCCAGGCGCTTCAGTACTTCTCTTGTAAAGTGCAGGCCGGCAGTTGGAGCCGCTACAGCACCTACGTTTTTGGCATACACTGTCTGGTAACGCTCACGGTCTTCCGGCTCAGCTTCGCGCTTAATGTAGCGCGGCAGCGGCGTTTCACCCAAGTCGTTTATAGTTTTGTAAAACTCTTCATCGGTGCCATCAAACAAGAACTTAATGGTACGGCCGCGCGATGTAGTGTTGTCGATAACTTCAGCTACCAAGTCGCTTTCGCCAAAGTATAGTTTGTTACCAACGCGTATCTTACGGGCCGGGTCAACGAGCACATCCCACAGGTGGATATCCTTGTTCAGCTCACGAAGCAGGAACACTTCTATCTTCGCGCCAGTCTTCTCTTTGTTGCCATAAAGGCGGGCCGGGAACACTTTGGTATCATTTACTACCATTATGTCGCCGTCGTCAAAGTACTCTAAAATGTCTTTAAAAATGCGGTGCTCGATCTTGCCTGTGTCACGGTGCAACACCATCATGCGTGATTCGTCGCGGTTTTCGGATGGGTGTGTAGCCAGTAGTTCTTCCGGCAGATCGAACTTAAATTCTGATAACTTCATAGATCAAATATTACGGTATTTGGATTCCAAATGGTGAAAAAGCTTTAACTATAACTCGAAGTAGCCTTAAGGAGTTCGGAAAATTAACCCGGCAATAAACAAAAAAACGAGCCGCAAATTTACTCAGTTTGACCGAAATATTATTACTTTTAACAAAATTACTTTCCATAACACAAAAACCAGATGATATACCTGCGCCTGATAGCAGAAAGCATACGATTTGCCTGGCAAGCCTTGCGTGCCAATATGCTGCGTACCTTACTTTCATTGCTCGGCGTAACTATAGGCATCTTCGCGATTATTTCGGTTTTTACGCTCGTAGACTCCCTGGAGCGAAACGTGCGCGACAGCATGAGCTTTATCGGCGATAAGGTTTTGTATGTGCAGAAATGGCCCTGGAGTTTTGGGGGCAGTTACCCGTGGTGGAAATATTTTCAGCGCCCCGAGCCAACTATGCGCGAGTTTAAGTTACTGGACCGCAACCTGGCCAACGATGCCGGCGTGGCTATTTTTGCCGACAAAGGTGGCAGTACATACAAATACCGCAGCAACAGTTTTTCTGACGGCATGCTGATGGGCGTAACCTACGACTACAGCAAAGTGAGTGAAATTCCGATAGAGGAAGGCCGTTACTTTGTACCGCAGGAAGTGGATGCATCCCGTAACGTGATCGTGATCGGTAAAGAAATAGCTGAAACACTTTTCCCGTACGGCAGTGCCATTGGCCAGGAGCTTAAAGTTGGCGGCCAGCGATTCCGGGTGATAGGCGTGGTAGAAAAGCAGGGCGAAAACATGTTTGGCGCTCCTAACTTCGACCAGATGGGCGTTATTCCGTTCGGGGCCTTCAGTAAAATGTACGACACCGGCCCGGATGGCGTGGGCACAACTATAGCCGTAAAAGGCCGCGACGAAGATGAAGGCCTGCAGGAACTGGAATATGAAGTCCGCGGCATGATGCGGAACATACGCGGCCTGCGACCACGTGACGACGACAGTTTTGCCATTAACCGCCCCGAAATGGCCACACAGGCTGTAACCGGCTTTTTTGATGTGATAGGCCTGGCAGGCTGGGTAATTGGCGGCTTTGCCATACTGGTAGGCGGCTTTGGTATTGCCAACATCATGTTTGTATCGGTAAAAGAGCGAACCAACATTATTGGTATACAAAAATCACTGGGAGCTAAAAACTATTTTATTCTTTTCCAGTTTCTGTTCGAGTCGGTGTTCCTAAGCCTGATAGGTGGCGGCATCGGCATCCTGCTGGTGTTCCTGATCACCATAATTCCGCAGGACATGATGAAGATAAGTCTTTCGGTGAGTAACATTGTGCTGGGACTTGGCGTATCCGCCGTGATTGGGATGCTATCAGGTATAATTCCGGCTGTACTGGCATCAAATCTTGATCCGGTTATTGCAATCCGCTCTAAATAAAGTAATTTACACCCCGCGCTTTTGCAGTGCCCCCTCACTGCCTGCATTTTTGCGCACTAAATATTTTTGATGATGAAAGGCGCCAGATAAAAAGCGCCGCAGGGTACTGTTGCCCTGCCGAGAAGATGATTTTAATTTATTATGACAAAGCTTAGAAAAACGAGCAAGACAAAGTTACACGACGAGTCGCTTAACTCTGGTAGCGGGCGTACCATTTTAAACCCCGATGCAAACGAAAACAAGGCAAAATCTATTACCGACCTGCGCGAAGCCGGCGAAGTATTAGCCCCTCCTGCCTCTGAAGAAGATATCCGCATTCGTAAAGCGTTTGTAGACAAAGACTGGAACGAGATTAAAATAGCCGACTCGTGGCAGATATTTAAGGTAATGGCTGAGTTTGTGGATGGTTTCGAGAAGCTGGCCAAAATTGGTCCGTGCGTTTCTATCTTCGGATCGGCAAGAACCAAAGCCGACAACAAATACTACATAATGGCCGAGGAAATTGCTGCCAAGCTGGTGCGCCATGGTTACGGTGTAATTACAGGCGGTGGCCCGGGCATTATGGAAGCCGGTAACAAAGGCGCACACTCTGAGGGTGGCAAATCGGTGGGACTTAACATTCACCTGCCGTTCGAGCAGTTCAACAACATCTACATCGACTCTGATAAGATTATAAACTTCGACTACTTCTTTGTGCGCAAGGTTATGTTTGTGAAATATGCACAGGGCTTTGTAGTTATGCCAGGTGGTTTTGGTACGCTGGATGAGCTTTTCGAAGCGATCACGCTTATCCAGACCAAGAAGATCGGTGCCTTCCCGATCGTATTAGTAGGCCGCGAGTATTGGGGCGGTTTAATGCAGTGGGTAGAGGATGTAATGCTGCGCATGGAAAGCAACATCAGCCCGGAAGACCTTGACCTGGTACATATTGTAGACGACCCATCGGAAGCCGTTAAGGTGATCGATGATTTCTATAACAAGTACCTGCTTTCTCCGAACTTTTAAGAGAAACAACTATAGTTTACCCGAAAGCCCGCTGCCAACACAGCGGGCTTTTTTTGTGTCATTCATCCAAGCGAACTCCCTTCACTAAATATTTACCCTATCCTATACTTATAACATCCTATAACAACTATATTTACAGTATTCTGGATATCTATAGTTTGATAAAATATGGCCCGTGAGGTTTGGCTTACGCTGTTTAGCAGAGCAGCAGCATTTATAGTTTGTTTTTTTATAGTTGGAGCCTTTTCCCAGGTGTTTGCTCAGAAAGAAAGTAACATCTGGTATTTCGGGAACGGTGCTGGCCTTGATTTTAACAGTGGTGCCCCAACAGTGCTGACAGATGGCGGCTTCGATGCTTCTGAGGGTACCGCATCTGTGGCCGATGCCTCAGGCAAGCTCCTGTTTTATTCGGATGGCACCGCCGTCTGGAACAAGGAACATCAGATCATGAGCAATGGGGCTAACCTGGCCGGAAACGCAAACTCTGCACAATCGTGTATTATTGTCAAAAACCCGGGAAAGCAACACATATACTACCTGTTTACAACTGGCGCTAACGGAAGCGGAGGCCTGGCATACTCTACTATAGACATGAGCAGGAATAATGGCTTAGGAGAAGTAATAGAGAAAAATACATATCTGCATACACCTGTTGCTGAAAAGCTAACTGCAGTACAACACAGAAACAAACGCGACACCTGGGTAGTAGTGGAAGAACATGGCTCCAGCACATTTCTGAGCTTTTTGGTTGACGAAGCGGGCGTTGATGTAACTGTTAAGGCAGTAAGTTCAAGTTTTTCAAGCGACATTTATCCGCCGGCAAATGTGCCCGTAAATGCCATAGGGTGTATGAAGATATCGCCGGATGGCTATATGTTAGCGGTAGCCAACCGTCGCACTAACACAACGCGGTTGTTTAAATTCGATAATGCTACCGGTACACTGGGCCTGTTCTCTACCCCGACTTTTTCGGGAGCTGTAACCTTAAGCCTTGGCAGCGGACCTTATGGCGTAGAATTCTCTCCGGACAACTCCAAACTATACGTTTCTACAGACCAGGGCACCAGGATCTATCAGTATGACCTTAACCTTAACAACCCCGCCTCTATAGATGCCACCGGCGTACTGATAGGAGAAGCAAACCTCGACCGGACGATCAGGTATATTGGTGGTAGTTTACAGCTAGCCCCAGATGGTAAGATTTACCTTGCAAAACCATACAGCGCGCACATGGGTGTAATTAAAGACCCCAACAATGCCGGTATTGCGTGTAACTACGATGACAAGGGTCTGTACCTGTCAGGAAGAAGAAATGGTATGGGTTTACCGGCTTTTGTACAAAGCAATTTTGCCTATCCTTCCGATGTGAAATTTACGATCAGGTGTTTTGGTGAGGCCAGTACTTTCACGTTTGATGCCGCTCCCTGGGATAAACCCACCTTTATGCAATGGAACTTCGGCGACCCGGCATCCGGAAACAACAACACAGCCGGCAGCTTAAGCGCCAACCATAATTTCAGCGCACCCGGCGAGTACACCGTTACCTTTACACGTCACATTGCCAACAGAGAAGAGACCTATACTATAACTATAGTTATTCAGGCACCGGCTGTAGTTAACCTTGGCCCTGACCGCAATGTTTGCCCCGGCACCGAAGTAACCCTGGATGCAACTACCACCGGAGCTACTTATAAATGGAGCAATGGCAGCACATCGCCAACTATAACCACTACCACACCGGGCAATTACTGGGTTGATGTTACAGTTGGCCCCTGCACTACCCGCGACGAAGTAAAGATATCGAACTATAGTTTGCCAACTGTAAACTTGGGTGCTGACCGCGAACTATGCGAAGGCCAGACTATAGAACTGAATGCCTTTAACCAGGGAGCAACTTACCTGTGGCAGGATGGCTCTACCAACCCGACATTTACAGTTACAAAGGCCGGTAAATACACCGTAGAAGTTACAAGTGCGGAAGGCTGCAAAACTACAGATGAGATAACTATAGTTTACAACGCATTGCCTGTAATAAACCTTGGCCCCGACCGCGACATTTGTGCCAACACAACTATAACCCTGGACGCTACCCAACCCGGCATGACCTACGAATGGAGTACCGGCGCCACTACGCCAACTATAACTATAGCAGATGCCGGCGAATACTGGGTAACGCTTACCAATAGCAAAGGCTGCAGCGCCGCCGATGCTATCCGGATAAAACACCTGCCAATACCTATAGTTAACCTGGGCCCTAACGAAACACTTTGTACCGGCGACACCAAACTGCTGGATGCTACTTACCCTAACTCCACTTACCTGTGGCAGGATGGCTCCACTAACCCGACATTTTTAGTATCAGAACCAGGTAAGTATTGGGTAGATGTTACCAATGAGTTAGGCTGCGTAGTGCGCGATGAGATATGGCTACCTTACCTTACAAGACCAGCTATAAATTTAGGCAACGATACCACCCTTTGCTACGGCGATACCCTTATAGTTGGCAGGGAACTGCCTGGCGGCATTCGGTACGAATGGCAGGATGGCAGCACTGAGGCAACGTTTGCTATTACTAAGCCCGGCACCTACAAACTAAAAGCCTACAACCAGCACTGCGAAGCCACCGATGAGATAACCGTTAAGTTTAAAGACTGCATTGGCGGCCTGTTCATCCCTAACATCATCACTCCAAATGGGGATAGCAAAAACGATGTGTTTTACATACATGGCCTGACGGAGGACGATTGGGAGCTAGTTATGTTTAACCGCTGGGGCAAAGAGATATACCGTACACGCAACTATAAAAACGATTGGGCACCGCAGGCTGCCAACACAGGCATGTTCTATTATTTGCTTCAGCACCCTGTAACAGGTCGTACTTATAAAGGCTGGCTGGAGGTAATGCAATAGGTATCATCCCCTGCTTACCTGCCGCCGTATACTTTTAGTACGAACTATAGACGGATACACCTGACCCTATAGTTCAGCTTATAGTTACTGCCATATACCTTACTCAATGCCATGATGCTACACGACCCGGAACAGGAAGAAATAAAAAAGCTGAAAAAGAAGCTGAAGGAGCAGGAGAAAAAGAATACCGAGATACGGAACCAGATGGCTATACAGCGTACTATTTTTGCCAACGAGCGCACACTTATGGCTTACCTCCGTACAGCTATCACTATTATTGCCGGTGGTATTGCCGCGATCAAGTTATCCGGGCACATTTATATGGAGATTGCCGGGGGAGGGCTTTTGTTTATTGGGGTCATACTGTCTGTTTATAGTTTATACCGCTATAAAATAAAACAGAACCTTATAGAACATCAGCGTAAAGATTTTGCAGAGACCAGCCACCACCACGCCAAAATACACGAAAAAGAAGCATCCCGCTACGGCAACACCGATTAAACTATAGCTACAGGAATGTTATCATTTGCTAAACCAATTGCCCTTGTTTTCTGTTAAGAAGGGTTGGAGTTTTACAGTCGTAAAGCGCCGGCATTTTTATACCTTTGCTATTTAAAATCAACGCATCCTGAATGGCTTTAGAACAAAAGCAAACTACAGATACCGGCGTAGCTTCAGCAGCCTTCTCGCATAACGGCGAAACGCAGCAGATTGAAGTATATGGCGCCCGCGAACATAATCTCAAAAACATATCTATAAAACTGCCGCGCTACAAGCTGGTTGTCTTTACGGGCATCAGTGGGTCAGGCAAATCGTCGCTGGCTTTCGATACTATTTACGCCGAAGGGCAGCGCCGCTACATGGAGACCTTCTCGGCCTATGCCCGCTCGTTTATGGGTGGCCTGGAGCGACCTGATGTAGACAAGATCGAAGGCCTGTCGCCGGTAATCTCTATCGAGCAGAAGACCACGAGCCGCAACCCGCGCTCCACGGTTGGCACCATCACCGAGATCTACGATTTTATGCGTTTGTTGTGGGCACGTACGGCCGAAGCGTTCAGTTATGTGACCGGTGAGAAAATGGTGCGCCAAAGCGACGACCAGATCGTGAACCACATCCTCGAGAATTTCGATGGCAAGCGTATAGTTGTGCTGGCGCCGGTAGTTAAAGGCCGTAAGGGACATTACCGTGAGCTTTTCCAGCAGATCCGCAAAATGGGCTTTATCCGGGCCCGCGTGGATGGCGAACTGATGGAGATAGCGCCCAAAATGCAGGTAGACCGCTATAAAATTCACGACATCGAGATTGTAATTGACAAGATCGTTGTAAAAGAAGAGGATCGTTTCCGTCTGTCAGGCTCCATCCAGAATGCGCTGACACATGGCAAAGGCACCGTGCTTATATTAGATGCCGATGCTGATAAAACCCACTTCTTCTCGCGTCATTTAATGGACCCGGCTACCGGTATCGCTTACGACGACCCGGCTCCAAACTCCTTCTCGTTCAACTCGCCTTACGGTGCCTGTCCGGTTTGTAATGGCCTAGGCGAGATACAGGAAATCACAGAAGAATCGGTTATCCCTGATAAAAGCCTGAGTATTCGTCGTGGTGGTATTGCGCCACTGGGTGAGTACCGCGATATCTGGATCTTTAAGCAGATCGAAGCCCTGTTTAAGCACTTTAAAGTTTCGGTCTCTATTCCGCTTAAGGACTTACCTGAAGATGTGATGAAGGTGTTGCTTTATGGCCTGGACGAAGACTTGGAAGTAAATACCAAGAAAGGCAACTATGTGGTGGAGTTCGAAGGTATCATCAACTTCCTGAAAGGCCAGATGGAGTCTGATTCAGATAACATCCGTTCGTGGGTAGAAGATTTTACGCAAACCAATACCTGCCCGGAGTGTAACGGATATAGATTGAAAAAAGAGTCGCTGCACTTTAAGATAGCTGGCAAAAACATTGGTGAGCTTTCGGTGCTGGATATAAATAAACTGGCTGCCTGGTTCGAGGGTCTGGAAGAACGTATGACCGAGCGCCAGAATGTAATTGCCAAAGAACTGCTGAAAGAGATCCGGAAGCGTATCGGCTTTTTGCTGGATGTAGGCCTGGATTACCTCAGTCTGCACCGCCCGGTTAAAACACTTTCCGGTGGCGAAAGCCAGCGAATTCGTTTGGCTACCCAGATCGGTACGCAGCTGGTGGGTGTGCTTTACATTATGGATGAGCCAAGTATAGGCTTGCACCAACGCGACAACGAACGCCTGATAAATGCCCTGAAAGACCTGCGCGACCTGGGTAACTCTATTATAGTGGTGGAGCACGACAAGGACATGATCATGCAGGCGGATTACGTGGTGGATATCGGCCCGGGAGCAGGTATACACGGCGGACAGGTAGTTACAGCTGGCACCCCGGAAGAAATGATGAACGCCGGCACCACTACAGCCGACTTCCTGAGCAACCGCCGCGGCATTGCTGTACCGCGCACCAAGCGCCCGGGCAATGGCGAAACATTAAAACTGATCGGAGCTACAGGCCACAACCTGAAAAACGTAACACTGGAACTGCCTTTGGGTAAGATGATCTGTGTAACCGGTGTTTCAGGTTCTGGTAAATCATCTCTTATACACGATACCCTGTATCCTATACTTAACACCCATTTCTTCCGGGCGAAGCGCGAGCCGCTGCCTTATAAAAAGATAGAAGGGCTGGATAAGATAGACAAGGTTATTGAAGTGGATCAGTCGCCGATCGGGCGTACCCCGCGCTCTAACCCTGCTACTTACACGGGCGTGTTTACCGATATCAGAAGTTTATTCGCACAACTGCCGGAAGCTAAGATCAGGGGATATTCTCCGGGCCGTTTCTCGTTTAACGTAAAAGGCGGCCGTTGCGAGGCCTGCGAAGGTGCCGGAATGCGAACGATAGAAATGAACTTCCTGCCGGATGTGTATGTACCCTGCGAAGTATGCAAAGGAAAACGCTACAACCGCGAAACCCTGGAAGTTCGCTTTAAAGGAAAAAGCATTACCGATGTGCTGGACATGACCGTGGAGCAGGCCGTAGATTTCTTCGAGAGCCAGCCGCGCATCCTGCGCAAGATCCAGACATTGAACGAAGTTGGTTTAGGTTACATTACACTGGGGCAACAGGCTACTACCCTATCCGGTGGCGAGGCACAACGTGTGAAACTGGCAACGGAGTTATCTAAAAAAGATACCGGCCAGACGCTTTATATCCTGGATGAGCCAACGACCGGATTACACTTCCAGGACATTGAGCACTTATCAGAAGTATTGCATAAACTGACCAACAAGGGCAACACCGTTCTTATTATCGAGCATAACCTGGATCTGATCAAGATCGCAGACTGGATCATCGATATTGGTCCGGAAGGTGGTGAAGGCGGTGGAACTATAGTTGCGAAAGGTACCCCGGAAGAAGTGGCCAAAGTAAAGAAAGGCTATACTTCGAAATTCCTGAAAGAGGAACTGGCTACCAGCCATTACCGAGAAGACGGACAGGAACAGCAATAGTTAGCAATCTACAAAAACTGGTTTGTCTGCTAAACTATAGCGCGGCCAGAGTCCGCTGGCAACTCACACTCGCGGGACGCGAGCGAGGGCAATTAACTAAAAAGCCGCAGCTATAGTTTATAGTTGCGGCTTTTTAGTTTACTGTATCTTGTTTTCCAGTGCTTCGGCCTGCTCCAAGTGTTGCCTTATCAGTGGCAGTTGCCGCGAGGCGTATTGTTTCACCTCCATCGATACACCATGCTCCGCCATATCTTCGTAGCGGTCCAGGAGCTTATCGTGCAAATGTCTTACTTCCCTGATGTAAGCCAGGTCAAAAGCAATACCTTCTTTATTAGCTACTTCGTCATAGATATCCTGATGGGCATTTCCTAAAGTTTGCGGTAGCACCAGGTTTGCCCGGGCACTAAGGTTCTGCAGTTCTGTAAGCATTTGCTGGTGTTCTCCCTGCATCTGTTGTGCTATCTGTTTTACTTCTGGGCTTACACCACGGGTTAAAGCTTCTTCGCTAAGCTGCAGGTACAACATGTCGGCACTGGCTGCTTCGGCCACGAAAATGGCATCGTTCTCCATATCTTTAACACCGGCCTGTTCCAGTTGGGCTACGCTTTGCTCGGCGGCGGCTTTTATACTGTCGTTGGAGTTACAGCTTACTTGCGTAAAGAGCAACACCCCAGACAGCAGACAATAGGATAAATATTTTTTCATAGTTCTTTAATTAAACAAAAAGCATCTGTTAAGTATAGTTACTTACAGATGCTTCTATATGTTTTAAAGATTTAAGCCGGATCTCACTATTTCTTTTTATCCAGCATATCATTTATCTGTTTGGCACGTTCGTGATGCTTACGCAGAGTAGTAAGTGTTTTGCTGGCAAATGCCTTTGCTTCCGGGTCCTGCAGTTCGTTCACAGCTTCTTCAAACTCTTTCACATCCTCCTCGTGGTCTTCTACCATCAGGTCCATGTAAGCATTATCGAAGTCGGCTCCGGTCTTATCACGCAATTCAGTAATGTGGTCCATGTGGTCCTTGCTCATGCTATCCGGTAACACAATACTTTTAGTGCCTGCCAGTACTTTCAATTCGTCGTTAGCTTTGGTATGGTCTGTTACCATCATCTGGGCAAAGCTTTTTACATCGGCGTGCTGTGCTTTTTCCTGGGCCATTTTACCAAGCTCCACTTCCATCATGCCGCCGCTGGCTGCCTCGGTCATAAACTCCGAAAGGTCGTCCATCGTTTCCTCTACCGAAGTGTCCTCAAAGGTTTGTTCGTTCGCCTCCTGCGCTTCCTCTACAGGTTCCTGCTTCTGGTTACAGCTAAAGCCAAAAAGCAAAGCACAGGCTATCAATGTTGTTGATGTTAATTTTTTCATAGTTTTATAGTTTGTATAGTAGTAGAACAACGCGTTACAACATATTTTATACGCCCTGATAGTCATCAAGTTATAACGTAAGGGCATGTTATAAACCAGTGCTATGGCAGCTTTGGCTAATGCCGGTTATTTTTGCGTAAAGATTATCATTACTTTACTGTTTACTTTTATAGTTACAGGCTTAAACTATAGTTGGCCTCTTAACCCGATCTCTATGAAGAAGAATTTACACACGCTGATTAAAGCCTGTTTACTTTTGGTTTGCATCTTATCGCTTAATGCTGCCACAGCACAACGGGGCCAGGAGCCAGACCCGGACTCAAAAGATGTGAAAGAGATAGATAAAGCGCATGACCGCATCATAAAGTTTCATCCGTTGCAGCTTGGCGAGATATACCTGTCCTTAGAGAAGTTGCGCACAGAGCGGATAGCCAACGAGTATGGGATAGGGTACATCTATAAAAGTTATCTAAAAGACGGCACAGAGGATTGGGAAGACTTTGAGGCGAAAGATGTGCTGGGCGTTGCCGTACACATGAGCCAGCGCCACTATACCTCTAAAAAGAAAGATGCTCCTTTTGGTTTTTTTCATGGGCCGGTGTTCGGCTATCGCTTCCTGCTGTTCGATAAAGATGTTTTTGAATTGCCTGAGCAAGACCCAACTTCGCCCAACTACCGTTATGTAGGCCGTTTGTACCAGCACTCGTTAGACCTCAGCTACCAGATCGGGTATCAGTATTTGGTAGGCAGGCATTTTACACTGGAGCTTGCCGGTGCCTTAGGTGGCCGCGTAAAATATGCCAAAGCCAGCAGCGCTAAAGAACTTTTGCCCGAGCATATTATAGGCTACGAGATCATCAGCGACGAAAGCTCTTACATTGCAGCTACCCCGCTTGGTAAGCTTAAATTCTCGGTAGGGTATGCCTTCTGATACATCTACAATATTTTTTTAATATAGCGTTAAACTATTATTGTAATTTACACTCTAACAGGCGTATACCCTAACCCGAACCCAAAATGAAAAAGCAGCTATTAAAAAGTTTACCGCTACTGGCAATGGCCGGATTGTTAGTTTTTTCCGGTTGCCAGAAAGATGCAGATGATGCGCAGGCAATGGATACCGAAACTGTGGAAGCCGAAACGCTGGCTGAAATGGAGTTCAGTGCGACGGATGCGTATGTAGAAGACGCTAGCAACGACGACGCGCTAATGAACGGACGTACTGTTGCAACAGCAGAGAGATTACCGGCATGTGTTACCCGTACCTTTAACACCGAAACCCGCACCCTTACGATCGATTTTGGTAGCACCAACTGCGTTTGCCGCGACGGTAAAAGCAGGCGAGGCAAAATCATAGCTACTTTTGATGGCCAGCGCCATACAGCAGGCTCCAGCGTAACTATAACCTTGCAGGATTACTATGTAAACGACATGCATGTTACAGGAACTAAAGTAAAGACCTATGTAAATGCTAATAAAATGAACGTAGTGGTAAGGGATGCCAGCATCGAAACAGAGAAAGGGAAAGTAGAATGGAGCGCTATTCGCGTTGTAGAGCAGATTGCCGGCACCGATACCCGCCTGATAGCTGATGATGTATACCAG
The DNA here is from genome assembly GCF_040278685.1 of Pontibacter populi. Classification (NCBI taxonomy): domain Bacteria; kingdom Pseudomonadati; phylum Bacteroidota; class Cytophagia; order Cytophagales; family Hymenobacteraceae; genus Pontibacter; species Pontibacter populi. The sequence goes on from NZ_JBEOKT010000005.1 coordinate 99,032, forward strand.
ATAACAGGTAGATCGGCTGGCGTGAACCGAAGAAATGTAAAATTTAATACCGTAATTGAGCAGCCTCTGAAACTGGTATTGGCAGAAACCTGTGTTCGTAACTTTGTAGCGGGCCTGGTACGCACTACCACCGAAAACGGCCACACGTTACTCTTAAACTACGACCCTATTGGCGGCGAACCCTGCGACAAGATCGCGGACCTAACTATAAATGGCCGTACTAAAAGAATTGAACTGCGTTAAGCAACTATAAACTATAAAAAAGGCCTGCTACTCTACATAGCAGGCCTTTTTTATAGTTTATATAGTACTTACTTTGATAACTTGTTCAGCACGCTATACGACAGCAACTTTCCGTTTTTGTAAGACTCTGACCGAACCATCCCTACGCCCGGCACAAAATATTCCACCGTCTGAATGCGTGTTGCCGGCATGCTCATGCCCATCGCTTTGGTTTGCATCTCCATCTCCTGGTTTATTTTGTAAGCATTATACGCGCCTGCCGGTACATTTATATTTTCCTTATCGCCAACTATACGCTCTGTAATATTCATAACGATAGACGTAAGAGCCTGCCCGCTTTGTTTGTCCAGTACATCAATGGTAAAGGTGCCGTCTTCCAGCTTCTGTCCGGCTGTTAACGTCGAGGGGTAATTTATCTGGTCGCCGTGCATTTTCACATCCATGTCTTTGTAAGCAGCTAACATCCCCGGATTCATCATGGAGCGCATATCGATCAGGATACTTCCGTTCTGGCAGGTAACGGTATAGTCGCCTTCGGTGGCAAGCTTTCCTTTCTCGTCGTAGATCTTACTATGGATGTTTGCTTCGGTTTTGGTAGGGCTGCTGTTAACAGAGGTAACTTTGTAATGTACCCTGCCCGTTAGCTTATCCTTTTTATCATAGTTAATAAGCTCGTACTCCGCATTGTTGTTCAACATATAATACCCTGAACACTCCTGTGCAAGTACCCGCACCGGCACCGAAACTATAGTTGCTACCGTCAGCAGCATCAAAAAGTAAAAGACCTTATTTTTCATTCTTATAAAGAGTTGGTTAAAGGATCACAGAGAAACGATTTAACGCCTTGCTGGTCAATGCATAAAGGCATAAAAGCCGCCAGACTATATTTACGGATATAACTTGTAAAGGGCTTTGGAGCAATCATAAAAAAAGCCGGAGCATAACCCCGGCATCTTATATTGCTTAAACTATAGTTTATAGTTATGCCCCTTTAAATTGTGGTTTGCGCTTTTCATTAAAGGCAGTTACACCTTCTTTATAATCAGCAGAGTTACCGGCAATTTTCTGGCAATACGCTTCGTAATCCAACATCTCATCCAACGACGAGTTAAACGACTTATTCAGCATTTTCTTCATCAGGCCAATGGCTTTGGTAGGCGCCACCGCATAACGCGCAGCCAGATCTGCTACGGCAGCATCCAGTTCTTCAGGAGCTACCACTTTGTTTACCATGCCCAATTGCAATGCTTCTTCCGCAGATACCTTAGAGCCTAATGTACTCAACTCAAATGCTTTTAAAGAACCCACTACACGCGGAAGGAAGAACGATGAACCAGAATCCAGTACCAGGCCTACATTCACAAATACTTCGATCATACTGGCTGCTGTAGATGCCACCACCATATCACAAGCCAGCGCCAACGAACACCCTGCTCCAGCGGCCACGCCATTCAGTTTACAGATGATCGGCTTTGGTAAATTGCGCATGGCTCTGATGATCGGGTTATATCGTTTCTCCAACGACTCTGACAAGTCACGTTTGCTGGCACTGGCAATTGCTTTCAGATCCTGCCCTGAGCAGAACGCTTTGCCGGCACCGGTTAATACCACCACGCGCACATTGTCATCTCGGGTTACCTGTTTCAGGGCATCCTGCAGATCGTAGCTTTGCTGGTCGTTAAAAGCGTTAAATACATCCGGTCGGTTAAGCGTAATAGTTGCCACACCATCCTGCACATCATATAGTAAGCACTCGTAAGTCATAGTCTGTAAGGTTTGTTTTGTAGTTATTCAAAGGTAATGGATATGGGGGTAAGTGCAAAGTGTATGGTGTTGTGTGTTGATTGTCATTTCGACCATCGGGAGAAATCCGGATTCTATAGTTTCTCTATTGTCATCCCGAGCGGTAGCCGAGGGATCTTATTTGTCCTATAGTTTAATTGACCACAACTAGAACCAAGCTATCCTTTCAAATTACCTCTAATCCTGGGAGCTCTATAAACCTATAGTTTCAAACTAGCTTTGGTGCCCTCACGGCCGGGAGGCCCCGTCTTTGGGCATCGCGCTGTGCGAATCTCTTTTGCTCGTGCCTCGCAATGCCTGCGGCATCAGATATTCACAAGGCGCTCAACCCAAAGACTGTGATCTTTCTCATAGCAACTGCTAAATTATAGTTAGAACCGGTAAGCTTCGATATTTATCGTGGTCATAGTTCCGTAGGGACAGGTCGCGACCTGTCCGCTCGTGGACTGTAACTATAGAACTATAGTCTCAACTATAACTGTAGCAGAAATTCCCCTCTCGGGAGGGGCAGGGGTGGGTTAAAGACTTACACTATTCTTAGGAGAAGACCGGGAAGGGATCAAACAAACTACAGCACAAACATACCAGCAGTTAGCGCCAGTAACAAGCCTGCTCCAAAACCAGTGTATACTTCTGCGGGAGAATGTGCGTGTAGCGCTAAACGGGCTGATAAAACAGCACCAGTTAAAACTATACTCAGGGATATGGGCAACAGCATCGGCACGTCTGGCACCAGTTTACTCAGCAATAAAAGTAAGCCTAAAGCCCCTCCTATTCCTACACTATGCGCGCTCACTTTCCAGAACATCGAAATGCCATACGTTAGTAACACCGATGCCGTGATAATGACCATTATAAAGTAAAATATCTCATCAAAAGCGGGTTCGCGGTAGAGCAGGTAAGTGGTGATGCCATAACACACACTGGTAAATAACAGCGGCAAACGGCGTTGTTCGCGGCGCTCCATTTCCATAGAGTCCAGTTGGCCGGAGCGCACCATGGCATAGGCACCTAAGCCAGGTATAATAAACGTGGTAAAGAAGATCATACCCAGCACGATCCAGCGGCTTTGCATTGGAAGCGAAAGTGCGGGGGCAGGCAAGTAATAAAGTATAAAAGCAAACAGGTATGTTGGCAGCAACAGCGGGTGTAAAACAAAAGAGAGAGCTTTCGCGAGCGAACGATTCACGTTGGAGTTAGAAAGTTAAAAAGTTGAGAAGTTAGAAAGTTATAATTGTAGAGACGCAACTCGTTGCATCTTACACGTCAGTAAAACCAGCAATTTAACCATACAACCATTAAACAATTTAACCACCAACAATTATAGTTCTTTGCGAAGGCGGGCTACTGGTATGTTCAGCTGCTCGCGGTATTTGGCAACGGTACGGCGGGCAATGTTGTAGCCTTTCTCGTTCAGTATCTGCTCTATCTTTTCATCAGAAAGTGGCTTGCGCTTACTTTCTCCTTCAATAATTTCTTTCAGGATATGCTTTACTTCGCGGCTACTGGCATCTTCGCCGGAGTCGGTGGCTATACCCTCTGAGAAGAAATACTTGAGCGGATAAATACCAAACTCGGTCTGCACGGCTTTGCTGTTTGCAACACGGCTTACAGTACTAATGTCCATACCAATATCTTCGGCAATATCTTTCAGGATCATCGGTCGCAGTTCGCTTTCATCACCTTCCAGGAAGAAATTGTGCTGATACTTGATGATGGATTCCATCGTACGCAACAGCGTGTTCTGGCGCTGGCGAATGGCATCTATAAACCACTTGGCTGCATCCAGTTTCTGCTTTACAAACGTTACCGTCTCTTTAAGCTTCTTGTCCTTCTTGTCTGACTTATCATAGGCATCAAACATATCGGCATACGAGCGGCTGATGCGCAAATCCGGTGCGTTACGCGAGTTTAGAGAAAGCTCCAGCTGGCCGTTATTGTTGGTCAATATAAAATCCGGGATGATATACTGAATACGCGTCATGCCGGCTCCGGCACCACCTGGCTTTGGATTAAGCTTGGTAATTATATCTATAGCCTTCTTCAGCTCATCTTCCGACACGCTAAACTTAGACTGTATTTTCTGGTAGTGCTTTTTGGTAAACTCATCGAAGGCATCTTCTAAAATGCGCTCGGCAAGTATAATTGTTTCGTCCTGGTCGCGGCGGTGCAGTTGCAGCAACAAACACTCCGGCAAGTCACGGGCAGCAATACCGGCCGGGTCGAAGGTCTGGATCATGTGCAGCACTTCTTCAATTTCTTCTTCGCTGGCATCCACGTTCTGCGAGAAAGCCAGGTCGTTAGAAATAGCGCTCAGGTCGCGCCGGATGTAACCATCGTTATCTATACTTCCGATCAGCTGCATGCCAATAATATGCTGCTTGTCATCCAAATCCAGAAAACCAAGCTGATCCATCAACTGATCAGTAAGCGAAGAAGCAACAGCAATCGGCATTTCGCGGTCGTCTTCGTCTTCGCCGCCACGGTCGCCCTGCATTTTATAGCCGCTTATTTCGTCATCGTTCAGGTAATCGTTAATGTCTACATCGTCTTTGCCGTAGTCATCGTCGTTATCACCATATTCGTCAGAATCTGTGTCGCTATATTGGTCTTCAGGCTGTTCAGCACCTTCTTCCAGGGCTGGGTTTATTTCCAGCTCTTCTTTAATGCGCATCTCCAGCTCGGCCGTAGGTATCTGCAACAGCTTTATAAATTGTATCTGCTGCGGCGATAGCTTCTGCTGTAAAAGTTGTCTTAAGTCGAGACGCTGCATGGGTTAAGATTTGGTTATTATAACGGTTCCCCGTATTTCAAATTTAGAATAATTTTACTCGCATTATCAACAAAAGGTTGAAAATTCGTTTGTTTAGCACATTTTTTGTTAAGAACGTCCATCCTCACCTGCGTGTTTATCGCTTTTTATAGTTTCTGGCTTACCTTTGCAGGCTATCAACTATAAACTATGGGTTACCGGCCACAACATTTCCGGTCTTTCTTTATACCTTTATAGTTGGCTACTTTTAAATTACATAAACGCAACGTTACATGCAACGCACAAAAGTAAAAGACCTGCTAACGGGCGCCGAAGCGGGCAAAGATGTTCTGCTGAAAGGCTGGGTGCGCACCAAGCGCGGAAATAAGTATGTGAACTTTATTGCCGTTAACGACGGCTCTACTATAAATACGATACAGGTTGTAGCCGATGCCAATAATTTCAGCGAAGAAGCACTGAAAGACGTTACAACCGGCGCTGCCGTTTCTATTACCGGTGAGCTGGTAGCATCGCAGGGCAAAGGACAGGCATTTGAAATACAGGCTAAAACCATAGAAGTACTTGGCAAAGCTGACCCTGAAGCATATCCGTTACAAAAGAAAGCACACTCGCTGGAGTTTTTGCGTGAGATTGCACACCTGCGTTTCCGGACTAACACGTTTGGCGCTGTTTTCAGAGTGCGTAACTCGCTGGCATTTGCAGTGCACAAGTTCTTTAACGAAAAAGGCTTTGTTTACATGCACACGCCTATCATCACAGCTTCGGATGCAGAAGGTGCCGGCGAAATGTTCCGTGTGACTACGTTAGACCCGATCAATCCGCCTAAAACAGAAGACGGACAGGTAAACTACGCTGAAGACTTCTTTGGCAAGGCTACTAACCTTACGGTATCCGGTCAGTTGGAAGGCGAGCTGGCTGCCATGGCTTTCAGTGATATTTATACTTTCGGGCCTACGTTCCGTGCTGAAAACTCGAACACGACGCGCCACCTGGCAGAGTTCTGGATGATTGAGCCGGAGATGGCTTTCTACGACCTGAAAATGAACGCCGACCTGGCCGAAGAGTTTATCAAATACATCATTCGTTATGCACTGGAAAACAACCGTGAGGATATTGAGTTCCTGGGCCAGCGTTTAACAGAAGAAGATAAAGCCAAGCCACAGAACGAGCGCCAGGAAATGACCCTGCTGGAGAAGCTGGAGTTTGTGGTAAACAACGATTTTGAGCGTGTAACCTACACTGAGGCCATCGATATTCTATTAAACTCGAACCATTACAAGAAGAAGAAATTCCAGTATGAAGTTAGCTGGGGCATTGACTTGCAGAGTGAGCACGAGCGTTACCTGGTAGAGAAGCATTTCAAAAAACCGGTTATAGTTACCGATTACCCGAAAGATATCAAAGCGTTTTACATGCGCCTGAACGACGACGGCAAAACGGTAGCGGCTATGGATATACTTGCTCCGGGCATTGGTGAGATTGTAGGTGGTTCGCAGCGTGAAGAGCGTCTGGATATTCTGGTAGAGCGCATGAAAGGCGTTGGCATACACGAGGAAGACCTATGGTGGTACCTGGATACCCGCCGTTTCGGTGGCTGTCCGCATGCTGGTTTCGGTCTTGGCTTCGAGCGTATGGTGCAGTTCGTTACAGGCATGGGCAACATCCGCGACGTAATTCCTTTCCCAAGAACACCGCAGAACGCAGAGTTTTAAGTAAGATTTATACTTTACAGGAGAGCCTGACCATAACTGGTCGGGCTTTTTTGTGTACTATAACATAGCATATATGTTTTTGCTTATATTTGATACTCCGAATTTAATTATAAGCTATGACCAAACTTTACAAATTAGCACTGGCCGTGTTGCTGCCATTTACAGCTGTAGCTCAACAGGAAATATTAACAGTACCTATCAAGAGCTTTTCAGGAAAGATCTCAACTATAAAAGACATTTCTCCAGCCATTGACGATGCCGGAAACACATGCCTTTACCTGACGCAGTATAACCTCTTCACCAAATTTACTTCTACCTACTTCCTTTCACTTACACCAACTGGTCAGGTATTAGGCAAAACAAAGCTAAATTCTGATTTTATAGAGCAACAAGACTTCCTGGGATCACTTGACCAAGGGGAGAGTTTCCATTTTTACAAATATAGCAAGACTGACAGAGGTTATAAGATCATACAGCACAAGGTAAATAAGGCTACTGGCGAAAACACAATTCTCCCTGATCTGGAGCCTGAACTGCTGAAAGGGTGTAAGTTCGTTACCAGCTTTACAGAAGGCAACCAGGTATACATGCTTTTCTACAGTAAAAAAGAAAGTGCTCTGCAGGTACTTCAGCTAGATGCCAATAGCCAAAGCAATATTAAAACTATAGTTATAACTATAGATAATGGTCCGAGCAGGTTTCTCCGCTACTCTGATGTAGAATTTATGAATGAGAAGTCGGCTAAAACAGTTTATGCAGCCCACCACCAAAAGAAACTTTACAAGCAAGGAGACAAGCTATACTTTGTTTTTGACGCCTTTATGCTTGGGAATACCAAGTTTACTACAACCGATATCTTAGAACTCGACCTTACTAACAGCACATCAAAGCTTACCAAGTTACCCGAGATGCCTTACAAAACCGGGCTAAACTTTAATTCATACTTATTTAAAGACCAGTTATTCAGGGTGCAGGTAAGTAGCAAAGAACTTATACTTGATGTATATGAACTCCCTACGCTAAAACAGCTGAAAAACTATAGTTACGGCAAAGATGATCAGTTAACGTTAAAATCCACACCGGTATTAAAACGTGGCGCTGCTACCATCTATGATTCGGATTATAAGGTACTGGAGAAGACTAGCGAAGTGTTACGCAAAATGGATAAAGGTACACCGGCTATTACCGTTGAAGAGACTGGAACAAACACACTGCAATTAACGATTGGTTCTTATGTAGCACCTACGCCTTCTGGTGGCTATGGCGGCGGTATGGGCATGCCAATGGGCGGTGGCACCATATCCACACCAGGCGGGTCAGTAACGTTACCCTCCACCCGTATGGCTATGGCAAGCCCGGGCTTTTATAGCCAGGGAAGCGGCGTAAGCACTTATTTTAAGGCTTTCTTAAATGCAGCAACCTACACTAAAGTAGAACATACTACAGGCAGAACCTTACAGGACCAGGTTGATGATTATGAGATACATCTTCAAAAAGGAGATAAAAGAATAGGCTCAACAGCTACTTATAAAGCCAATGGGAATGCTTACTTTGTTTATGAGGACCTGGACGAAAAAGCCTTGAAGCTTGTAATGTTTTCAGCACCTGCCCAGTAATTCTAGAACCAATATATAAAATCACAACTATAAATTATCTCTAACTTAATACTTCTGGCTGGAAATTTGCTAGTTATACTTTAAAAACAGTATATTAAACTATGCATAGATTCATCCTAACCCTGCTCCTGTTTTTGGGATTTGCGCAAATGGCCAGTGCCCAGCGCGAGTTCGCAAACCTGGAGCTGCCACTTCGCCAGCCAGAAGACCTGGTTTCAGTGGCCGACGATAATGGGAATGTTTGCTTGTATTTTTATCAAAATAATAAGCTGCATTTCACCCTTGTATCCCCTACCGGAGAAGTTCGGGCCCAGCATGAGATTCCTTACCGCTGGAACCGCGACCCACAGGTGTTGGGCACACGCGTAACCGATACCGATTTTATATTTTACAGCCGCTACGAAAATGGCCGCCGCGATTATGTGCGACCTTTTGCCATTAACCGTAAGACTGGTGCTTTCAGAAGCTTGCAGGATGTAGAGCTTGACAAAGAGCGCAATACATATTTCGTAGGTGGTTTCGGCGACGATGAGCACTTTTATATGTTGTATACCGACCGGAAAGACCGCCTGCACTTATACCGCAGCAACGATTCGCAGGAAGGACTTGCCAAAATGGAGCGCCGGATATTTGAGCCTAACCTGCCCGAAACCCGCACCCGTGATGCACGCCTGATGGATCTGGTGTATGTGCACCCGGATATGGAGCAGACAGTAACAGCTGGTTACCATAGCGGCAAGATCTATAGTCGTGATGGCAATATTTACATGATCTTTGATGGACAGCCCCTTAAGGACCTGAACCGAAAAGAAGCGACAACCGAAATTCTGGCTTTGGACTGGGATACCGGAAAATCAACTTACCGTACGCTGCCCGCGTTGGAGCAGCGCAACGACCCGGCTTTTAACTCTTTCCTGTTCCGCGATACGCTTTTCAGGCTGCAACTCGACCGTGATAAGCTGAACTTAACTGCTTATAACTTCACTACCCTGGAGCCTGTAAAAACCTATACCTTCAGCGGCGACCAGGAAATAGCGATCAAGTCTACGCCAGTGTATCAGCGTGGTATGCGCGGCTTGTTTGCATCTGATGTAGATACCGTAAAGCAGACATCCAAAGTAATGAAGAAGTTGGCTGACGGCCTGCCTGCCATTACAGTAAATGCATTTACGGATAGCACCATACAGTTAACAATAGGCTCTTATGATCCGCCGGGAGAGCGCAATCCATCTCAGGATATGTCGCGAATGGTGCGCACCCCGGACCAGTACTACCGAACTTCGCGCGGACTGATGATGATACCCGGACGTTGGGTGCCGGCTTATAATATCCCAAGCTACTATCTTAATTCGCCGTACTATAGCCGCTACTTTTACGACCCGTATGGGCAGGGCGGTAGTCGTCCGTCAGGGCCTGGCATAAGCACTTATTTCAGGGCTGTGCTGGACGATAACACGTTGGCAAAAGCTGATAATGGGACAAACGAGCTGGTACAGGACAAGGTAGATAAGTTTGAGCAGGAGCTGAAGTCGGAGCCAGACTATAAAACGGTTTACCGCTATGGCAACAAACTGCACTACGGCTACTACGACCGCAAGACAAAAACTTTCCGGATAATGGAGTTTGCACCGGAGAGCTAAAGAAAAGAGAATACAAGCAAAAAGCGCTGCCCTTTTAGAGCAGCGCTTTTTTATGGTCTATCGTTTTCTTATTTCTGTTCCATCAGTTTCTGCACTTTGGCCTGCATAGCTGGGTCTTGTTTAAAGGCGACCATTATCTGCTCATACTTTTCTACGGTCATGCCGTCTTTTACAATTGCCTTTTCCAGGTCCTGCTCCATTGTTGGCTGCATTTCTATCATACGCTGCGCAGAACGGTTAAAAGCTGCGAATTCTTCGGGAGTTGCTTTTACTTCGTTCATTTTCTGCTGCTGATGCGCTTTTGCCATCTCACTGAATTTTTCTACGCTCAGTTTTTCCTCAGCTAAAATAGCAAGCATGGCTTTCTCGCCTTCCTGCTGCACCACTATGAGGCGGTTGTTGGCATCGGCGAACTGTTTAAGGTCTGCATCAGTGAAGCTAGTGGTGGGTGTGTTTTGTTCTGTTTTAGGCTGAACGGGTTGCGTCTGCTGCTTTTTCTGTGCAAAAGCTGAGTTGGTAACAGTGCCTGCCCCAACTATAAGTATAGCTACAGCAAACCCTTTCAGTTTATTATTGATCATGTTCATAAAATTCCCGGATTGGTTTTAAGAGTGGATAAATTGAAGCTGATTAGCAGCCATAAACCTATAGTATACTCTTTTAGTGGCGGTTTAGTTCTTAAATCGAGGCAACATGGGGAATCAAAGCTATAGTATAAAGCCCGAGATTAATACGGAAAAGGCTACCGAAACTATAAAATGGCCATAGTGTTAATCTAACTATAAACCCACAACTGAAGATGCTGATTTTATAGTTGGCTCTTTCAAAAACTGCTCCTTTTTCAGGTTCAGCCACTCCAGAGCGGTGCCGTTCAGCATGCGTTCTATAGTTGCCAGGTCGTAAGGCATCGATTCTATCAGTTTACCAGGCTCTAATTCGCCCAGCGGGAAGGGATAATCGGTTCCCAAGGCGATTTTTTCAGCACCTACCAGGTTCACCAGATACTCCAGCATTAATGGGTCATGCACCAACGAGTCGAAGTAGAATTTGCCTAAATAATCGCGTGGGTTCACATTGTTATCAATAGCGCAAAGGTCTGGCCTTACTTCAAAGCCATGGGCAATGCGGCCTATAGTTGACGGGAACGAACCACCACCGTGCGCAAACGCTACACGTAGTTTCGGCAGGCGCTCAAACACACCTCCGAATATCATCGAGCAGATAGCAACGGTAGTTTCTGCAGGCATACCTACCAGCCAGGGCATCCAGTATTTGCTTGTGCGGTCTTTGCCCAGCATGTCCCAGGGGTGCACAAAAATGGCGGCTCCTAAATCCTGGGCGGCTTCAAATATCGGGAAGAGCTCTGCAGCATCTAAATTCTGGCCGTTAATATTGGTTCCGATCTGTATGCCCGGCATGCCCAGTTCTTTTACGCACCGCTCCAGCTCTTTTATAGATAGCTCGGTGTCCTGCATCGGTAGCGTACCCAGGCCAATAAAGCGGTCCGGGTAATCGGCCACAATACCGGCAATATGGTCGTTCAGGAATTTGCTCAGGTCGTAGGTATGTTCGGGTTTGGCCCAGTAATTAAACATGACCGGCACAGTGCTCAGCACCTGCACCCCAACTTTATGCTGGCTGCACTCGTGCATGCGCACCTTTGGATCCCAGCAGTTGTCCTCTATCTCCCTGAAGAACTTGTCGTCCATCATCATGCGGGCGCAGCATGGCTTGTGATGCTCCAGGCGTATAAAGCCGCCATAACCGTAACGCTCGCGCAGGTTGGGCCAGGTAGCTGGCAAAATATGCGTGTGTATATCGATCTTCAGCAGACCGGAATCAGTTAGTACAGGATGTGTGGGCGTATGTATGTGCATGATGTAACAAGGGCGAAAATGCCGGTTTCAACTATACGGCACTGTCAGGCAATTCAACAATATAAGCATTTATACTATAAATACGCAGGCCCGGCTACAAAAGCTTCCCTGATTTTATAGTTGCGCAGCAGCTCTAACTATAAACTATAGCCACGGCAGCAAACCCAACTATAACGCAAAAGCAAACCGGCACAAATTAGTATATTCGCAGACCTTTACGAACTATAGCCGCGCTTGGTGGCACAAATTATAAACGATCTGCATTTACAATGAACTACCAGAATACCCTTGCCTTTGCGCAGGAGCAGGACAAGAACGACCCGTTACATCACTTCAGAGATAAATTTTACTTTCCGCAGGTAAACAAGCAGGATGCTATTTACTTCTGTGGCAACTCGCTTGGCTTGCAGCCTAAATCGGCACAGATGTACATCGATAACGAGATGTACAAATGGGCTAACCTGGCTGTGGAAGGGCATTTTAAAGGCGAGGAACCCTGGTTTAATTACCACGAACTGTTAGCTGCCGGTGCTGCGCGTGTAGTAGGTGCCAAAGAAAGCGAAGTCGTTATCATGAACCAACTGACGGTAAACCTGCACCTGATGCTGGTGTCGTTTTACAGACCGGAAGGCAAGCGTTTCAAGATCATCACCGAAGCAGGCGCTTTCCCTTCTGATCAATACGCTTTAGAAACACAGACCCGCTTTCATGGCTATAACCCCGACGAAGCTATAGTTGAGCTTTACCCGCGCGAAGGCGAGCACACCCTGCGCACCGAAGACATCCTGCAAAGTATAAAACAACATGCCGATGAACTGGCTTTGGTCATGATGGGTGGCATTAACTACTATACCGGGCAGGTGTTTGATATGGAAGCTATTACCAAAGCAGGCCACGAAGCAGGTGCTATAGTTGGTTTTGACCTCGCGCACGCAGCCGGGAACATACCTGTTAAGCTGCACGACTGGAATGTTGACTTTGCCGTTTGGTGTACTTATAAATACCTGAACTCGGGGCCGGGCGGTACGTCCGGTGTATTTGTGCATGAGCGCCACGGCAACAACCCGGACCTGCCGCGCTTTGCCGGCTGGTGGGGCCACGATGCCAGCTCTCGTTTCCAGATGAAGAAAGGTTTTATACCAATGCCCGGAGCGGCAGGCTGGCAGCTCAGCAACGGGCAGATATTGCCATTTGCCGTGCACCGTGCATCTCTGGAGTTGTTTGATGAGGCTGGCATGGAAAACCTGCGCGCCAAAAGCGAAAAACTGACCGGTTACCTGGAGTACCTGATCAATGATGTACATGTAGGCAAAGACGTGCTGGAGATGATTACCCCAACAGACCCGAAAGCCCGTGGCAGCCAGATATCTATTTTAGTAAAACAAAATGCCCGTGAGTTGTTTAATAAACTAATGGAGGCCGGCATTATAGTGGACTACCGTGAGCCAAACGTTATTCGTGTGGCTCCTACCCCGCTTTACAATAGCTTCGAGGAAGTGTATCGCTTCTCAGAAATATTGCATAAAACACTGGAAGTGCATCAGTAATCGCGTAAAGTTTTAACCACTGAAAGGCCTGTAGTATGTACTGCAGGCCTTTTTTGTGAGTAATTTTTCTGAAGCCCGAAACTTTGACTCGGTTTTAAGTATAAATAGCAACTATAGTTATCAACCCTGCGGATGAATTTATCGATAGAGAACATTTTGCTTGGTGCATCCATCCTGTTGCTGATAAGCATCTTGCTCAGCAGGAGCCTTGGTAAGTTTGGTATTCCGGCGCTGGTTCTGTTTCTGGGTGTTGGTATGCTGGCCGGCTCCGAAGGCATTGGCAACATTCATTTTAACGATCCGGGTTCGGCACAGTCGATGGGTACTGTCGCGCTTACCATCATCCTTTTTTCAGGCGGCCTGGATACGCGCTGGGAAACCACTAAGCCTATTCTCTGGCGGGGTGTGAGCTTATCAACTGTAGGGGTATTTATAACGGCTATGCTGCTGGGCGTATTTGTCTGGCTGATATCTGATTTTACACTGCTGGAAGGTTTATTGCTTGGTTCTATCGTTTCGTCTACTGATGCTGCGGCAGTGTTCTCAATCCTACGCTCCAAAAACATCGGCCTTAAACATAACCTGCGCCCCACACTCGAGCTGGAATCTGGTAGTAACGACCCGATGGCTTACTTCCTGACGGTAAGTTTAACTTTTATGGTGGTGAACGAGGGTGAGGCCAGTATCTGGAGTCTGGTGCCCATGTTTTTCCTGCAGATGAGTATTGGCGCTGTAATGGGCATTGCTATGGGCCGTATTATGGCCTGGGTCATCAACCGCATCACCTTGCAGCAGGAAGGACTTTATCCGGCGCTTTCGCTGGGCATGTTAATTTTTACTTATGCGTTCACTGCGGTTATTAATGGCAACGGTTTCCTGGCCGTGTACATTGCGGGCGTTATTCTGGGTAACCGTAACTTTATACACAAAGGCAGCTTAACCAAATTTTACGATGGCGTGGCCTGGCTCATGCAGATCCTGATGTTCTTAACGCTTGGGTTGCTGGTGTTTCCGTCGCAGATGATACCGGTGCTAGGTACTGGCATGCTGATCTCTGTTTTCCTGATTCTGGTGGCCCGCCCGATAAGCGTGTTTGTCAGTATGGTCCCTTTCCGGAGCACGTTTCGGGATAAGCTTTACATTTCGTGGGTAGGTTTGCGCGGTGCGGTACCTATTGTGTTTGCCACTTACCCCATGCTGGCCGGTGTAGGTAAATCAAACATGATCTTTAACATCGTATTCTTTATTGTACTCACGTCGGTTATGCTGCAGGGTACCACACTTGCCTTGGTGGCCAGGTGGCTCCGCTTATCGCGCAACGACAAATCTCCGAAGCGTTTTCAGTTGGGCGAGGAAATGGGCCTGGACATGAAAAATGCTCTCGTAGAATTGGATCTTACCAGCAACAGCACCGGCGTTGGCAAATCTATAGTTGAACTGCAGTTCCCGAAAACAGCCCTGATCGTGCTTATAAACCGGGGCGGCAAATATGTTACCCCAAATGGCGCCACCGTGCTCGAAGAAAACGACAAGCTGCTGGTCATGATCGATAATGACAGCGAACTGGAAAAAGTAAACCAGGCACTCGGCATTCCTGCATAAACTATAACGTGCAACTCTAATTCTCTGCCTGCTATCTATAGTTTAAGCAAAACAGGTTATGCCTCCTGTGGTTGGTAAGTTTTCAGTTTCTCTTTCTGAATAAGTTGTTGTTCGAGGAGATGCTGCACTTCCGGCTTGCTATAGTCTTCTATGGTCTGGATGTGCTTCATCACTTTTTTCATGATCTTGTCCTGTTGCCTGCCGGTTTCGAGGGCGTAAGAATAAGGCAGATCGGAGAAGGTTACCATACTATAGAGCGTGTTCCATTTGCCCGGGTATTGTTCGCTTATTTTAGCTTCAACTTTTTTGCGGAGCAGGAAACGCGGATCGGCCACTTTATCGCGCATCTCTACAAAATTCATCACGGCCAGGTCGGCAATGGCGTCTGCATCAGGCTTGCGCTTGCGCTCAAAGGTTTTAAACAGGCTTTGCCAGTTGCCGTCAAAAGTATCCAGCATCTTATCCAGCACAGTAATGTCTTCGAAGCCGGCATTCATACCTTGCCCGTAAAACGGAACTACTGCATGGCAGGCATCACCTATCAGCAGCACTTTATCTTCGTAGCTCCACGGAAAGCATTTTATAGTTACCAGTGAGCCTGTTGGGTTGCAGAAATAGTCCTGGGCCAGATCCGGCATCAGCGGCACTGCATCCGGAAACACCTCCAGGAAAAAGTTAAGCAGGTCTGTATCATTCTTGATGGAGGCAAAAGAGCGTTCGCCTTCGTAAGGGAAAAACAAGGTACAGGTAAAACTGCCGTCTGTGTTCGGCAACGCGATCATCATATAGTTGCCGCGCGGCCATATGTGTAGGGCATTTTTTTCGAGGAGCCAGCCGCCACCTTCAGCTGGCGGTATAGTTAGTTCTTTATAGCCATACTCCAGGTAGCTTTGCTGGTAGTTAAACCGTTCTGTTTTCTGCAGGGCACCGCGCACCATCGAGAAAGCCCCATCTGCCCCAAAGATCAGATCTGGCGCTATAGTTTCGTCTGTATTGTTATCGTGGTTGCGCAGGGTTACTTCGTTGGTTTTCAGGTTTACGTCCTGCACCTGGCGGTTAAAGTGGTAGTTTATGTCCGGGTTTGGCTCCGACACATTCATAAGCGCCATGTTCAGCCCGGCCCGCGACACGGAGTAAATTGCCTGCCCTTCCTTGCCGTATGGCTGATACGTCAGGTTGCCTTGCTCGTCGTGCATTACACGCCCATACATAGGTATTGCTACCTGGCGCACTTCCTCTTCTATGCCTATGCCACGCAGCGCTTTCCAGCCCCTATCGCTGAGTGCGAGGTTTATAGAACGGCCGCCATCCAGGGTACTGACACGCATATCGGGGCGGCGCTCATACAGGTCTACTTTATAGCCGCGCTTGGCCAGGTACAACGATAGCAACGAGCCTACAAGCCCGGCTCCCATAATGGCGATGTTCTTCTTCTCGGTCATAGTGTAAAGTATAGGGCAATACCACTGTTGCTGTAAAGTAACGGTTTCCTTTCATTTTTCACAACGGTTGTTGCAAGCTATGGCAGTTTAGCTTACAATGTTACGGAAAGTAAGGTTGATGCGGTTGCCTATGAGCCTGGATGTTTTAGGGATGGCGTGCTGCCAGTTATGTTGCGTGGGGCCCTGCATCAGCAGCAGGCTGCCGTGGGTTATGGTCAGGTAAATGTTCTTCTGCGCTTTATTGTGCCGATGCCGGAAACCAAACCTGCGCTCAGCCCCCAAACTAACGGAAGCTATAGTTGGCTCGGGCCCTAGTTCAGGTTCATCGTCGGAGTGCCAACCCATACTGTTTTGCCCACTTTGGTACAAGTTTAGCAATACGCTGTTGTAACTATGGCCGGTGGCTAGTTCCACCTTCTCTTTTATCTGCAGCAATAGCGGTAGCCAGGGTTGCGGTTTATTTTGTAACCCAGAGTAGGTGTAGGCTTTATGGCCGTACCAGGCGGTGAGGCGCGGCATCGGCATTTCCTTACCAAACATGCGTATCTTTTCCTGTTTCCAGCTTACCTGCTCCAGCAGTTGCGTATAGTATCGTTCGCTTTCCCGTTCTGTAAAGAAGCCTGGCACATAGTATACTTCCGCATCTGGAATATATAGTTTTGAGGCACTGCTCTGGATAAACTTACTCATCTCTGTACGATCTGTTTTCAGCACGGAGGCGTCTTCTTTCTCTTCTTTCCTTTCTACGGTTCGAGTCCAGATAATCCATTACCCGCGAAGCTGTTACGCCATGCAGAACTATAGACACCATCACTATAAACCCAACAATAGACCATAGTTCATCTGCATCGGCAAAAGCGACTTCGTTTATGGCAAAAGCCAGGTAAAAGAACGACCCAATACCGCGTATCCCGAAAAAGCTTATCGTTATCTTTTCCCGGGTGCTGCACTTATCTTTAAAAACAGCGATATAAGCCGTAAGAGGCCTGATGACAAATAAAAAGCCCAACCCCAGTAACGCCCCCTCCCAGGTTAAATGATCTAACAAACCAGTTACCAGGCTTCCGCCAAACAGTATCAGCAGCACAACCATTAATATCCGCTCTACCTGCGTTACAAAATCATGCATCTCGGTGTGATATTCGTGGCCTTCTTCGTAACTACTCATGGTTAGCGCAGCCACAAACACAGCTATAAATCCATAACCATGTATCATTTCTGTTAACCCATAGGTTACCAACGTGGTCGATAAGGCAACAAAGCCATCGCGGGTTTTAGGGAAAGAGGTGCTTTTAGGCAGATAAAAAACGAGATACGCCAGGCCCCGCCCTATTCCGTAACCCATTACCAGCCCCGCAATAATTTTGTAGACCAAGTCACGCAGTATCCAGTCGGTAAGCCATCCTTCTGCGGTGCCGGTACCTGCGGCCACAGCCATAGCTATAGCCAGCCATGTAAACGGGAAAGCAGTACCATCGTTAAGGCCGGCTTCAGCGGTAAGCGAAAAGCGCACATCATCTTCTTCTGCTTCATCAGGCGGACCAACCTGCACCTGCTCGGCCAGCACCGGATCAGTTGGGGCCATAACCGCCCCTAGCAACACAGCTGCCGCAGGCGCCAGCCCCAGCCACCACCAGCCAAAAAAAGCCAGTGTACCAATAGACAGCAGCATCGTTACAGACACCAGCTGTAGCGGAATTTTCCAGTTTTTCCAGCTAAAATTACGCCTGATCTTCAGGCCTGTAGCCATTAACGAAATGATTACACTTAGCTCTGTGAGGTGCACTGCATAGGTTTCGTGCCATAAAGGGTCCGGAAAAGGAAGACCAAGGGGTAGCGAATAAATAATGACCCCGATCAGCAAGTAAATAATGGGGTAAGAAATAAAGCTTTTTTCTAACATAGACGGCACCCAGGCCATAGAGAGCGCAGCCAGTCCGATTATGGTTATAATAAGTACATAAGAATCCATAAGGAGGAGGGTGATAGGTGCTGTTTGTGATTTTCTTTAGCGCATTGTACGGAAAACAGACCTGTGCAGCTATTTTAAGATCAATTCAGCGGAGCGGTAACTATAGTTTTCTGTTTAAGCAGCGTGTAAAACGACAGCCTGCTTAAATGCCTCAACTATAAAACCACAAAGCACAGCAGGCAAGTCCTTACTGTGCTTTGTGGTGTATGAGGTTATCTGTAAAAAGCTTTTCCTGAGATTAGTATAGGCCCTTGCTGCGTGTTTTCACCAGCAAGTGTAAAAGCGAGCTAATTGGTTTGTTGGTGAAAACACCAACAATGGCTCGTTTTTTACTACTCCAACTATAAAAACTAAACAAATTCAAGGTTTGCTATAGTTTACTTCGCGGCTTCGGCTGGTTTTGCGGGTGGCTGTAACACTTCGCCGCACTTGTTGCAGGTACGTTTCTGTTCATCATCCCAGAAATTGCCCATAATAACTGGAAGCTGCGTTACAATGTCGGTTACTTCGGTAAAATCTTCGTGCAGTTTGTTGCCGCAATTCTCGCAGAACCACATAAAGCCATCTTTCTCTCCTTCGCGACGGTAGCGCTCTATTACCAATCCAACCGTATTGGCAGGGCGCTGCGGCGAGTGCGGTACGCATGGCGGCAACAGAAAAATCTCCCCTTCCTTTATCTCGATATCTACAGGCTTGCCATCGTCAATTATTTTTAGCGTAATGTCGCCTTCCAGCTGGTAGAAAAACTCTTCGCCTTCGTCGTAATGGTAATCTTTGCGCGCATTTGGTCCGCCTACTACCATCACTATAAAATCGTCGTTGCCCTTAAACACCTGCTGGTTGCCAACGGGTGGCTTAAGCAAGTGGCGGTGTTCGTCAATCCATTTTTTAAAGTTGAAAGGTTTTGCTACAGCCATAGTTTTGTTTGTTATGTTGATAAATTGAAGGTACGCAAAAGCTGGCAAAAATGGTAACACTTGCCTGCGCTGGAAGTATGTCCTGTAAGTTTAACGGCTTTTGTGTACTTTTATACTATGAACCTGAACCTACAGAACAAACGCGCTATAGTTTGCGGCAGCACGCAAGGCATCGGCAAAGCCATAGCTATAGAACTGGCCCTACTGGGAGCCAACGTAACCTTAGCAGCCCGCAACGAAGACAAATTACAAACTGCACTGCAAGACCTGGACACCAGCCAGGGCCAGCAGCACGACTATATAGTTGCCGACTTTACAGACCCTTATAACCTGAACATACAGGTGCAGGGCTACCTGGCGCAGCAACCAACAGTGCATATACTGGTAAACAACACCGGCGGCCCGGCCGGCGGACCAATTACCGAAGCTATTTCGGATGCGTTTATGGACGCCTTTAACCAGCACCTGATCGCAAACCATTTGCTGGCAAAAGCTGTGATTCCAGGGATGAAGGAAGCAAAGTATGGCCGCATCATCAACATTATCAGCACATCAGTAAAACAGCCGTTGCATGGGTTGGGTGTATCAAATACCATTCGTGGAGCGGTGGCTAGTTGGGCTAAAACGATGGCAAACGAGCTGGGAGCTTTTGGTATAACCGTAAACAACGTACTACCGGGCGCAACCCGAACTGGTCGCCTAGAATCCATCATCGAAAATAAAGCAAAGAAAACATCTACCGAAGTGGACGCGGTGGAAGAAGAAATGATGAAGGAAATACCTGCCCGTCGCTTTGCTGAACCCGAAGAAGTTGCAGCCGCCGCCGCGTTTTTAGCTACACCGGCTGCTGCTTACATAAATGGTATAAATGTACCGGTTGATGGTGGCAGAACCGGATGCCTATAGTTGGAACAGCTAAATGGTAGTGCTTATTATAATTTTCTTCCTTAATGTAGGCTTTACGGCAACACTATTGAGCTTATCAAGATTTTATAAATTTAGATTAGAAGATTTTTTTTTCAATCTGATATGTTTAAATCTAGTAATTGCTTTGATGTACACCAGCAAGTACTTTGATATACTTGTTGAATATCCAATGTCAGTCAGATTCTTTGTGCCACTTGCAGTTGTTTACATTGTGGCTGAACCTTTCAGGAAAGCTATTCTAAAACATCTCAGAGTTACAATAGAGAAGTTCAAGCGCTAATACTTACTCATTACTTAATTATTAATTATCCCGCAGTGAAGCACATACATAACTATATAAATGGCGAGTTGGTAATGCCTGTAGCTGGGCAATACATCGACAACTATAACCCAGCTTTGGGTGAAGTATATTCTCTGATTCCGGATTCGGATGAGCAGGATGTGGAGCAGGCGGTGCAGGCAGCTTTGGCAGCTTTCCCGGCATGGTCTAATACACCAGCTGAGAAGCGCGGACAGATTATGATGCGCATTGCGGACCTGATTGATAAAAACCTTGACCAACTGGCTGAAGCTGAATCTGTAGACAATGGCAAGCCATTGAAACTGGCCAAGTCAGTAGATATACCGCGGGCTAGTAGCAACATGCGCTTTTATGGTACGGCCATCCAGCATTTTGCTTCGGAAGCGCATTACATGGAAGGAACCGATGCTATCAACTATACAGTGCGTCATCCGCATGGCGTGGTGGGCTGCATCTCTCCCTGGAACCTGCCTTTATACCTGTTTACCTGGAAAATCGCTCCTGCCCTGGCTGCCGGAAATTGTGTAGTTGCCAAGCCATCGGAAGTTACACCCATGACGGCCTATCTGCTGTCTGAAATATGTATTGAAGCTGGCTTGCCGGCTGGCGTGCTGAATATTGTCCATGGTTACGGGCATAAAGTGGGCGCTGCCATGACAGCTCACCCTAAAGTTCCGGTTATCTCGTTTACAGGTGGCACTGCTACCGGACGAACTATAGCTGCAACAGCAGCTCCAATGTTCAAGAAACTGTCGTTAGAATTGGGTGGCAAGAACCCGAACATCATTTTTGCGGATTGCGACTTCAACAACGCGCTGCACACCACTATACATTCATCGTTTGCCAACCAGGGACAGATCTGTTTGTGCGGTTCACGCATCTTTATTGAGCGGCCAATTTATGAGAAATTTAGGGATGCTTTTGTGGAGAAAGTAAAGGCCATGAAAGTGGGCGATCCGATGGAAGAAGGTTCTAAACTGGGCGCTGTGGTTTCAGAGCAACACATGCAAAAGGTGTTGTCTTACATAGAACTGGCCAAGCAGGAAGGCGGAACTATACTTACCGGCGGACACCAGGTACAGGTAGAAGGACGCTGCGCGAACGGCTGGTTTATAGCCCCAACTATAGTTGAAGGCCTCGCTTACAACTGCCGCACCAACACCGAAGAGATTTTCGGACCTGTCGTTACGCTCATGCCTTTTGACTCAGAAGAAGAAGTGATCCAGTACGCCAACTGCACCGACTATGGCCTCGCTGCCACCATCTGGACAAATAACCTGCAACGGGCCCACCGTGTGGCGCACCAGGTACACTCCGGCATTATCTGGATCAACACCTGGCTCCTGCGTGACTTACGCACGCCTTTCGGCGGCATGAAAAACTCCGGCGTTGGCCGTGAGGGCGGTTTTGAAGCGCTTCGTTTCTTTACCGAACCGCAGAATGTTTGTGTGAAGTTGTAGTAGATAGTTATGGTTCCGATTCCTATAGAAACAACCTTTGAGGAATCTTATAGGCAAATATTGTTTATAGATAACTTCATTGTTACATCTGTAGCTAAGAAAAATATTAAAAGAGCTATAGTTTTCTTGACACTTTCTATTGTAGTTATACTTTTCTTTTTCTTAACAGATAGCGACTCTATAGTAGCTTGGTTTGTATTGATACCACTTTTTTGGGTGTGCTTTGGTTTGTACCTAATTTACATAAAGTGGATAACTTATAGGCGCCAGAAATTTTCTCTTCGTCAGTTCGTAGTAGAGGCTCTACAAGAAAATCCATCAGTTTTATTATGCTTTAGCGAATCTGAGATTCAGCTACTGCAGAAAGATAGAACTACTATTGCTAAATGGGATGAATTTAAAGCCTTCCTTGAAGATCAGGAAACAGTTTATCTATTTAATGAGAACCCATATTTGGCATGGTCATTTTCAACTAAAGAGATTGGCCGTTCTGCTATTGATGGTATAAAAGAGATAATCAGACAGAAATCAATCCCATTACTTACTATACCTTAATCTACGTTTCACTGTACCTAAACCCATGCCGCAAGTTTGCAACTTGTGGCTTTACATGCAGCCAGTTTGTAACTGGCGAAACTATAGTTTAAACACGCCAGTTACAAACTGCCTTCCATAGTTAACCACCTGTTACCGCTGCGCTCAAACTGGCGGTATGCCCATTAACCTAAACACCCTAAGATACTTTTAACCAGCCTAATACTTGCAAATTTACTTTTCACTTTACCCCCGCCTGAATTTCTGCGTACCTTTGCGGCATGAAGTATAAAAAAGCAAAACGGTTCATATTGTTACGTGACCGGCTAAACTACCCGCTTCGGTTTAACCCGTTCGTGTTTAGCAAACTTTTTTTTCTGTGGGTGGCGGTTGGTGTTATTGGTGGCGTTATTGCTGGTTCTTATTGGATCGTGCTTGAACAGCTAATGCATTTCCTGGCCCAGTTTCAGGGACTTATCGTTATACCGCTAATGGCAACAGCCGGCTTACTGGCAGGCCTTATCATCCACAAACTCGGCGACCCCGGCGAGATGGACCTTATTGTGAACAATATTCGCTTTAAGGGTGGCAAGCTGGAACCAAAGAATAACCCGGCTATGATCCTGTCGTCGTTGCTGTGTATTGCGAGTGGTGGCAGCGCGGGCCCTGAAGCGCCGCTGGTGCAGGTTACCGGATCAACGGGCTCCTGGATAGCGCGTAAACTTAAATTTAAAGGCGAAGACCTGCGCTCGCTAACTATAGCCGGTATGGCGTCGGGGTTTACAGCATTGTTTGGCGCACCGCTCGGTGGCAGCTTGTTCTCTTTGGAAATTCTACATCACCGCCATGTAGTAGAATATTACCAGGCACTTATACCTGCTTTTGTAGCCAGTTGCTCCAGCTTTGTTATTTTTATACTTATTACGCACATCGGCATCGGGCCTACGTGGGTATTTCCGGTTTATACCACACCGCAGCTTAATGATTTCTTTTACGCCATGCTGTATGCTCTGGCCGGAACGGCGGTAGGCTGGCTTTTCATTTTCACAGTTCGCCAGAGCAAATACATTTTCAGTTTGGTCCGGATGCCTGTTTATGTGCGCATGGCGATCGGTGGTTTACTGATAGGTACCATCGCATACTACATGCCGCTTTCCCGTTACTTCAGCCACGACGAACTGACTGTACTGTTGAAAGAAAGTTTTAGCCTTGAGTTTCTGGTAGCCCTACTGATTGCCAAAATATTTGCTATCAGCTTTACGGTAACTTCGGGCTGGCGTGGTGGTTTTATTATTCCGCTATTTTTTGTCGGTGCCATTACGGGACTAATCATCAACTCACTGTTCCCGGGCCAGAACCTGCCGCTTATATTGGTGAGTTGCATGGCTGCTATTAATGCCTGCGTAACACGCACGCCTATCAGCACGATTATCCTGCTTTCTACTTTAACCGGATTTCATCAGTTCGTGCCGATCATGTTTGCCAGCCTTACCGGCTTTTTTCTGGCTCCTAAAACACCGCTCATAAACGCGCAGTTGGGTGTAAAAAGCAGCGAACATGAGTAGTTTCCTAGTGTAGGCTAAGCCTTTCTGTTTCAGGAGCGTACTGTATATAACAGTATCTCTCTGATTGACAGATGGTAAACCGCGCATCGACAACTGAACTCTCCTATGTCCTTTCTGAATTGAATGAAAGCGAGGAAAGCCTGCGGGCAAATGGCGTAGAGGCTGAGACATTACTGGCTATCTACAACGACTATATCAGTCGCGTAGATGAGTTAAAGACCATTGCTATGTTGGTAACAAATACCCTGAAACGCCATGAAGATGTGCATGCGTTGCGCTACAGGGTAAAAGAACCGCTGCACCTGCTAAAAAAGATCATCCGGAAGAAGCAGGAATATCCCGACCGGCATTTAGATGTGGCCAACTATACGGCTTACATAAACGACCTGGCCGGCGTACGCATACTGCACCTTTCCAAACAATCCTGCCACAACATAGCCAACTATATACAACAAACCTGGGACCTGAAGCGGGAACCGTATGCGTATGTTGACCAGGGAAATACCCTGGAAGCGAAGCAATTCAGCGCTTTAAACTATAAGGTTATGGTAAACAGCCGGGGGTATAAAGCGCAGCACTACATTATTAAAGTTCAGGCTACCCGGCAACTATACTTTATTGAAGTTCAGGTTAAAACGTTGTTTGAAGAAGGCTGGAGTGAGATAGACCACTGCATCCGTTACCCTGACCATCAGCCAAACGAGCTGCTGAACAGGCTACTCTGGTTACTAAACCAATCTACGTCTAAAGCCGATGCGCTGGCTACCCAGATACAAGCACTTGCTGATGAATGGCACATCTATAAACAAGGCCACAAAACAGGACCTGAAGTAACAGTTTCGCAGCTGCACAGCCACATCGATAACCTGCCTGTAGACCAACAGGAAAAACAATATTTGTATGCCTGCCTGGCTAAACTAACCGACGGCTAACTATAGTTTCTTATTTTTTATCGGGCACCAGGTTATGGGCCACCAGTTTCCAGTTACCATCCAGCATTTTCCAGACTTTCAGGTAATGGCCTGTTATGTTGTTCTGTGTGTAGTTCCCGTAAGTATAGGCCATGTCGGCAGCAGGCGAAAGTTCGTGCCCCAGGTTGGTGTAAACTATAGTTTCGGCTGGCTCTGTTGTTGCGTTTTTGTACTTGTAAGGATATTCGCCGTGGCGGTAGAGCAGTGTTTCAGTGTAGTATGGCTGTACTTTTTGCACATCAATTGTTAGCAAATCTTTTTCTGAGCCTTTACCTATAGTTTGTTTTAGTGCCGATGCGGGCTGGTAGGTTTCTGCTTTTATAAGATCCGGCGAAAAGGAGTTGCCCATATCAATAGCCACTTTCCATTGCCCGTCTGGTTGCTTTCGCCAAACCGATAAATAGAACCCAGCACCGGCAGGCTTTTCATCTTCAGGGTTCACTCTAAACTCGTAAGGTCCGGTAGTATAGCCCCAGTCCAGCGAACCAGAAATATCGGCGAAGGCAGGATACCAGGTGAGCAAGGCTTTACTTTCGGGAGCTTCGGCGTGCAGCTTCTTACCGTTAGTTGGTGTCGGCGCAAATACTAATCCGTCCTCGGCCAGGTGCTCTGTAAAAGCCTGATGATATCCTTTCTTTACTGATGTAGCTGCAAATGCGCGTTCAGCATTAGCCAGGTCTTCTAAAGCTTTATCGCGGGTAATGTTGGAAGCCTGCAAAGCGCACAGCAGCATAGGAAGAATAAGCATCATAGTGATCTTCATAGTTTTATAGTTTGAGGGCGGAATGAACTCGTAAATATAATTGAAATTTCAAAATAACACACCGCTAACCTCCTAAACTATAGTTACTTACTCTTTCTTTCAAACTATAACACACTAAAAAAGGCCCACCGTTTCCGGCAGGCCTTCTTAGCTATAGTTTATAGTTTACTTACTGATTTGCCTTCTCTGTTTTGTTGATAAGCTTGCGCTCCAGGAAGTCCGTCATCATGGTAAAGCGGTGCAGCGATGTAATGCCACCGCCAACACCGTGGTTACGGTTCGGGTAGTAGAAGCTTTCAAACTGCTTGTTAGCACTGATCAAAGCATCCTGCATCGCTACCGCATTCTGGAAATGTACGTTATCATCGCCCGTTCCGTGAATCAGCAACAGATCGCCCTGTAGTTTATCAGCAAAGAAAAGTGGTGAGTTATCGTCGTAGCCGGCAGCGTTCTCTTGTGGTGTTTTAAGGAATCGCTCGGTGTAAATGGTGTCGTAATATCTCCAGTTAGTAACAGGCGCTACTGCTATACCGGCTGCAAAAACGCCGTTGCTTTTTGTTAAGCCAAGCAGTGTCATGTAGCCACCATAACTATGGCCCCAGATACCGATTCTGTCTTTATCTACATACGGCTGGTTACCTAACCATTTCGCAGCTTCTATCTGGTCTTCTATCTCATATTTACCCAGGTTAGCGTAGGTTACTTTCTTGAACGCTGCGCCACGGGCACCGGTACCACGGTTGTCTACACTTACCACGATCATACCTTTGTCAGCCAAAACCTGGTGCCACAGGTAGTTTGCACCACCCCAGCTGTTCGTTACCGTCTGAGAACCCGGACCACCATATACAAACATCAGCACAGGGTATTTTTTCTTCGGGTCGAAATTCGTTGGCTTTATCATCCAGCCATTCAGTTTTGTGCCGTCAGCAGTATTCATGGTAAAGAATTCCTGCTTGGCGATGTCGTACTGCGCAAGTGTGTTTTTCAGTTTCTGGTTATCCTCCAGTACCTTAATCAGCTTACCATCTTTAGCCGTGTGCAGGCTAACAGTAGTTGGCACGTTGGCCGCAGAATAATAATCCAGATAGTATTTGTAATCAGTACTCATGTTCACGTTGTGCGTACCAGCTTTCTCGGTAAGGCGTTGCTTTTTCTTGCCTTTGCTGCTAATACTGTACAAGTGGCGCTCCAGCGGCGACACTTCGGTAGACATATAGTATAGGCGGTCGTTCTTCTCGTCGTAGCCTACAAAGCTGCTTACTTCCCAGTTGCCATTGGTTATCTGGCGCACCAGTTTACCGCTCATGTTGTACAGGTACAGGTGGTTAAACCCTTTCACTTCCGAACTATGGATAAAGTGCTTGCCATCTTTCAGGTAGGTCAGGTCGTCGGTTACATCAATATATGCCTTGTCGGTTTCCTTCAGTACTACATCAGACTTACCGGTTGTGGCGTTTGCATGCAGTATCTCCAGGGTGTTCTGCAGGCGGTTCATCTTCTGGATAGACAGCAGGTTTGGGTTGTTCGTCCATTTAATGCGCGGGATATAGATATCGGCTTCGTTGCCAGTATCCATTTTTGTAGTCTTAGCGCTGGCCACATCGTACACCGATACTTTTACTTTTGAGTTCGCCTCACCTGGCTTCGGGTATTTGAATTTATAGTCTTGCGGGTATAGTTCGCCCCACATCTGCATGTTAAACTCCGGCACATTGGTCTCATCAAATGTATAGAAAGCGATCTTTTTACCATCCGGTGACCAATGAAAGCCCTGTGCGAAAGAGAATTCTTCTTCGTAAACCCAGTCAGCATAGCCATTAATGATAGAGTTGAATTTACCATCGGTGGTGATCTGCGTTTCCTTCATGTTGCTCAGGTCGGTCACGAACATGTTATTGTCGCGGGCAAAAGCAACACGCTTAGCGTCTGGCGAGAAGGTAGCGTACAGTTGCTTACCACCGTTGCTCAGTTTGGTCAGTTTTTTAGAAGCAATGTCATAAATGTAAAACTCTGCTTTGGAAGAGCGACGGTAGATCTGCTCGGTGTCCGTAGAGAATAACACTTTCTGTTCATCCGAAGAGAAGGTATAGTCATCGAACTGGATAGGTGTGCTACTGCCTTCCGGCTTCAGGTTTTCGCCTTCAATAATAGTGCTTACCGGCTTGCCTGTGGTTACATCATATTTCACGATGTCGTATACCTTGTTCTGCTCATCGGGCACGGTAGAACTATAGTACTGGCCATCTTTCATCCAGTTTACACCATACACCGACTGGGCTCTGAACGTACCTTTGCGGTAGATATCTTCCAGGGTGATGTCTTTTTTCTGCTGCGCCTGCGCCACAAAAGCGAAGCAAAGCAACATAGCAGCCAAAAGGCCTGATCTGAGTTTAATATGCATGCGATTCGATTTTTTTAGTTTTGCTCCCCTAATTTAGGTGATTAATATTGTTATGCCATATTTTACAGCTAAAACCATACCCGTATCCCGTCCAAAGTATAACTATAGCCTGTAAAAGCAAAAAGCGCCTGGCCATAAGCCCTGCGCTTTTTAAACTGGAAGTATTATTTATTTAAAAGTTTAGTCCAACGGTAACCATTACATTGCTTTGCTTATTCTCTATATCCACTATAGGGTCGAGCGATGCGTCTTCGAAGGTGTAAGGTGAGTAGCGGATGTCACCGTTAGAGCGTGCATAAGCAATGTCAGCATAATAGTTTTGCAGACGCACACCCGCACCCAGTGTAAAGGTATTTACTTTCGCATCCAACGAGCTGTTTTTATACGGGCTACCTGAAATGGCATACCCGGCACGTAGCCTAAACACATCAAAGCGCCCTTCGGCACCAACTCTATAGTTCATCGCCGATTTGTAAGTATCGTTAATACGGCTGTTTACGCCACTAAAATAGCTGCTAAAGTTGCTGCCTTCATCTTCCTCTCTAAAGCGCATGCCGCTGTAATCTACATACTCGGCATCGGCAGTAATAAAACCATACTTGCCAATAAAAACTGCCACACCGGAATTTGCTCTGAACGGTGTATGCAACTGGTACGAAAACTCGCCCGGCATTTCGATAGCACTATAGTTCTCGGCTCCGGCGGTGCCTATAAAGGTTGAGTACAAAGAACGGTCATAGGTTTCGGTAAACGTGTAGGCAGTTGGTGTCTGCACACTTATACCTAAACGCAATGCATCTACCGGCCTAACTATAACCCCAAGTTTCAGGTTAATGCCCGCACCCTCTGTTGTAAACTCATCGCGCAGTTCCAGGCTTTGGAAATCAGAATCAGCATCGGATTCGCTTTCGCGGTAAATGCGCTCCTGTGTAAATTTAGAATTCACAACTCCCAGCGAAGCGCCTAAATAAACCCTGTCGCGGAAGCTGGTACCAAAGGCAAAATCAAACTGGCTCTGTGAGCCGCGCCGCACCAGTTCTTCCTGTATGTTTAATGCCCCAAAGCGTTCTACCGGCAAATAATAAGCACCCTGATCATCTTCCAGTTCATCAAAAAGATAAGTGCCGTATGCTAAGCCCGGTAACGAATAATAACCATCGTTAAACTCATCTGCTAGGTCATCCACTGTAACACCATCTGCCAGTGCACGCTCATAAATGTACTCCACTATACCAGGAGCAGTGTCAGATGTAGTGCCGTTGTAAGTAGTTCGGTTGTTGAAATTGTTGATCCTGGACATGCTTATACCAAAGGTAGAACCACGCCAGTCGCTGCTTTCGCTGTCGTCTTTGCGGTTACTGAACACGACACCAGCCTGCGGAATGTTGATCGTAGAACGTTCGTCTGGGGTATTGTTGCCTCCGAAAAGAGCATTTGAACTGTTGTTGGTAAAGCCAAGGCTCAGGTTTGCCTCAGACCTGCGGAACATACCCAGACCAGCCGGGTTTACAGACATGGTTGAAATATCAGCGCCAAGTGCAGTTTGCGCACCGCCAATACCTTGTATACGGGCAGAACCCTGAAGGCCAAGGCGAGTGTAACGCAGAGCGTCTTCCTCGTTCTGAGCCAAAGCGGTTCCGCTCCAGCCCAGCAGTAGCGCCAGGCTGGCAGAAAATAGCTTATTCATTTTCATGTGGTTCGTTTACTGAATAGGGTTAATTACCTCTTGCCGGTCGGCCGCCGCCACTTCTACGTTCACTGCTGCTACCAGAACTGCTGCTGCGGGTAGGCGCCGGCTCCGATCTGCGGGTTTCGCGTTGCTCGTAAGAACGTGTTGGTTCAACTGGGCGTGTAGTTTCGCGGCGTGGTGTTACAGCAGGTCTTGTTTCGGTATTACGCTGCTGCTGACGATACTCCCGGCGAGTTTCACGGATAGTGCGCTGCTCAGGCTGGCGTGTCGCCGGCTCTACCTGACGCGTGCGTGGTTCTATTTTGCGTATCTCAGGCTGATCTCCATCACGTAACTGCTGTGGTCTTGTAGTTCGCTCTTCACGCACCGGACGGGTTACTTCAGTGTTTCGTGGTCTTGTAGTTTCGCGGCTTGGGCGTGTCGTTATTACGTCTTTTCTTTCTTCGGTAGTTTGTGGGCGCACACGCTCTGTAGTTCTGGCCGGACGACCCTGTACTGCGCGTTGCTCGCTTCTTTCAGTTAAAGTACCTCTCTCTGTTCTGCCTTCACGCTGTGTTCTATCTGTTACTACACCACCACGTTCGCCACGCGGGCCATACTGTACTTTGCGCGGGTTGTTATACCCAGGATAATCATACACATACTGGCGGCCATAGTAGCTTCCGTAATAGTTGTTATAGTAAGGGTTCCAAGGATTATAGTATCGGCCATAGCCATAATACGGGTTATAACGGCCATAATAGCCACCGCCCCAACCATAATGATAGCTGATCGATATAGTTACACCATTTCTCCAGTAAGGTCTGTAGGCAAAAGGATCATAGAAGAACGGATCGTAAAAGGGATCATAAAAAGGATCGGCATAGCGATGGCGATAGCTTCTGCTATAACTATAGCTATCATAATAGCTCGGATAAGGATCGTAAGCCCACGAAGGATCTACAAAAGAATAATTTGGGCGATACCAGTTATCGCGCTGATCGTATTCGCGTCCATCATAATACTCGTCACCATAATAATTATCGGTAACGGCACTGCTTCTTTCAGAATATTCCGGGTTTGTGACGCCATCTTCTGTAGTTGCCTGCTGCTCTGTGTCTGTACCATCAGCGTATGTTTGCTGTGCTGGTTGTATATATTCGGTTTTGTCCGCAGTGCTATAGTACATATCATCGTACTCCGTAGACTGCATAGCATTAGGGCTGCTGCAGCCAACTGCAAAAAGAGCAAGCGCCGGTGCTATCGTTAAAATGGTAAACTTTTTCATGGCCTTCTGATGTGAAACTTCTTCTATATCAAAGATATAAACACAATGGCGCAAAACCTTATCAATAGTATAATATATTAACGTAATTTTGGGCTGTATTGATGTCTAAAT
The DNA here is from genome assembly GCF_040278685.1 of Pontibacter populi. NCBI lineage: Bacteria > Pseudomonadati > Bacteroidota > Cytophagia > Cytophagales > Hymenobacteraceae > Pontibacter > Pontibacter populi. The sequence goes on from NZ_JBEOKT010000005.1 coordinate 130,169, forward strand.
TGTCAATGGAATTGAAGCAATTATTATTCCAAAAACATCTTCAATAAAGAATATACTATAAAATAATTTAAAAATGAGCAAAGGGTTACCAAAAAGAAGCGAAGATTACTCCTTATGGTATAACGAACTGGTGAAAAAAGCAGGGCTTGCCGAAAACTCCGCAGTACGTGGTTGTATGGTTATAAAGCCTTACGGTTATGCTATCTGGGAGAAAATGCAGCGTCAGCTGGACGATATGTTTAAGGCTACCGGCCACCAGAATGCATACTTCCCGCTATTTGTGCCCAAAAGCTTATTCGAGGCCGAAGAGCAGAATGCCGAAGGCTTTGCAAAAGAGTGTGCTGTAGTTACCCATTACCGCCTGCAGAACGACCCGGACAAGCCAGGCAAACTGCGTGTAGACCCAAATGCTAAACTGGAAGAAGAGCTTATTGTTCGCCCTACGTCTGAAGCTGTTATCTGGAACACCTACAAAGGCTGGATACAAAGTTACCGCGACCTGCCATTGCTTATAAACCAGTGGGCTAACGTGGTGCGTTGGGAAATGCGTACACGTTTGTTTTTGCGCACTGCTGAGTTCTTATGGCAGGAAGGCCATACGGCCCACGCTACTGCCGAAGAAGCCATTGCCGAAACAGAACAGATGCTGGAAGTATACGCCACCTTTGCCGAGCAGTACATTGCCTTACCAGTTATAAGAGGTATAAAAACACCGAACGAACGCTTTGCCGGAGCCCTGGAAACATATTGTATCGAGGGCATGATGCAGGATGGCAAAGCTTTACAGGCTGGTACATCGCACTTCCTGGGTCAGAACTTTGCCAAAGCATTTGATGTGAAGTTTGCTACCAAAGATGGCGGTTTAGAGTATGTTTGGGGGACATCATGGGGCGTAAGTACCCGTTTGATGGGTGCGCTGGTAATGGCTCATTCTGATGACGAAGGTCTTGTATTACCTCCAAAGCTAGCTCCAATACAGGTTGTTATAGTTCCGATCTACAAAGGCGAAGAGCAATTAGCACAGATCAGCGAAAAAGTGCTGCAGCTGAAAAAAGAACTGGAAGCAAAAGGTATCAGCGTTAAATTTGATGACCGCGATACCGAGCGCCCAGGATTTAAGTTTGCCGAGTGGGAACTGAAAGGGGTGCCGGTACGCATTGCAATAGGTGCCCGCGATCTGGAAAACGGAACCGCCGAAATTGCCCGCCGCGACACAAAAGAGAAAAGCTCACAGCAATTCGACAGCCTGGCTACTTACATTCCTGCTTTACTTGACGAGATTCAGGAGAACATCTACAACAGAGCCCTGAACTATAGAGAAGAGCACACCACAAAAGTAGACAGTTACGAAGAGTTTAAGCAAGTGCTGGAAACCAAAGGCGGCTTTGTGTTAGCCCACTGGGATGGCACTCCTGAAACCGAAGAGCGCATTAAAGAAGAGACCAAAGCAACTATACGCTGCATTGCGCTTAACACCCCTGACGAAGATGGCGTTGATATGCTGACCGGCAAACCAAGCAAGCGCCGTGTTTATTTTGCGAAGGCTTACTAATTATTGATCGTTGAGTGCTGATCGTTAGATCGGCTAACTATAAAAGCGCCACTTTCCTGTTAAAGGAGTGGCGCTTTTTTTTGCCTGTGTGGCAAATCCAACCACCCCTAACCCTCCTTGCCTAAGGCGGAGAGTTTTTTGGCCATCGCTATAGTTGACTTTCAAGTTCTATAATTACAGTCCAAAAGGCGGACACGTCTGAATTGTAGAGACGCAATACTTTACGTCTTGTTACCAGTTGAAAATGCTTAAACTATAGATTCGTATTTCTCACGCTGTTCGAAATAACAAATAAAGAGCAATAAACTATACATCCAACCTAACACTATTCCATAATCAACCTATAATAATTCGCAGTTTAATCTAAAAATCACTATATTTACCTAACAAGCCACCTCCTATGCTACTAGACTGGGTAACTGTCATTTTACTTATCGTGATTGGGCTGGTCCTGATCATTGTGGAACTGGTGTTTATACCGGGCACTACCCTAATTGGTATTTTGGGTTTTGTGCTTGCAGGTATCGGCATCTGGATCGGCTACTCAGCTTTAGGGACAACGATAGGGCATATCATACTCGGCTCCTCGGTTCTTATTGCAGGCGTTGCATTTTTCTATAGTTTCCGGACAGATGCGTGGTCCAGGTTTGCGCTGAACGACCAGATTAAAAGCCGTGTAAATGATGAACACCCGCACACCTTGCAGATTGGCGAAACCGGTTTAACAGTATCAGCTTTGCGCCCACAGGGTACAGCACTTTTTAATGATCACCGCCACGAGGTGCAAACCAAAGGCGAATTTTTAGCACCCAATACCCAGATCCGCATTATCAGTCTTAATCATAATAAAATAACAGTAGAAGAAGTTAGCTAAGCCCTTACAAATGGAAAATCTATCCGTCATTTTTTTAATAGCAGGTGGCATTATACTGCTCCTGATCTTTTTATACTTTTTCCCGATAAGCCTCTGGATAACAGCACTGTTTTCCGGTGTAAGGATTAGCTTACTGGAGCTGGTATTTATGCGCATCCGTAAGGTGCCGCCAAGTTTGATCGTAAACTCTATGATCAACTCGAGTAAAGCAGGCATTAACCTTACAAGTACCGAACTCGAAACCCATTATCTGGCCGGTGGTAACGTACCTACTGTTATCAAAGCACTTATTTCTGCTGATAAGGCTAACATTCCACTTTCGTTTAAGCAGGCAACTGCTATCGATCTGGCAGGCCGAAACGTGTTTGAAGCCGTAACAACATCTGTAAACCCGAAAGTGATTAACACGCCAAATGTGGCTGCTGTAGCGCAGGATGGTATTCAGTTGATCGCAAAAGCGCGTGTTACGGTACGGGCTAACATTATGCAACTGGTAGGTGGTGCCGGCGAAGAAACGATACTTGCTCGTGTTGGCGAAGGCATTGTAACATCAATCGGTTCATCTGTGTCGCATAAAAGTGTATTGGAAAACCCGGACATGATCTCAAAACTGGTACTGCAGAAAGGTTTGGATGCCGGAACAGCTTACGAGATCTTGTCTATTGATATTGCCGATATTGACGTTGGAGAAAACATTGGTGCCAAACTACAGATAGACCAGGCAAGTGCCGACCTAAAGGTAGCTGAAGCCAAAGCAGAAGAGCGCCGTGCCATGGCGGTAGCCGTGGAGCAGGAAATGAAAGCCAAAGCGCAGGAAGCCCGTGCATCGGTTATTGCAGCCGAAGTTGAGATACCACAGGCAATTGCAGCAGCTTTCCGTAGTGGCAATCTGGGTATCATGGATTACTATAAAATGCAGAATATTCAGTCTGACACCGACATGCGCAATTCTATTGCCAGCCCTGGTCAGACCAGCGGACCTAATAAGCCAAAAGAGTAATTTTATACTTAACTATAAAACGAAAGCCGGAACAGTAATATGTTCCGGCTTTTTTGTTTTTGCGCCTGCCTATCCTAGGAGGAATTACCTCACCCCTGCCCTCTCCTAAAAACAGGAGAGGGCAGGGGTGATATATCGAGAAGAGTCCTTCCTTGAGGAGGGCAGGGAGGTGTTTTTATAGTTTGCTTGGTCCAACCACCCCTAGCCCCTCCTTATCTAAGGCGGGGAGATTTCTGCTATAGTTACAGTTTGCCTTATAGTTAGTGATTTAACACCCCTATTGAGCTATGCTCGCAAGATTCGAACTCCCATTCTCACTTGTCCTCAAGGGGATAATCCTGCTATAGTTATAGTTGACTTTATAGTTCTATAGTTGCAGACAGACCACGAGCAGGCAGGCGCAGCCTGGCACAAGGAAATACAACCACGATCAATCTCGGAGCGTGAAGTTTCAAACTATAGAAAGCAGGAAATATGTGAATGATCTCAGTCTTTGGGTTGAGCGCCTTGTGAATATCTGGTGCCGTGAGGCATTGCGAGGTACGAGCAAAAGAGATTCGCACAGCGCGATGCCCGAAGACGGGGCCTCCCGGCCGTGAGGGCACCAAAGCTGACGATGAAACGATAGGAAAGTAAAGCTCCCAGGATTAGAGTGGATTTGAAAGGATAGCTTGGTGCAAGTTGGAATTATAGGCTACTATAGAATTCAGATTTATCCTGACGTCGAAATGACAAAAGAGAACTATAGGACATATAAGATTCCTCGGTCTAGCTCGGGATGACAGTAATACACTATAGCTAACTATAAAAAGAGAAGGCCGGTGCTGGTTACAGCATCGGCCTTCTTCTTTATCTGAAGTTTATACTTCTTAAGCTTCTTTCAGCGTGATCTTACGCTCTACAGTATTGTAAGGGCCAGGCAATACAGTACCATTGTTATCCAGTAATTCCAGCTTTATAGTTGTTTCGCCCATTGGCAAGCCTTCTATAATGTATGGCAACCAACGATCCAGCATAAACTCAGTACCGTTTATAGTTGCACGTACTTTGTTACCAGTTGTGCTCAGGTCAGTGTTTACCAGGTAAAAGTCAAGCATGATCTTTTCGGTATCTTTACCTACGTACTCACCTTTAGGGCGGCTATAGAACATGTGCGGCGCTTTCATATCAAATGTCATACGCTCGGCTGGTCTGCCAACAGTAACCATGCGCAGGTCATAAGCACCTTTATGCTTCAGGCTTTCGTGGTAAGATCGCGACAGAAAAGACAGGATAATATGGTCGCCCTCGGTCATGTCTTTCGTGAACGTAGTTTCGTAGTGCGCAGTGTAAGGCTCGTTATCTACTATGTTATGAATATGCTGCCCTTCCTGCGAGTTAGCCATGTGCTCTGCATTAGAGTGAGGCGTCATGCGGGTAAGCTGGTAGTTAGACAGGCTATAGTTAAATTCAACAGGGCCGGCATCTACCACACCACCTGCAGGCGGTGTATTCAGGCGTATAGCTGACTCCGGATACTGCTGCGAATCATCAAAAGCATAAACGCGTAATCCATTTTTGCTCATTACGGCACCCGCTGGCGTTGGGCCACTGCTAGTAGTTGTTACTACAGGTGTCTGGTTCTCAGCATCCTGAGTTTGTCTGGCGGTATCACAGGCAGAAAAGCCAAGCAACAGGGCGGCTGCAAGGCCAAAGTAGGTTTTTTTCATCAGTAAGGGATTAGGTTAGCAATTCAGCTAAGTTAGTGAATTTATTTTTTTCGTATATTGCGAACTACGTGAATAACACAAAAAAGTATACAGAAATAACTATATGAGCGAGATTTTGTTTGATGAGGTTCCTTCTCTCGATTTAGCAGACTTTACATCAGGGAATGCGGAAAGAAGGACTCAATTTGTGAAAAAGCTGGGTGATGCGTACCAGAACATCGGTTTTATTGCGCTGCGCAACCACGGCCTTAGCGATGACCTGACTGAAAAACTGTATGCTGCGACTCAAAAATTCTTTGCGCTTCCTGATGAAGTAAAACAGAAATACGAACACCCGGAACTTGCAGGCCAGCGCGGCTATGTCGGCAAAGGAAAAGAAAAAGCGAAAGGTTTTAATACCGGCGACTTAAAAGAGTTTTACCATGTTGGCCAGGAACTAAGCGATATTCCTGACAGCGACCCGATCAAAGAAGAATATCCTGAGAATATTTTCCCGACAGAAGTACCGGAGTTTAAAGAAGTAACCTTAGAAGCTTATCGCCGACTGGAAGCTGCCGGAAAAGAAGTATTGCGCGCTATTGCTATCCACCTTGGCCTGGACGAAAATTACTTTGACGATAAAGTGAAATATGGTAACAGCATTCTGCGCCCTATCCACTACTTCCCTATCGAGAACCCGGACAACGTACCAGCAGATGCCGTACGTGCAGCAGAGCACGGTGATATAAACCTGATTACCTTACTGATGGGTGCCAGCGCCGATGGTTTGCAGGTGCTTCGTCGTGATGGTCAGTGGATTCCGATAACAGCGTTGCCAGAGCAGGTTGTAGTGAACGTAGGTGATATGTTAGCGCGCTTAACAAACAACAAGCTTAAATCAACTATACACCGTGTGGTTAACCCGCCGCGTGAGCTGATGCATACTTCGCGTTTCTCTATTCCGTTCTTTATGCACCCACGTTCTGAAATGGACCTGACTTGCCTGGAGAGCTGCATAGACGAGCAGAACCCAAAAGGCTACCCGGATGCAACAGCAGGCGAATACCTGAATGAGCGTTTGGTAGAGCTTGGACTTAAAAAAGCCTAAGTATAAATTATTTAAAATATTTAAGAGAGAGATAGTTACAAGCTGTCTCTCTTTTTTTATTTTTACCCGCTATGAGCCTGCGTTACTACATCTTCCTGAAAGACGTTCTGGTACTCGCCCTTACTTCGTTTGGGGGACCGCAGGCACACATTGCTTTAATGTTTAAACTGCTTGTAGAAAAGCGCCGCTACCTCACCGACCAGGAACTGATAGAACTCAATGCGCTTTGCCAGATCCTGCCCGGGCCAACTTCCACGCAAACTATAACGGCCATTGGTTTCCGAATTGGAGGTCCTAACCTGGCTTACCTAACCCTGCTTGTCTGGATAGCGCCTGCTGCAACTATAATGGCCTTTGCCGCACTCATCATCTCCTACCTGCAGCAAAACGACATTTCACTTCACTTTCTCCGGATTATACTGCCCATGGCGGTTGGGTTTGTAGCTTATGCCGCCTGGAAAATAAGTGTTAAAGTTGTGAATACGAAGGTCGCTATTGCGCTGATGGTTGTGTCGGCGGTGCTATCTTACTTTTTCCGGTCGCCGTGGGTATACCCGTTGTTGCTAATTGCCGGCGGCGCCGTAACTGCCCTGCGTTTTAAACAACACCCTCAGGAGAAGGATAAAAAACTGCACATCCAATGGGCTAACTTTTTTCTGTATGTAGTCGTGTTTATAGTTGCTGCGGCACTCGGTGGGGCTACCTCATCGTTACCCGTAAGGTTATTCGAGAACTTTTACCGTAACGGCAGCATGGTTTTCGGTGGCGGGCAAGTGCTGGTACCGCTTATGTATACCGAGTTTGTGCAGTTTAAAGGCTACCTAACTGGCGAAGAGTTTCTGTCGGGTTACGCCATTGCGCAGGCTTTGCCCGGGCCAACTTTCTCGTTCACTTCATTTGTAGGTAACCTGGCTATGCGCGAGTATGGTATTGCCGGTCAGTTCCTGGGTTCGTTTGTAGCTACGGTTGGCATCTTTCTGCCGGGCACGTTTCTTATTTTCTTCGTTATCCGCTTCTGGGAAGAGCTTAAAAAGTACAGGGTTGTACGTGCATCTTTAGAAGGTATTAGTGCCGTAAGCTCCGGCATGGTTGTAGCCGCCGCTATCATGCTCTACCACCCTATCGATAACACACTTCTAAACTTCGGTATAGTTGTAGCTACGTTTGCGTTGCTGATGTTTACTAAAATACCAGCACCTGTACTTATAGTTACCGGGTTGTTACTGGGGTTTGTGCTGTAGAGACAAAAAAAGTAAACACTCACTTCTCTAAGCAAAGTATGTCGTCAAGAAAGTAATGCTTAGGTAGGTCCAAAGGAAAGAGAACATTATATGCACTAAGGTTTCAAACTTCTTTCCCTTCCACAGATCAGATGAGTAGCCGAAGAATTGAAAATAAAGCCTGATTACCCAAAACACTCCTAAGCCTAACGATATTTTTTTCCCGAGATCAGTACTTACCAATTCACTTGCTGATGTCAGGCATAGCAAGCCCATTAAAAACACCACCAGAGCTATAAAGAATGTATGAACCGTCATTATCTGCCGGTTGATCAGGCTCAACGACTTTAATTCTTCCGCCCAGTTAAAATATCTCGGAAAGATAACGTGAACCAAGGCTAACACAATCAGAATAACGCCAATCAGCTTAAAGTGTATTTCCATTTTTAGTTAGTATGAATGAGGAAATGAAAGGCGTCAGTTTAATTTCCCGTCCTGCATTAAGTTCTGCTTTTTCAAACGTCTTTAGCCAGGACCTCTTCGAATGGAAATGAAAGAAACCGATATTATAAGCCAGGAAATTAGCAAGGTCTCTCAAGTGTTCAGTTATGTATATCTGACCAGTAGGCTTTAATATTCTATTTATCTCCCTGAAAAAAGCGGCTCTCTCATCTTCATCTCTTATCTCGTGTGCCGACAGAGTTAAAAATATTTTATCAACCGAATTATCTGTCAGTTGTATATGGTCTGTTCTTGTGTGTTTTGTGTTTGGGAATGGTGGAAAAGCTTTTCTTGCCCGTTTAATTGATACTTCAGTATGCTTCGCAGGATCATAGAAATCCATCACTATAAGCTCTGATCTTTTGAACTTAGCATTCAGCAAAGCACTTGTTTCGTCAAACCCAGCATTAATGTTTACCACTACGTTTTCGGTATTCTCCTGCTCAACCCATTGTAATTTGTAAAGCCCCGAAAAGTCATAGACATACATTGACACCAATAAGGAGATGACCATTGCCCCTAAAACCAATGAGCAAACTATGTAGATGTAAGTTTGCAGCGCATTATCAAGAAAGCCGGCTACAAATAATAACAGTAAAATTAAGGCGAGTGCAATCACATAAAAATGCCAGTTGAACCTGATAATATTAGTTACTCCCTGCAGTGGCTTTCTTACTTTTTCCATTTCTCTCTTCTGCCCTTTTTCCAATAGTATGGGACGTCGTTAATGATAAATGCGTTTGCCAGAACAGGATTTTGTAAGTTAAGTGTGTTAAGAAACGAAAAACTATAGTTAACAACCTTTATGGGCTTTGGCACCCAGTTTTGCCTGACACCTTCAATAATCAATACTTCTTTAGAATTAGGGTTATAGGTAAAAGTGAAAGGAAGTGGCCCGGCAAACCTTCGGGCTTCTTTCCAGTCAGTAAACGGCGAATGCTCAGGCAAAGCAACTTCACTATCCGTGTTATCTATGATGACTTTAAAATCCGATTTAACTGATTTTATCTCTTTAGTCTTCCAGTTTTCAGACTGAAGTATGTCGGTTGTTGTGTAGTTATAATGGGTGAAAATATTGCCCATTATTTCCATCTTCTTTTTATCAGTTTCAGACTTTAAAATATAAAGCCCACGCAGTCTCTTTCCTGCCTTATTGGTATATCTTACAAAAACTCTGTAGCCGATCAGGAAGAAATCATTACCCATGAATTTAGGTAACCCTTTTGGCCTAAGCTCTTTTGTCTGAACTATTGCGGCAGCAACAAAAGCCCATTTATCGTTAAAAGTGTCTAGCTGCAAACATTCAGGAATAAGGTCTTGCAACTGCTCTTTCGGAACAGCAAACGTTAATACCAGCGAACTTTTGAAAAAGGCCTCAACAGCAAAAGGGTGATTTTTAAGAAATGGGAGCATATTATGCCTGTTGTATTAACTTTTTGTTGAGACCAAATTCGTTGTAGTAAACAACAAGAATAAACAGGAGCGCAAACACTGAATTTAGTTTACCCCATAGCAGCAGATCAGGTACAAGCACAAACTCAAGTATGTTCATAGCAGCAACTATAGTTATCTGGGTTATAGCATTTAGCCTTGGCTTTATACCACTTAAGATCCAAATAGCCATTCCTATTTCAGACATACCGATCATGAATGTTAATGGTCGTGCAAATTCTTCTCCCAATATTCTGCCGACTATCTGCTCATGCCTGTTAACTAGATCAAGCACCTTGCAAAAGAGTCCATTTATTATCCAGACTGCTGCAATACAATAGTTTAATATTGTATGGACTTCTCTTCTCCTCATTGGTCCTGATGTGTTTTACTGCATTAACAGAGCGAAGTATAATTGATAAAGTATTCCGCTTCTATTATTAAATATAGCATAATATAAATTAAGCTACTATGGCTTTCTAAAACTATAGCCCACAAAAAAGGCTACCCACCAGGCAGCCTTTCTATAGTTTAGCGTTTCTCTTTTAGTATCCGGAGCAGGTATTCGCCGTAGCCGCTTTTGCGTAGCGGTTCTGCTACGCGCTGTAGTTGCTGAGCATCTATAAAGCCCATGCGCCAGGCCACTTCTTCAATGCAACCTATCTTCAGGCCCTGCCGCTCTTCTATTACCTGCACAAACGTAGCCGCCTGCATCAGCGACTGAATAGTACCCGTATCAAGCCAGGCAGTTCCGCGGTTCAGGATGCCTACTTTCAATTTGCCGCGGCGCAGGTATTCTTTGTTCACGTCGGTTATTTCATACTCACCACGCGGGCTTGGCTCCAGGTTCTTGGCGATCTCTACAACCTCGTTATCATAAAAGTATAAGCCTGGCACGGCATAGCTGCTCTTTGGATGCGCTGGCTTTTCTTCTATAGAAACCGCCTTGTTACCGGCATCAAATTCAACCACACCATAACGCTCCGGGTCGTGCACATGATAGGCATATACCACACCGCCATCAGGGTCACTGTTGGCCTGCAGCAGTTTGCTCATCCCTGAGCCATAGAAGATGTTATCGCCCAGCACCAGCGCTACTTTATCGTTACCGATAAACTCTTCGCCTATCACAAAGGCCTGCGCCAGCCCGTTGGGCACTTCCTGCACCGCATAGCTAAATTTGCAACCGATCTGCGAGCCATCGCCCAGCAAGCGCTCAAACATAGGAAGGTCGTGCGGCGTGGAGATGATCAGGATCTCGCGGATGCCGGCCAGCATTAATGTAGACAGCGGGTAATATATCATCGGCTTGTCGTACACCGGCATCAACTGCTTACTGACAGCCAAAGTAAGTGGGTGTAAACGTGTGCCAGAGCCCCCGGCAAGTATAATTCCTTTCATCTTATTGATGGTTGAATGGTTGATGGTTAAATTGTTTAATGGTTAACTCTAGCTATAGTTAACCCACCCCTGCCCCTCCCAAGAGGGGATTTTCTGCTTTCCCATATTCCCCTCCGAGGAGGGGTTAGGGGTGGGTTCCACTTGTTCAGATCAACAATTTAACCTTAAACAATTTAACAATTGCCAACCTATCGGTTAGTGTATTGCTCCTGGTAGTAGTGCGTATAGTTGCCGCTGGTTACATGCTCCAGCCACTCAGTATTTTGCAGGTACCAGTCTACGGTTTTGCTCAAGCCTTCTTCAAACGTAACCGATGGTTTCCAGCCCAGCTCATTTACCAGTTTGCTTGAGTCGATGGCATAGCGCAAGTCGTGGCCGGCGCGGTCTTTTACAAACGTGATCAGCTTGCGCGAATGGCCTTTTGGCCTGCCCAGTTTCTCATCCATCACATCGCACAGCAACTCTATCAGGTCCAGGTTCTTCCACTCGTTTATGCCGCCAATGTTGTAGGTATCTCCTACTTTGCCTTCATGAAAGATCACATCAATGGCACGGGCATGGTCCAGCACATAGAGCCAGTCGCGCACGTTCTCGCCTTTACCATAAACCGGCACCGGACGCTCGTTTTTAATGTTGTTGATGGCCAGCGGAATCAGCTTCTCAGGGAAGTGGTTCGGGCCATAGTTGTTCGAGCAGTTGGATATTTTGATCGGCAAACCATAGGTATGGTACCAGGCACGAACAAAGTGGTCGGAGCTGGCTTTGGAGGCTGAATAAGGCGAACGCGGATCATACGGTGTTTCTTCTGTAAACAGGCCGTCTTCCCCTAAAGAGCCATACACTTCGTCGGTCGAGATGTGGTAAAACAGGTGTTTGCTCAGATCATCCGCCCAATGCTTTTTAGCCGCATGCAGCAGGTTTACCGTACCGATCACGTTGGTCTGCACAAAGGCCAGCGGGTCGGTAATAGAGCGGTCCACGTGGGATTCGGCTGCCAGGTGGATAACCGCATCAAATTTATAGTTGGCAAAGATCTCTTCCAGGTAAGCGGCATCGGTAATATCGCCTTTCAGGAACGTATAATTCTCCTTTTGCTCAATATCCGTTAGGTTCTCCAGGTTACCGGCGTAGGTCAGCTTGTCCAGGTTATAGATCTGGTGGTTGGGGTACTTGGTAACAAACAACCTTACCACATGCGAGCCAATAAAGCCTGCGCCGCCTGTTATCAATATTTTCATGGCTATAGTTTAGCTGTAGATTCCTGTAAATGTAATTGCCAGTCCCATGCGCTTTTCATGGCTTCTTCCAGGGTACTGGTGGTTTTAAAGCCCAGTTCTTGCGTAGCCTGGGTAACGTCAGCGTATATTTTAGGTATATCGCCGGCGCGACGCGGGCCAATTTTATAGTTTAGTTTTACGCCTGTTGCCTTTTCAAACGCATGAATGGCCTCCAACACAGTATTGCCCTGGCCAGTACCTACGTTAAAGAACTCAATGGCTCCGGCTTTATTTTGCAGCAGGCGCTCAATAGCCACTACGTGCGCTTTGGCCAGATCCACCACATGCACATAATCGCGGATGCAGGTTCCGTCCGGGGTATCGTAATCGTCTCCAAAAATCGTGATCTGCTCACGGATGCCTGCGGCGGTTTGCGTAATAAATGGTACCAGGTTGTTCGGCACGCCTAAAGGCAATTCCCCTATCTGAGCCGAAGGATGCGCCCCGATCGGGTTGAAGTAACGCAAGGCTATACTTTGGATGTTGCTATTACCGCTATGTGCCAGGTCCGTTAAAATCTCTTCGCAAACTTTTTTGGTGTTGCCGTATGGCGAGTTAGCTTTCTGTACAGGCGTTTGCTCGGTTACAGGCAACTCGGCTGGTATACCATACACCGTACACGACGACGAGAAAACCAGTTTCTGCACATCAAATTCCTGCATTACCTGTAGCAGCGTTACCAGCGAGCCCACGTTGTTGTGGTAATACATCAGGGGCTTCTCTACCGACTCTCCTACTGCCTTGTAAGCCGCAAAATGAATAACGCCAACTATAGTTTGTTCCTGCTCAAACACTTTGCGTAACTCGGTAGCATCGGTGCAATCAATGCGGTGGCATGTTACGTTGCGGCCAACTATAGCTTTTATACCTTCCAGAGAGCGCTCTTCCGAGTTAGAAAAGTTATCCACTATAACCGGCTCGTAACCTGCCTGCAGCAACTCCACTACTGTGTGCGAGCCAATGTAGCCGGCTCCGCCTGTCACTAAAATCTTATTCATGTTTTATGTAGTCAGCTTCAAAAGCTGGGTTTAGTCTTTTATTCTTTGTAAAGTTACAATATTCTGCTTAATCATTTCACTGCGCGCACCATCCGGTCTTTGCCAAACAGGTCCTCCACTACTTTCGCCTCTGCAAAACCGGCTTGCAGCAACACGTCGCAGGTTTCTGGTCCGTAGCGTTCGTTTATCTCAAAGTATAGTTTCCCGCCGGGCTTCAGTAAACTATAGCCAACTATAGCAATGCGTTTGTAGAACCTCAGCGGGTCAGTATCAGGTACAAAAAGGGCCAGGTGCGGCTCAAACTCCAGCACGTTGGCGCGCATCTGTTGCTGTTCTTCTTCCAGCACATAAGGCGGATTGCTTGTGATGATGTCTAAAGAACCAGCTTCTATAGTTTGCACTTCGTCAAAAATATCCTGGTGCAGCCATTTTACAGGTTGGTTATAGTTAGCTGCATTAGCTTTCGCCACTTCCAACGCTCCTTCCGATACTTCCAGTCCATAAACAACTTCAGTATTCAGGTTCTCGGCCAGGGCTATCGGAATACAACCGCTGCCAGTGCAAATGTCCAGTATCCGTAATTGCTGCTGATTCCGGTGCTCTTTAATCACCATATCCACCAGTTCTTCAGTTTCGGGACGTGGAATGAGCACGTTTTTATTTACCTGCAATTCCAGTCCATAAAAATGCGCGACGCCCAGCACATACTGCAACGGCTCGTGTTTCAGAAGCTTCTCAACTATAGTTTGCAGTTCTTCCTGCTGTGTTATAGTTACCTCCTGCTGCTGGTTCAGGCTCATTTGCACCCGCGACTGTTGCAGTACATGCTCCAGCACATCCTGGGCCATAGCACCTGCTTCCTGCTCTTGGTAAATGCTGCTGAGCTGTTGTCTTATAGTTTGTGCTGTCTGCTGAACGGTGGCCAAGGCTGTTTTTCTATTGATTTCGGTATCTTTGCAAAAGTACTCTTTTGGAGTTAGAAAGTTAAAAGGTTAAAAAGTTAGAACGTGATTTCACCTCCTGACCAAAGACGCAAAGTATTGCGTCTCTACATAGCCCAATACCTTTCTAACCTTCTAACTTTTTAACTTTCTAACTTGAACGAAGTGTTTTACATGCGGCGTGCGCTGGAACTGGCAAAGTTGGGTAGCGGCTATACGGCTCCTAACCCCATGGTTGGCTGCGTGATAGTGCATAACGGGCAGATAATTGGCGAAGGCTGGCACCGTAACTATGGCGGACCGCATGCCGAAGTGAATGCCATTGCCAGCGTGCAGGATATAAGTTTGCTGCCGCTTAGCACAGTGTATGTAACCTTAGAGCCCTGCTCCCATTTCGGTAAAACCCCGCCCTGCGCTGATCTATTAATTAAAAGCGGTGTGCGCGATGTCGTGATCTGTAACCTGGACCCTAACCCGGTGGTAGCTGGTCGTGGTGTGCAGAAGCTGCTGGATGCAGGAATTAAAGTAGAGACCGGCTTGCTGGAGCATGAAGGGCTGGAAGTGAACAAGCGCTTTTTTACCAGTCATCGTTTAAAGCGGCCTTACATTACATTAAAATGGGCTGAGACTGCTGATGGCTTTGTAGCCGGGCCGGCCTGCGAGCAACTACAGATAAGTGTTGCACTGGCAAAGCGTTTTGTGCATAAACTTCGCGCCGAAGAGCAGGCCATTATGATAGGCACCCGTACCGCCCTGCACGACAACCCAAACCTGAATACCCGTCACTGGACAGGTCCAGATCCGACCCGTATAGTTATAGATCGCCAGTTGACCTTATCTAAAACTATAAACCTGTTTAATGGCAGTCAGCCAACTATAGTTTATAACTATAAAAAACAGGAGGAGCAGGAGAATCTATACTTCGCACAACTACAGGAAGACGAACCCTTACTGCCACAGATCATGGCAGATCTGTATAAGCGAAACATAATTTCTGTTTTAGTGGAGGGCGGCACTTACCTGCTGGAAAGCCTGCTGAAAGAAAACCTGTGGGACGAGGCGTTTATACTTAAAAGCACATTTCAAACTATAGGTGACGGCATAAAAGCACCAACTATGGTTTACGGGACTTTAACAAAACAGCAAACATTAGGCTCCGACATGCTGTTGCATTACCAAAACAATAAATAATAATCACTGATTACCTTATTCAATCATTCAAAATTCAGTTATTCAAAATTAACCTATGGCCGAATCGCTTATAGTTGACCAGAACCTTACCAAAGAAGAAAAATATAAAGCCCTGTTGCCGCAGATAGAAGCATTAACAACGGGCGAGACCGACCTTATTGCTAACATCTCGAACATGGTGGCTGCCCTGAAGCAAGGCTTAGGCTTTTTCTGGGTGGGAGTGTATTTTAATAAAGAAGGTCAATTGGTACTTGGTCCGTTTCAGGGGCCGATAGCCTGCACGCGCATACCTTACCATAAAGGAGTTTGTGGTGCATGCTATACCCGTCAGGAGACTATACTGGTGCCAGATGTGGAAGCCTTCCCCGGCCACATTGCCTGCGCTAGCGAGTCTAAATCGGAGATAGTTTTGCCTGCTATTAAAGATGGCGAAGTAAAACTGGTACTGGACGTAGACAGCGACAAACTAAACGACTTTGACGAAGTTGACCAGAAGTACCTGGAGCAATTGATGAAGCTGGTAGAAAGCTGGTATTAGTTTCGTTGATCGTTGTTGGTTGATCGTTATCCGGAAAATGCCACAGGTTTAGCGCAGCGTAACTTGTGGCTTACTATGGTGCCAGTTCGTAACTGGCTTTCTGCGTGAGCAGAAAGGTAAATGTCCAGAGCTTAAACTATAGTTTTATAGTTGCGCCTATAGCTGTTCCTGCTTTTGCAAAGCACAGAAGTTACAAAATTCTGGCCAAGCACAACCACAAGTTACGCTGCGCTAAACTTGCGGCATTTTAGGGTCTCTACAAATCCTGTTCATCCTTCCACATCCTGAAAATCCTGATCCAGAAACAAAAAAGCCGTTGCAAACTATAGTTCGCAGCGGCTTTTTTTAATATCTTTTTAACTATAAAGCTTACCCAAATAAAGTTGGTGGTGGGGTTTTCAACTGAGCAATAACAGTCTGTCCACCTTTGGTCTTCTGACCAAGCTCTGCTTTTATTTCCGTATCAAGCGGCACAAAAATATCTACGCGCGAACCGAATTTAATGAAGCCGAACTCTTCGCCCTGGCTTACTTCATCTCCCTCTTTTACATACCAAACGATGCGGCGGGCCATGGCTCCGGCAATCTGGCGGAACAGTACTTCAGGGCCGGCATTTGATTCTACTACAACCGTAGTACGCTCGTTTTGCGTGCTTGATTTTGGGTGCCAGGCTACAAAGTAATTACCCGGATGATACTTAAAATACTTTACAATGCCTGAAACCGGGTTACGCGTAATGTGCACGTTAATCGGCGACATAAAAATAGAGATCTGCTTGCGCTTGTCCTTAAAATACTCCGGCTCTTCCACTTCCTCAATTACTACTACCTTGCCATCAGCAGGCGCAATAATTAAGTCTTCGTGCAGCAGGAGGGTACGGTACGGGCTACGAAAAAACTGAAGTATAAGCAGGAACAGTACCGCAGACACACCAGTGAAAATCTTGTTGAAGGTATTGTTTTCAGCGTTGAAGTTGTAGAGCAACAGGTTGATCACTACTAAACCTAGCAATGTAAAAAACAGAATTTTTCGTCCTTCTTTATGAATCTTCATTAGTGTGTTGTGTAATTACTGCAGGTCTTTATAAGTTATAATAGCCCATCCAGTTTAGTAGATGGGCTATTATCTGCATCAAAATTATATAAACTTTCGCTTATTTTAAATAAAAACTTCTGTTAGAAGCCTCCACGGTATTTATATGTCATTGCTACTTTATCAATAGCAACAATATAAGCAGCAATACGCATAGGTACGTTATATTTCTGAGAAGCGGCGTAAACACGCTCAAACGACTCATTCATGATACGCTCGGCACGCTCGTTTACGCGGTCCAGTGTCCATTTAAAGCCCATGCGGTTCTGCACCCACTCAAAGTAAGATACCGTTACACCACCTGAGTTCGCAAGGATATCCGGCACCACCATAATACCTTTTTCGTTGATGATGTTATCGGCTTTGTAAGAAGTCGGGCCGTTGGCACCCTCAACTATAAGTCTTGCCTGGATCTTATCAACATTCTTGATCGTGATCACATCTTCCACAGCAGCCGGGATAATTACATCAACTTTAGAAGTAAGCAATTCATCCGGATCCATCATTTCAGCGCCTTTATAGCCTTCCAGGCGACCGTTATGTGCGTTCTTGTACTCGATCGCATCTTCAATGTCGATACCGTTGTCGTTCCAGTAAGCGCCGCTTACATCACTAACACCAAGAATTTTAACGCCACGCTCAGCCATAAGCTTGGCAGCCCACGACCCTACGTTACCAAAGCCCTGTATAGCAGCAGTAGATTTAGATGGGTTCATGCCCAGTTTATCCATAGCAGCCATAGCCGAAACCATAACGCCACGACCAGTAGCCTCTACGCGGCCAAGCGAACCACCTAATACAAGCGGCTTACCAGTAACTACAGCGTGTACCGTAGAGCCTTTTGTTTTAGAGTATTCGTCCATCAGCCAGGCCATCTCGCGCGGACCTGTACCCATATCCGGTGCAGGAATATCCTGGTCAGGGCCGAAGATATCTACCAAAGCCTGAGTATAAGCTCTTGTTAAACGCTCGATCTCACCAGCCGACATGGTGTAAGGGTCGCAGATGATACCGCCTTTGGCACCGCCGTAAGGGATATCAACAACAGCGCATTTCCACGTCATCCAGGCAGCAAGGGCTTTTACTTCATCCAGAAATACATCCGGAGCGTAACGGATACCACCTTTAGAAGGACCTAGTATAGTTGAGTGTATTACGCGGTAACCTTCGAAAACGCGCACTTTACCATCATCCATGGTTACAGGCACGTTTACGATCACCTGGCGGGTAGGCGATTTAAGTACGTTATATGTCTCTTCATCCAACCCCAATACTTCAGCTGCGATATTGAAGCGTGACATCATCGATTCGAACGGGTTCTCCCTATCCTTGATCGGTGCTGGCTCTTTGTATAACATTATATTAATCTTTTGAATTGATCAGTTTGATTAAGATTTCGGCGGTAAAGGTATATAATTTATACATACAACCGCCAACTATACAGGAAACAAAAAATTAGAAAATCTGGAGAAAGGCAACTATAAAAGGAATAACAATTATAAGGCTGTCGAAACGGTCTAAAATACCGCCATGGCCGGGCAATAAAGTACCCGAATCTTTTACATCCAGGCTGCGCTTCAGCATCGATTCTACCAGGTCGCCGAGTACGCCGAAAACCGAAACGATAACGCCTATTCCGAGCCACTGATAAAGCTCCAGGTCCTGAAAATAAACGGATAAACCATAGGCTACAGCCAACGTCAGTAACATGCCGCCAAACCAGCCTTCCCAGGTTTTACCCGGCGAGATGCGCGGAAAAAGTTTTCGTTTACCAAAGTTCTTGCCGGCAATGTAAGCTCCCGTATCCGAAGCCCAGATCAGCAGCATCAGCCCCAGTATGGGTTGCCAGTCGTACGTATCATTCAGGTAACCTAATTTGTGCAATAACCCGAAAGGCAGGGCAACATAAAGTACCCCTAAAAGGGTAAAAGCAATGTTAGTAAAAGGCTGCGGCTGCTTGCGGTATAGTTCGAGCACAAAAACAAGGCCCATTAACGGAAGTGTCAGGTAAAGCAGCTCGCTCCGTACAAGCTCTTTTTCTATCAGGAAGATGAGGATATAAAACAGGGCGCCCAGCGCTGCTCCAATGGTCTTATTCGGTTTAATACCTTGCGTACCGGCCAGCCTGTAAAACTCCAGCAGCCCAACTATAGTTAGCAGCAGGAACAGCACGAAATACGTCCACTCGCTTACAAGTATACTGCCTACAAATAAGGCGGCGCCCAACACCCCTATTATGATCCGCTGGTTTAAATTACTTAGTCCCGAAATTTTATTGCCCATGTAGTAGAGGATGCTATTGGAGCATTAAAGGTATTAAAATTATTAGATTGTAAAATGCCTATACTCCAGATTCAACTATAGTTTCAGGTTGGGCATCGGTGCGTGGCGGCACTTTTTTAAACTCGTTGTACAGGTAATACAGCAACGCTCCGCTTAAAACTATAGATAGCAGCACGCTCCACCATTCCATCGGCTCCGTAGATTCTACATCTATATCAACGGCTCCGGTTTGTTGCAAATACAGCATCAGCACGGTAAAGCCATTGTTAAAGAAGTGGGCAACTATAGGCACGCTTATGCGCCCCGACCAGAAATATAAGTATCCAAACAAAGCACCCAGTATAGCGCGTGGCACAAACCCGAAGAACTGTACGTGTATTGCTGCAAACACTAATCCAGCGATCCAGATGGCGGCGTGCGGGTTACCCGTCCAGCGGTGTAGTTGTTTTTGTAACACTCCACGGAAAACTATTTCTTCGCCGATGGCAGGAATAACCGCAATAACCAGTATGCCTATCAACAGCTTCGGAATATCGTTAAAGTCGGCTATCATTTTGGTAAGCTCGGCCAGTTCGTCTTCTTTGGCGCGTGCCCACTCCTCAAATCCCTGCATAAAATCCGGGAAATTTAAGTTAGCGTTCCAGTTTATAACAACCGAGTTGGCCGGCATAATTACGATCATCAGCACACCAGCTAACAATACCAGCAATGGAGCAACCGGCATTTTCCAGTTCAGGTAAGGCTCCACGTCATATTTTAAAACCCGCAGCATAAACAACGGCCCCACCACAAACGACATAAACTGTATTACGCCCTGCAGCAGCAACATTATATTGCGCCCGTTCGGGTGCGAGAGTGGGTTGGTTGCTATTTCCGGTATCTGCATTAAATTAAAATCGAAGGCGACACTTGCGATAATGGCGAAGATAAAACTACCTACAAAATAGCCTGCCATCATAAAAGCAAACAGCAGAAGCAGTATATAAAATGGATGTGGCTCTTTACGGATGAAACCTTTCATACAGGAGTTTAGGTTAAATTGGTGTAAATTTACGCGAATAATTAAATTTTGCTTTGGTAAAGATAGCGAACATAGAGTTGGGCGAGTTCCCGTTACTGCTTGCACCAATGGAAGACGTGAGTGATCCGCCGTTCCGAAAAGTGTGCAAAGCCAATGGGGCCGACCTGATGTACACCGAGTTTATTTCCTCTGAGGGTTTGATACGCGACGCAGCTAAAAGTGTGCAAAAACTCGACATTTTTGATTACGAACGCCCTATCGGTATCCAGATCTTCGGGTCTGATATTGAGTCGATGCGCGAAGCTGCTATAGTTTCGTCGCAGGCTGGCCCCGACCTGATAGATATTAACTATGGCTGCCCTGTAAAGAACGTGGCCTGCAAAGGTGCCGGTGCGGCTTTGCTGCGCGATGTGCCCAAAATGGTGAAGATGACCGAGGAAATTGTGAAAGCAACCAACCTTCCGGTTACCGTAAAAACCCGCCTCGGCTGGGACGAAGACACCAAGTTTATAGTTGAGACTGCTGAACGTTTACAGGATATTGGCATAAAAGCGCTGAGCATACACGGCCGCACACGCGTGCAAATGTATAAAGGCGAAGCCGACTGGACTCTGATAGCAGAAGTAAAGAACAACCCGCGCATGAAGATCCCGATCTTTGGAAACGGTGATATCGATTCTCCGCAGAAGGCACTGGAATACCGAAACCGTTATGGCGTGGATGGCATCATGATAGGCCGTGCCAGCATCGGTTACCCATGGATCTTTAACGAAATAAAACACTACATGGCAACCGGCGAAATGCTGCCAGGGCCAACTCTGGAAGAGCGCGTAGCGGTTTGCCGACAGCACTTTACCCACTCGCTGGAGTGGAAAGGCGATAAGTTGGGAATTTTTGAGATGCGCCGCCATTATACAAATTATTTCCGAGGCCTTCCGCACTTCAAACCGCTCCGCATGAAACTGGTGCAGTCCGAAGACATTCAGGAAATTTACGACACGCTGGAAGAGATAGCGCAGACGATGAGCTATGCGGAGTTAGAAGGTTAGAAAGTTTAGAAGTTAGAAAGTTATACTTTAAACGCCCGTTGCTTTTGCAGCGGGCGTTTTTTGTTTGTCTGAATCAGGATTTTCAGGATTAATGGATCTCCATGCTTAGGTTATAGTTGCAGCTATAGTTTTATAGTTGCTTTACTGTTCCTTATACATATTGCTGGCGCGGGTTTGCAACCCGTGTCTTACTATGGTGTTGAGTTTGTGACTCAACTGGCCCGGAAGGGACAGGATTGGTAGTGGCTTTGGCTATAGCTCTATGGTTGGTGTATAACCCACCCCAACCCCTCCCAAGAGGGGAATTTCTGCTTTTAGTATAATTACAACTATAGTTCTATAGTTACACTCCTCAACTCACAAACTCCTAAACTTTTTAACTCTTTAACTTCAAAAATCATCTACTTTTGCAGATACGCTTTTACTTTTATAGCTCATATTATTAAAACAGCACCGACTATCGCACCCGAGAAAACCGGAACGCCGCCACTGGCCTGGTTCCTGCTCATTACGCTGGCCCTTATTTGGGGTACATCTTTTATACTTATCAAGAAGGGGCTTGTAGTGTTCAGCTCCAACGAGCTGGGTGCTATCCGGATAGCGATCGCTTTCATAACTCTTTCGCCGTTTGCCATTAAACATATCCGGCAGGTGGAGCCGTACCGCTGGAAGTACTTGCTGGGCAGCGGCCTGCTGGGCAATCTGTTCCCGGCTTTCCTGTTTGCCTATGCTGAAACGCAGTTAGCCAGCGGACTTGCCGGGGTGCTTAACTCGCTCACGGCCCTTTTCACGCTGCTGGTTGGCGCTATGTTCTTCCATCAGGCCATCACCTGGATGCGCATGCTCGGTATTATCATCGGTATAGTTGGCACGGTTATCCTAATCTTCTCAGGCGGCGACACCAACATGGATAATACGTTTTATGGCATCTACATCGTGATAGCTACTATATGCTATGGCGGCAGCGTGAACATTATAAAGCACCGCTTGCAGGGCATGAAGCCGCTGGTAATGTCGAGTATGGCGCTGCTTACGGTGGGGCCCGTGGCTATAGCTTATATGTTTACAACCGACGTGGTTCCGAAACTGCAGCACACACCGGGAGCCTGGGAGGCGTTTATGTATATAGCTATCCTGGCTGTTTTCAGTACGGCTGTAGGGTTGGTGCTTTTCAATAAACTGATACACATGAGTACTACGCTTTTTGCCAGCTCCTCTACTTACCTCATTCCTATAGTTGCGCTTATGTGGGGCGTGCTCGATGGTGAAACCATACACCTATGGCATTATATAGGCATGGTCATTATCCTGGTTGGCGTATTTATAGTTAACAGGGCCAGATAAAAACAACTGCTGCAAAAGAAAGGCTCCCGTAAAACAGGAGCCTTTTTTATTTAGAAACTAATCAGGCTAATTCTTTATCAACTTCAGTGTCTCCACATCTCCGTTCTGTTCTATAGTTAGCAGGTACAGGCCGCGTGGCAGACTCTGGTTCAGGTTTAGTTGTAACACCGATGCTCCTTTAGCCAGCGGCTCTTCGTGTTGCGTTATAATTTTACCGGCAGCCGTGTATAGGGTCAGTCTTGCTTTACCATCGTTAGCGGCATCTATAGCCAGTTTTACTTCAGACTCGAACGGGTTAGGATAGGCAACGATAGTTGTTTTGGTAACCGTCCCGAAATTTACCGTACGAGGTCCGTAAAACTTAAAAGTTCCGTCTTCATCTACCTGGCGCAAACGGTAATACAGCACCCCATTCTTACCATTCCGGTTATCTGTGAAACTATAGTTCTGCGCTATGGCCGATGTGCCCACCGCGCTTTTCACAAACCCGATCTTCTGGTAACTATAGCCATCTGCAGATGCCTCCACCTCAAAACCGCTGTTATTTCTCTCCGACGCTGTTTTCCACTCCAACACTGCTGCATTATCCTGCTTCGTTGCTTTAAAGTATAGCAGTTCTACAGGTAGTGGAGTATTGCGGCCTCCCAATGTATAGCGGGCCATACTTTGTACACTGCCTAAGGAGACAAAATTATTTACTTCATCAGGAATTCCACTAGCAGTCTGCAGTTTCCAGTCGTCTCCACCTGTCCATGATGTATAAACGGCCAGGTCTGCCTCAGCAAGCCCATTAAGTTCGTGTTGCTGGTAGGCTAAGGTTACAGTTGCATTCAGGTCGGTGTTAGTGCCCTGCGGCTCCACGTTAAAGCTGCGCAAAATGCTTTTACCAGCAGAGCCAACGGTTGAGCCTGTTACCCGGGTTACTTTGGTTATGCCCGGCGTTCCTGTAGTTGGAGTTATCGTTATTCCTAACCCTCCAAAACCTTGTGCTGCACCGCTTGTAAGTGTTCGTGTGTTCTCTACGGTGCCGGTTACATATCCGGTTGCCGTTTCTGAAATAGATCCGGTTGCTGTACTAAGTACAATTTTGTTGCTGTTGCCTGTGCGCAATTCGCCGGCTGTAACGGCTAATGCTTTCTCAACATTAGTAGTACCAGCCAGCGTTTTTATACCGGTTCCCGAAATGGTCAGATTCTTATAGTTCAGTGCTGGCACTGATTGCGCGGCCCCATTAAAGTTGATCGTATTCTCGTTGGTGGCAAGGTCTGCTGAGGCTGGTGCACCTATAGAGAAAACGCCTGCTATACCTGTAGTGCCGGAGAATGCCTTGGCCCCGCTTCCGCTTAGTGTCAGGTTATGATAATTTAGTGGCAATACACTTTGGATATCAGCTTTGGTATAATGCACCGTTCCAGCATTTGAGCGGGCATCTACAGCTCCTGTTCCTAGCTTTGTAAGTGTTTCGGCAATTCTCAGGTTGCCTGCAGCAAAGGTCTTGGCGCCTGTGCTGCTCAACATCAGGTTGTTATAATCAAGGGCTGCTATGGTTTGCGGGTTAGCACCGTTATACTCTATAGTTGCTGGTGTTATTACAGTAGCTTCATTGCCTTTAGTAAGATTACCTGCAATCTGCGCTATACCTGCTTCAAAGGTGGCCGTTCCGAAGTTTTGCAGATCCAGGTGGCCGTACTGCACACTTTTTATACTTTGGTTGCTGCCATTGTATACTATAGTACTGCTCGGGTTTAAAGTATAGCTATCAAAAACCGGAAGCGTACTTGTTCCTCCTACCTTCATGGTGGCGTTGTTGGCTACTGTAAGTGTGGTTCCGGCTACTGCTTTTTTCGTAAGAATTCGGTTGGCTGCATCCAGGGTACCGGTAGCTACATTTATAGTTTGCAAGCCATTAATATCACCAGCCAATAATACCGTTGGGGTCGTGCCTGTTTTGTTTACCCGCAGCTCGTTTATAGTTATTGGGTTTGCTGAAGTTATAGTTGCGGCGGCTGTTCCTGTTAAATCAACCCAATTACCTGCAGCGCTAAATCCGTTGCCATTATTAGTGAGGCTGCCATGAAGGGTAAGGTTTTTACTTACCGTTAAGCCACATCCCGAAGCAACTGTCAGGTCTTTTATTACTGTTGATCCTGTACCGCTCAGGTTAGCTGCGGTTGCTGTAAAAGTAAGATTGGTAGCAGCAGCATTTATAGTCCCGTTGTTTACCAGGTCATTATCCAGCGTTAGTGTAGTGTTGAAGTTGTTTAAAGTTGCCCCATTTGCGATGGTCATCAGGTTAGCAACGCGCGTATTGGCTTGAAGAGCCCTGGTGCTGCCATCCTGTAACGTAAGGTAGCCATAGGTTACAGGTGCTATTGCCAGGTTACCTCCTGAATAAATAACAGAACTGTTTACACCTAATGTATTTGTAGTAAAGTTGGCAGGGTAAGTTGCCGTGTTGTTGATCCGAAGTGTTGCACCATCAGCAAGCGTAAGAGTTCCTCCTGCCCCAGTCCTGTTCATGGTATGGCTATTCAATATCAACATGCCGCTTTGTACATTCAGCGAGCCATTTAGAGTAGAGTTGCCTGTAGTGGTTAATGTATTTGTATTTGTTTTGCTCAGGTTATTGAAATTGGTTGCTGATACGGTCTGGTCTGTGCTGCCCGAGAAGATGACGGTGCTTGTGCCCGGAACAAAAGAAGAAGTATTGGCTGTGCTCCAGTTTCCTTTCAGATCTATGGTCGCGGCATTCCCCTGCAATGCCCCGCTAGTTATACTTATGTTGCCAGCCACATTAATTGCAGGTATAGCCATGGCTAAAGTTCCGGTATTATTAACAGTTAAGTTACCGGTTATACTTTGTGCCGAAGCCGAAGTATAAGTTGCTGTACCTGTGGTCTTGTTTATTGTCAGATGATGATAAGGCACTCCGGCTACCACCTGGGCAGCAGTTCCGTTATAAATTACCGTACTTGTTCCACCTGTAAAGTTGCCAGCTTCATATGTATAGTCTCCGCCGATAGTCAGGTTACCTGTACCTAATGCTATACTTCCATTTCCGCGATGCTGTATTCCGCCCGTTATTGCAACTGTACCGGAAGCGCTGTTTAACGAAAGGCTGTTACCGGCATTACCATCATTTAGTATCAGGTTACCGCCTATAGTTATAGTTTGAGCACCTGCATTCAGCGCATGTTGCGTGCCTGCACCGCCGCCAGAAGTTGCCAGATCGCCATTTGTTCTCAGTGAGCCGGCCGGCATTGACAGCGTGATCTGGTTGGCTCCAAAAAATTTAACATCCTTTACCCATTCTGCAAAATTTATACTTGGCTGATTAGTTGGCACCAAGCCTCCCAGTTCTACAAAATCAGTATTGATAGGCCCGGCAATACCACGAGTCATTACACCATCTGTCCATACTTCCCAGTTAGCGCCCTCTTCCCAGGCTATACCGTTTGCTCCATCCCATTTATAAGTGCTTGGGTTATCAGTCAGCGTCCAATAGCCAGCAACTGTGGTCAAATTGTTTCGGCGCACCCAGTTCTGTGCAGCGTCGTAGGCATGGCGGCTGGCATTAGACCATACATCTGAAGTAGTGGCTCTCCGGTATAGTTTCAGGCCGTCTTCCAGACATCCGTTAAGCTCTGCATCCTGGTACTGCAACTGTACACTGGCACTTGTAAAATTTCCTATCGGGGCTAATAGCTGGTATTGCCTGTTTATACTTTTACCACTCAGGAAATCTGTAGGTAAGGATATTCCTGTTATCATAGATGCTTCTGTTACGCCAGTGCCTCCTGTAAATGCCAGTGTGGCATATGGCCCGTTAAAAGCATAAGCCGAACCTGGTGCAAATGCATGCTGCCTTGTTACTGTACCCACTACCCAGCCGTTACCAGTTCTGTCGCCGAGTATAGTTATTTTGCTGGCACCGGTGCGCAGTTCACCATTCGTCATGTTCAGGGTTGTGGCCGTAGCATCGTTGTTAAGGGTTACAGCGTTGGTTACTGCCGTCTTATTTATAGTTAAGGCATTAAATGTTGTTGCCCCGGTTATACTTGCATTGGCTGCTCCTGTAAAAGTTACGGTTCCGTTGTCATGGTTAAATGTGCCGTTGTTAGTCCAGTTACCATACATCATATGGTTGAAATTACCTGCATTAAATATAGCCCCAGCATCCAAAAGCATATTCCCATTTACAATTACAACCCCGCCTGCAGTTTTAGCTCCCGTGTTGGTTAACACCAGGTGATGATAAGGTGTAGCAAGTATAGCCTGAGCACTTG
Source organism: Pontibacter populi (assembly GCF_040278685.1). NCBI lineage: Bacteria > Pseudomonadati > Bacteroidota > Cytophagia > Cytophagales > Hymenobacteraceae > Pontibacter > Pontibacter populi. The sequence continues at coordinate 156,964 of NZ_JBEOKT010000005.1, forward strand.
TACCGTTATAATAAACTGTATTTGGTGTAGAAGTAGTTACATCAAAAGCGGAACTTACGCCTTTGGTAAATGCACCAGCCACATACAGGTTTGCGTTAGCCAGCATACGCATGCTTGTACCAGTAATGCCTACATTGTATAAATAATGTGTGCCTGCATAAGTAGAAGTATTACCGAAAGTAGCTGTACCTGCACTCGCCGTTAACGGACTTGCTCCACTGAGCGAAGCATTTACTGTAAAGGAATTTGCTGTAGAAGTAAGGTTGGCAATGTTCAGATTAAAGAATGTTTTAGTGCCCGAGCCCGCTATATTTTTGCTGGCACCAGCCATTGTTACCGTACCCGCACTGGCCGTAAAGGTCTTGCCTGTATTAACTGTAAAGTTACCATACATGGTTGGGTTGGCAGCTGTCGTAACTATACCATCCACTGTCAGGTTCTGGAAGTTTAAATTATTGCCGCTTATACTTTTACTTACAGTATTTATAAAGGTAATCGTACCATCCGCCACCTGCGAAATTCCTCCCGGAGCGTTCAGGTCTCCGCGTATAGTTAAGGCTGGCACTGTTACATTTATACCTGTTCCGTTTAAAGTTAAGTTGTAAAACTCTGTAGCTCCGGCCGTACTTGATATGGTTTTACTGTTGCCTGTCATAAGCACGGTGCTGGCATTGCCTGTGAAAGTGCCGTTGGCACCCCAGTTGCCACCTATGGTGTGTGTAGCGCTTCCTCCATTAAAGGTAGTGCCTGTTCCAATGGTTACGTTTCCTGCTACGTTTACCGATGCCCCTGCTGTATAAGACACTGTGCCTGTACTTGTCAGGTTGCCCTGTACCGTCATGGCTGTTACAGGCATTGTTTTTACCCCAGAAGTACTTAAAAGCAAATGGCCGTATGTTTGGGGGGCAACTGTCTGGTTTGTACCATAATACTCAACTGTACTGTTTGCGTGTAGAGTATTTGTGCCATAGTTTGCAGGAAATGTATTGGTACCTCCGATGCGCAGGGTTGCGCCTGAAGCTATACTTAAATACGCACCCGGGCTACTATCTTTATCTAAAGTATAGGTTTCCAGGTCAAGGGTACCCGCATCAATATGCAGCCCTGAATCTGTAGCTCCATAAACACGTGTATTGCCACTTAACTTTTTCACCCCGCTACCGCTTACCCGTAATATGGGATAAACTAAAGCGTTATCTATTAATTGATTCCCGCCGGCATAATTAATGGTGCTGGCAGTCCAATAAACTGAAGGAAATCTGCTGTAGTTAGAAGAATAGGTTGGACCTTTTACAAAAAGAGTAGCGGATGCGGCCAATTCAAATTTTACGTCGGGCACACTCGGCACCGATACCAAATGAGTTCCGGGATCCAGGCTGCCTTTTACATACAGTTCTGGTTGCACAGTAACGTTACCACTTGTGTTTGAACGGGCAACCATACTTATACCTGCATTAAGAATTGTTGCTCCGTTAAGTATAAGGTGATTAAATGTATTTGCGCCGGTACCTCCAATTGTTTTACCTGTGCCGGTAAATTCTACTTTAGGATACTGTGTACTACGAGCATTAGGAGAGTTACCTTTTATATATAGATTCTCAGTAAAGATACCATTGTTGGTCCAGTTACCTTTTACAGTAATATACGTTCCCTCATTTTCTATTTCGGAGCCAGGCACAATCAATACATCTCCATGCACGGTTAATCCCTTGTCCGATGATACTAGTAACTTAACTGCTTTCGCGCCACCAACTGTCAGAGAAAGACATTCAGCCAGAGAAGTCTGGTCTATCTTGGGCTCTTTATTACCTGTAAAATTAGCATCCCCAATAACGGCATGCTTGGTAGCATCCGGCACACCTGCCGTCCAGTTGCCGGCAGTATTCCAATCTGTGCCGGCACCTGTCCAACTTGTGGTGATTTGTGCAAAAGCATTAAGCTGTAGCCCTAGCCAAAGCAACGTAACTAGACATAATCTAAGAGCTAAAATTTTGTTAGCAGTAGCAGTTAAATACATAGTATCGCTTTTAAAGTATTGCTGCAAATAGCTTTAAGCTACTGCACCATATAATGCTGTAAATAGTAAGCGTATTCGTATGCGGCATGCTAAAATTTGTACTAATCAACCAACTAGTTATCCTAATTATAGGACAGCTTGTTGCTATAGCAAAATTCTGGATTGATTGAGACCTTAACCATACTGCTTTAGTTACATATGGAAACGGTAAAATTTAAGACGGTTTGAGCTAATAAGTATTTATGGATGAATATATATAAATTTACTTATCATAGCAATAATTTATTGCATTTATTGACTAAAATATTTATTCAGTGTTTAAAAAAATTCAATAAATAGCTTGCATAATGCTTTAAAAACTAAACACACAGGCTCTTTGAGGTTTAGTTTGCTTAAAAAGCATATCGCTGTTAAATAATTTTATAATGAAGTATTAATAGGAGGCGGGTATTTGTAAATCCTTTTAAAAGCTTTGCACCGCAGGCGAAAGAGTTGTGATTTCATATAAAACACAACAGGCTCCCTTGTGAGGAGCCTGTTGTGTTTATTTAGTCATAGACCTTATTCTTTCATCAGCTTAAGCGTCTGTTGTTGACCGTTCAGTTCAATTACCAGTAAATACAACCCTGGCTCATAAGCTGTGTTCGCTAATGATAGTGGGTTATCATTTATACCGGCTTGCACTTGTAGTGCTTCCGTTTTAAGCAGACGGCCTGTAGCTGTGTACAGTTTTATAGTTGCTACTCCTGTCGTAAGTGTGCTAATATTAACACGTAATTTATTCTTAAACGGATTAGGATACACTTCAGCAGGAACCGCAGCCACAACTATCCCAAAGTTTACAGTCTTCGGACCATACATTTTAGAAGTACCATCAAAGTCGATCTGCTTCAGGCGGTAATACTGCACTCCGTTTTTGCTGCTTCGGGTATCGGTAAAGCTATACTCCTGCTTTGTAGCCGATGATCCTACTCTGCTTTCTACAAAGCCAAGTCTCTGGTAAGTATTTCCATCTGTTGATACCTGCACTTCAAAACCCTTGTTATTCTGCTCACTTGCAGTTGCCCACCTCAACTCAGCATTGTTACCTTTTTTGGTTGCTGTGAATGAAAGCAGTTCTACTGGGAGTGGAGTAACATTGCTGCCAAGTGTTAAACGGGTTAAAGTCTTCACTTGCGCTGCTAACGTATTATTAGCATCAGGAGCTGAAGTTGACTGCTTAATCCACTTACCTCCTTCAAAGCTATGCAAACGTAGTTCTTCTTTTGGTAAATTGTTCGATTCCCAATCTAAATAGTTAAATACTACCGATGCATTTAGGTTACTATTTGTACCTGAAACTGTAAAAGCAAAATCTCTAGCGATACTATAGTTATTAGTTTGATCAGACTTTATCGGAGTTCCAGTTGTCCGTTCAACAGTGACAGTCCCTACATTATCAGTAGTCGACACTTGTATACCCATATTTCCAAAATCATGAGAAGTTGCAGTTACGGCTTGTGGTACTGTGCCTTGTGTCTGTACTACTGAGTTTCCAGAGGTCTCTCCGAATGTACGCTCTGTAACTACTTTACCATAAACATAACTATTGTTATTCTCACCAACCAGATTAGCTGTATTGCCAAGCGTAAGTATATACTTGTCAGTATTTAAGATACCACCATTCATAATCACTTGTTCATCAGCAATTGCATCTACCAACAGGGTTTTCTCTCCGGAGCCTGATAGCTTAAGCGTTTTATAAGTGAGGCCTGGAACGCTCTGATCAGCCCCGTCAAACTCTATTGTGTTTCCGGCTGTGCTTAGGTTTGCGAGGCCAGGAGTAGTTACATCAAATGTATTCCTAATGGCTGTAGTGCCGGTGAAAGTTTTAGTACCAGATTCGCTCAGCGTCAGGTTGTAGTAGTTTATTGGTAACACCGCCTGCACTGCTGAGCCATTATAATTTATGGTAGTACTGTTCGTAATAGCATCGGCTTCGGCTGTACCTTCGGCAGCTATAGTCAGATCACCAGCTATACCTATTATACCTGAAGCAAAAGTTTTTGTTCCGGCATTACTAAAAATCAGGTTGTTATAATCAATCGCTGCTACATCCTGCGCACTGGCACCGTTAAATTCAAAGGTGGTTGGTGCTTCAATTAATTGACCTAACTCACCTGCTACGACAAAGTTACCAGCAACTTTAGCATGACCTGTTTCAAAAGTAGCAGTACCTGTATTTGTTAGTACTAAGTTACCATACTGTACACTTTTCACTTGCTGGTTGGCGCCATAGTATTCTACTGTACTGGTTGGAGCAAGAGACACAATGTCTTGTGCATCAAAGTTTGGTAAAGAAGCTAAGCCGTCGACTTTTACAGTGGCACCATCAAGTACTTTAAATGAAGTTGAAATCAGTCCTTCTTCTCCTTCTGATAAATTGGGATGAACAGTTATAACACTTTCACCTAAATCTAACACACCTTTTTCTACATCAACACTAAGTACTTTATCTATGTTAGTAGAAACATTCACTGTAGATGCCTGGTCTGATTTATCTATTACTAATCTAGATAAAGTTAATGGTTTAATAGGATCGGTTGAAATACTAGATGGATGTGGCCCTACAAATGTGATTTTGTTTTCACCGCTATTAAAACCAACTCCGTTATGAGCAAGGTTACCAAAAAGCATTATACTGTTGCCTATTGTTAAGCTGGCGTTATTGGCCACTGTAAGGTCTCCTATCATAGTAACCCCATTACCCGAAATCTTTGAATTTGATCCAGTAAATGTGAAGTTTCCTCCTAATCCAACGCTCCCCTTAGTTATTGGGCTAATACTTGCTATTGTACCACTGTTAATCAGCTCGCCTTTAATAAAGAAGTTAGTACCTAACAAGCCATGATCAGGGAACAGCGGAACAGCATTTAAAGTAGCACCACTTTCTACAACAAGATTTCCGTCAATGTTCCAATCTGTAATGCTTAAAACATATTTACCTTCTGGGTCTAACGTAGTTGTAGATATACCTAAATTGTTAGCTACAATTAAATTATTCAGAACTGGAGTAGTTGACCCTGCCAATATAATTTGACCTGACCCTCCGAACCTTAGTGTACCTGTACTCTCAAAATTACCAAATCGGAAAGGGAAAGCTTTAGGCAAAGGCACCCCTACCGGCCATAATGGATAAGGCGGCAAAAACTCTAATAATCCAGAGCTTTTGAATGTCCCATTATTTTCAAAAATAGTAAAGACTTTATGTGTATAAGACCCGCCATCAAAAGTAGCGCCTGGGTCAATTCTAAACATACCAGCCACACCCCATCCAACACTCGCTTTTACACCACCTGTATTCTGAATGACAACATTCCCAAAGGCAGGTGCAGCATCTGATTTCAGAACGGGAGGGACATTACCTGTAAAAACTACGGTTGGTGCACCACCCGGCCCAGGGTTAATCGGAGCCATAAGGCTAATATTCTGAGGCTGAACTCCAACAAATATAGCCTGCCCACTACTAGTTAAAATACCACTGTTAATAAAGTCCCCAACCACGTATACTGTGCTTGTACCAGCATCCAATGTCCCTTTTATATCAATACTACCTGCTATTTGCATTATTGGGTTTACTGCCTCAGGAGCTGTATTAAGTTTCTCTATTCTGTATTTTGCTTCATTTTGAACAGTCAGGTTATAGAAGTTCAAAATACTTTTAGGATCATATACTGTTTTCCCATCTACGTCTCTTGCTGTTGCAGATGTTCCTTTCAGTACTCTTTCAACACCTCCTGTGTTTGCAAGCGTAAGGGTACTATTTCCTGTTAGCGTAATCTCTCCCTTATTAATTAAATCTCCACTTAAGTTTATAGGATGAGACCCCGCAGTAAAGCTTGTGCCTTCCTCTATTAGAAGTTCATTGTTAACTGTAGTTAATCCTGCTAAAGATTTAAGTGAAGAATTAGATAAGGTTAGTTTACCATAAGCCACAGGAGCTACAAGTTGATTTATAGTAGCATTATAATTTACTACACTTTCAAGACTTAGATCATAACCAAAATTTAACGGAAAATTATTCTCCCCTTTAATTATTAGTGAAGATTCATCTGCTAAATGAAGCAGACCACCACTACTCGTTCTGTCTAATTTATATGTATCTAAATTTAGCGTTCCTGACAGAACTTTAACATCGCCGTCAACAGCTACATCTCCGTTTAATGAAACACCCTCTGCAGAAGCGTTATCAAACTCAAGGTTAATAAACTCTGACGAAGACACACTTTGAGGTTCAGTACCTGTGAATCTTACTATAGCTGAACCACCTTCAAATGCTCCTCCTTCATTAATCCAGTTCCCTTTAAGATTTAGATTTGTGTTAGTTGTTCTTAATTTAGCACTTGTTGTATTAGCTATAGTTAAGTCCTCACTAACTATAAGCTCATTATTTTGTGTTGTGTTTGGATCTACCTCTGATGATTGAATAACAAGAGTACCATCAGTTATTGTTAAATTTCCTCCAATAGTTTTAACACCACTCACTTCAAAATTAGCCGCACCTCCTGTCTTATCTATAACTAAATGATGATAAGGTATATCTGCAACAGTTTGAGCACTTCCTCCTTCGTATGTAACTGTACCTTCATTAGTTATAAAGTTTTCTGATCCATTATTAATGTAGTTGCCTTTTAGCCTCAAGTTACCAGAGCCTATATTTAATATTGCAGTATTTTGAATAAGGGAGTTGTTTACAATTATTTCTCCTGAATTTTTGGTTATGTTTATTTTATGTAAACCATTATCCATTTGAAGATTGCTTCGCACTTCAAGTTCCCTATCATTTGTTATTATAGTATGGGTTTGGCTTGTTACCTCAACTGGAGATAAGTTACCTTTTATTCTTAGCGCCGGTTCTTCTGTATCTATAGGATTGAATAAAGTATTACTAATAGTTAGTACTGTTTGGAAATCTGGTTTGAAAAGGAGGCCTTTTAAGAAAACTTCTGATCCAATAACCGGTTCATTCTTATGATCCCAACTACCAAGTTCAACAATATCAGTAGTGGCTGGTGCTTCAGTAGCTGCCTCCAACGTAACACCATCCACTTTATACCTCATCCAGTTTGCTTTCTTTTCCCATATTTCATCTACTTCTCCAGTCCATACATATCTGTTAGGCTTATCTGATATTGCCCAGTATTTATTCAGATTTGTAAAACCGTTTATTGGGTCTGCCTTTGTACCATCGTCCTCTACCCAGTTTTCTTCATATTGATTATCAATCTTATCTGCTACTGACCAGTTTACATTATTAGGATAATATGTTGACCATGAAAGCTTTAAACCGTTTTCATCACTAACTTCAGTGTTACCATTTAGTTCTGAGTCTTCATATTGCAATCTTATTTTTGCTCTTTTGTAGCTACCATTCGCTTGCACATAGTATAGCCTGTTTACAGGTACGGCATCTTTAAATGTAACCACTGTTGGAGTTGTTGTTACAGAGATTGTGGTTACCGGATCAACTATCTCTCCCAATTTAATAGTAACATATGGCCCGTTAAATGTATATTCTGTTGTGGTATTAAAACCGTCAACCGGTTCTCGTGTTATAGTGCCCTCTATCCAACCAGTACCACTTCTATCACCTATCACGGTTATACTATTAGCTCCAGTCTTCATAAACCCGGTTGCTAATACTATATCTGTAGTCTGAATTTCAGAATCAAGAGTTACAAAGTTTACTAAATCACTTTTATTAATCTGTATCTTATTAAAGGTAGTTACCCCTTCTATTGTGGTATTCCGGTTTCCAGTAAAGTTTATAGCTCCATTCGCAGCGGAAAGAGTTCCTGCATTTACCCAGTTACCATTCAATTCATGCACAAAGTCACCGGCAGCAAAAGTTACTCCTTCCCCAATTACAATATCACCCAAAGTTACAAGGCTGCTTATTGCTGTTTTTATTGTCTCGGCACCGGAAAATTTCAGATGGTGGTAGGTAACATTATTTACATTTTGATTACCGCCATTGTAATTAACAGTATTTTGGGCTGTAACATCAAAATCAGTATTAACACCTGTGAATAGACCAGCAATACCCATTGTAGAGCCTGCGCCCATTTTCAGTTTTTTGCCTGACTCTATTGATACATTAAACAGATCATGTTCACCACTAAAGGTTGAGTTCCCATTAAAAGTTATAGTTCCTTGAGTAGCCGTTAGACCATTACCGCTCAGGTTAGAATTTATGAAGAAATCTGATACTGTAGATATTTTAGTCGTTGTTGTAGCTGGAGCAATATTTAAATTATAAAACTGTGTTTTACCTGAACCAGCGTGAGTGATGTTTTTAGTAGTAGTATTATCTATCTTGTTTGTGAAAGTGATAGTACCACCTGTAGCTGTAAAAGCACCACCTGCAATTGTTTCATAGTTACCGTTAATAGTAAAAGATGCTACTGATGCTATAGTGCCGCTTACATAAAGGTTATTCAGTGTAATACCTGTCCCTTTTATAGAACGTGCGGCTCCTTTCATTGCAACGCCTCCTACAGTCTGTGTTAGTGTACCTGCACCTCTTGTTTCCAAATCCCCTTTAACTGCGACATTTCTATTCCCTACATTTATATCTATTTTACCAGTAATAATCAGGTTATTAAATTCATTACTTTCAGTACTATTAACTAGCAGGTCTACATTGATTCTTATTTCATCGCCAGTTGTACCTTTTAGTATAACTGTGCTTGACTCGCCTTCAAAGTCGGCATTATTAATCCAGTCACCACCCACAGTATGTGCTAGTGCTGATAAACCACCTCTAAAAATTGCCGTTTCACTTAAGTCTACATCTCCAGATATATCCATATTACTAAGAGCCCTAAACTTAGCAGAACCTGCTCCCTTCAGATTACCTCCAATTACAAGAGGTACATTCGCAGCAAGCGTAGGCATTTCTTTAGTGCCGCTACCAGTTAAATGCAGATTGCCATATCCATTCACTACATATGTCACATTTTGGTCTACTCCATAGTATTCAACTGTACTTGAAGAACCAAGGTCTACAGTTTCATAATTGGATGGAAAATTTGATGCGCTTAACATTAAATTAGCATAGTTTGCCACACTCATAGTACCACCCAAGGCTGTTCTATTTAAATTAAAGCCTTTTATATCAAGTGTTGCGGCATCAACAAATAGGTTGGAAAGAACATTGGTATGCGCAGACAATGATTTGATTCCTGTACCACTAATACGTAGTACACCATATGTTCTACCTGATAAGATGTTTTGATTTCTACCGCCTGAATAGTTTATTTCGCCAAGAACATCAAGTTGGGTAGGAAACATTTCCAGACCGGTCCTTACATTAATATAATTACCTATATAGTCCTCTGCCTGCACATGCGCCACAGCACGCTGCGCAACGGAGAATATTATACTTCCACTATTACTAGTAACAATTTCTTGAAACTTAATCTGGTTTTCTTTGGGGTTTAATGACCCTGTAATATAAAGCTGCGGATTTATTGTTACAGATACTTTATCATTCTTTGTATTAACAGCATCAACCGCAGTTAAGCTAAGGTTACTATCTAGTGTTATTGATCCTGAAATAAGTAAATTACTAAAGCTTCCGTTTACATCTGCAACAGTTAGCCCTGATATAGTACCTGTACCATAAAATTCTGTAACAGGCCATACTTTACTCGCATTCCCTTTTCCACTGTTCTCTGCATAAGCAACCTCTGAATATCTACCGCCTGCAACTACTGTAAAGCTTCCCCCATAAAATGCCTGAACACCTAAGTTTCTTAAATAGCCACTTACTCCAATCTTTACGTTCCCTGTAACACGCATGCTTTTAGGAGCCATGTAAAATTCTACAACTTTTCCTTCACCTATAGTTAATGACTTAATGGTATAATCGGCCCAGTCATTTATTACAGGACCAGCCTTACCAGTTGTCATATCAGTATCACCGATCACCACATCATCATTAATGCCAGGAACTTTTTTAGGTTCCCAGTTATCTGCAGTATTCCAGTCTGTAGCAGTGCTACCATTGCCCCCGCGCCATTTTATGACATCTGCAAAACTGTTCAGATCTACAAACAACAGTAATACCAACAAAAATGAAATCCGTTTGCCAGATGACAAAACATTAACAAGAGTAAAAGTTCTCATAGATTAAACTAAGGGTGAAACTGGGTAAACTTTTTAATAAAATTAGAAACAGTATAATTTTTAATTACCTAATCAAAGGCACAACTTGGCAATGTATGACATCAGGCTAAATGTAACTTTTTGCATATTTTCTTTTCAATATCACAAAGCTAAGCCCGCTTTCAATTGATTTATTAAGGTAATAAAACGGACCTATGTAAATCACAAAAGGCATTTTACGAATTATAAATTTAACTATACTGCCTTATTAGTGCCTTTCAATATAGAAGTTATACAAGGTTTATGGTATCCACAAGCAGTACCTATAGTGCATTTTGATATTCTTTTTAATACACAATATGCATTTGTTAATGTAAGCTTTTAAATAGAATTTACTTCGAATATTCATATAACTTTCTTTTAATAACACCGTAAAAGACTAGGAATATTCAAAGAAATCTATATTTAAAGTAACTTTAATCGCTTGTTTTTGAACAAAAGCAAGACAAATTTTAAACATGTATGCTTGCATAACATTATTTCTTTCTTCAATAACTATATAGCCAAGAACTGCCTGAGAGGGCAGCATTATCAGCTGATGATTATTTATATCAGCGTTAAAAGAATGGACTGGAAGAAAGGAGATGCTAGCGACTTTATAGATTTGATCGCTTATTTCAGAAGCTGAATGATGTAAAAATCATGCGCTATAGTTCTACCCCCAAAGCTCTCCTTGTTACGAACAAGGTTCTGGTTTAAATATCTCCCCTGCTGCTCTGTAGATACCCCAAAACTGAAGTAGTGTTTATGCTGATACTCTTCTGCGACAAGATGATCGATCAGCATATCCAAAGCGCCTGACGTTTTGCCTTCCGGGGTGGCGGCAATATATTGGCAATGAGCAACGCTTGCCGTTTCGTACACTATAACACCAGCAATTAAAACCTCTTGGTTTAAAACTGTATAAAGCTTAATGTTCTCAGGGAAACGAGATGCAAGTAAGTGCATTTCAGCAGCAGTATGAGCCGGAGCTGTTTTATATTTCTGTTGCAGTAATGTGTGTTGCAAGCTCAGGAACTTATCGTAGTCATGGCTTAGCTCAATTTGCAGGTTATGCGGCTGTTTTAGTTTCCGTTTGCGAAGTGTGTTATAGGGCAATTTATTATTAAGCGAGATAACAGTATTCAGGTCACGTCGGTAAAGCACGGCATCATTCCTGAAAAGGGCATACAAATCTTCTTCGGCGGGCAGTTGGTGGTAGATGTGCGGTATAGTTTTATAGTTTATAGTTTCAAAGCCTTGCTCTCTATAATACAGGATCATCGCATCGAAAACATCCAGCATTAACTGGGCTTTCATAGTTGGACCGCTAACTATACCACCATATGTTAACCCGCCATGCGATTGCACTTCTCTGCCTGTTAGATTAGCCGCCAATAAAGCTACAAGCTTCCCATTACTATAAAATAACAGCGAGTGGTCCTCAAACCTGTCGGCGTGATAGTCCATGTAACCGCGCTGCAACATAAACGTGCCATTTTTGGAAGTTGCCACAAAAGCATCCCAGGCATCTTTATAGTTCGCGCTATACTTTATTACTTCCACTGACCAGTGATTAAGGGAATTGAACTAAGATTCTTAAAATTACAGATTCCAGGGTGCTATCTGAACTATAGCTTAAAGGGATTTATGGTTATAACTTTTTAACTCCTAAGCTCTCTAAATCACAAACTCTTTAACTATAGTAGTTACCTGTTCAGTACAATCCGAAACGTGGTGCCTTTACCAACTTCAGACGATTTTACATAAAGCCTGCCGCGGTGGTAGTTATCAATAATTCGTTTGGCAAGTGCCAGACCTAAGCCCCAGCCGCGTTTCTTGGTTGTATAGCCGGGCAGAAAGACAGAGTCTATCTTGCTTTTAGGGATACCTTTACCGGTGTCTGTAATATCAATGGCGATATTGCTCTTGCCAAGCAAGAGTAACTTCAGTGTTAAATTTCCTCTTCCTTCCATAGCATCTACAGCATTCTTGCAGATATTCTCAATTACCCAGTCAAAAAGTGGCACATTGATTTTTGCGGTAATATCAGGCGAAAACGTAGAAACAACCTCCATCTCTACTTTACGCGAAATACGGTTTTGCAAGTAGTTAATAGCGTTCTGGGTTACCTGATAAATGTTTTCGTCGCGGAGCAATGGCACCGAACCAATATTCGAGAAGCGTTCGGTAATTATCTCCAGCCTTCTGATATCTTTCCATAGTTCTGCAACTATAGGTTCGTTCTCAAACTTGGGGCTAACTTTCATGTATTCGTACCACGCCATCAACGACGACAATGGTGTACCCAACTGGTGAGCAGTTTCTTTTGCAAGCCCAACCCAAACCCTGTTCTGCTCCGCTTTGCGCGAGTAACTAAACGCAAAATAGGCCATCAGCGCAAAGCAGGCAATTACCATCAGCTGCACATACGGGTAGTAACGCAACTGCGAGAGCAGGTCTGAGTCTTTGTAGAAAACATAATTTACCGAGCCTTCGGCCCATGGCACAACTATAGGCGCATGCTGGGCTTTCATTTTCTCGATCTGCCGCTGCAGCATTTCGTTTACTTTTTCGGGATCATCTGCAATGTTTTCGGGTATATTTATGTTCTTAGAGTCAAGTATGTTTTCGTTTTCGTCGGTAAGTATAACGGGCACCGTAGTGTTAGCTGACAGTATTTCCTCTTCAATAAACACGATGTTGTCGTCGGAAGGAGCACTGATCATGTAGCGCAGGCCCTTGGCGTATAGTTGCACCAGTTCCTGCTCCCGCTCAGATAACTTACTTACCAGAATATTGGTATAGGTTATAGTTGCAGCCCCTATTATGAGCGCAATTATTACAACTATAAACTTTATTCTGTTTTTCTGAGAATAGATGGGTATCATGCAGGGAACACGAAAATTATTTGAATTTAGTATAAATTGAATAATAAGGGCAAGTAAGTTTTATTTTTGATAAATCAAACTGTAAATTTGCACTTTAGTATTTCTACAGCCACTATGCTACAGAATTTTAAAGCAATCAGCCTGTCTTACAAGAAAGCGCCGCTGGATATCAGGGAACTGATTGCCTTAGATGAAAACTCATGCAGGCAATTCCTTCAGACGCTCAAGGATTTTATCCAGGCGACTGATATACTGGTACTTTCTACCTGCAACCGCACCGAAGTTTATTATAACTCCGATACTGACTTTAGCCAGGAAATTGTAAAGCTACTTGGCATCACAAAAGGCATCAGTAACATCTCCAGCTATTTCGATTACTTTACTATCCTGAATGAGCACAACGATGCTGTACAGCATTTGTTCGATGTTTCTATGGGATTAGAGTCGCAGGTAGTGGGTGATATGCAGATATCTAACCAGGCAAAACAGGCGTACCAGTGGTCAGCGGATAACGATACAGCCGGTCCGTTCCTGCACCGCCTGATGCACACTATCTTCTTCACTAACAAGCGTGTAGTTCAGGAAACGTCTTTCCGCGATGGGGCTGCATCTACTTCATACGCCGCTGTGGAGTTAATAGAAGAACTGACTGCTGATATAGTTGACCCGAAAATACTGGTTGTTGGCTTAGGTGAGATTGGTGCCGATGTGTGCCGCAACCTGAAAGACAGCAGCTTTACCGATGTTAAAATTACCAACCGTACACTTGCCAAGGCGCAACACCTGGCCGATGAGTGCAACATGCAGGTGCTTCCTTTTGAAGATATAGTACAGGGATTAAAAGAAGCTGATGTGATTATCTCTTCCGTTGCCCGCGAAACGCCATTCTTCACAAAAGAAATGATCAAGCGCCTGGACACCCTGACGTTCAAGTTCTTTATTGATCTGTCGGTGCCACGTAGCGTGGAGTCTGATGTGGAAACTATACCGGGTGTGCTGCTTTATAATATAGACACCATCCAGAACAAGGCATCTGAAGCACTGCAGCAACGCATCAATTCTATCCCGAAAGTAAAAGCTATCATTGCCGAATCTATAGAGCAGTTCAACGACTGGTCGAAAGAGATGGTAGTATCGCCAACTATAAATAAGCTAAAAAACGCGCTGGAAAGTATTCGCCAGGAAGAAATAGCGCGTTATGTTAAAAAGCTTAACCCCGATGAAGTGAAGCACATAGATAACATTACCAAATCTATGATGCAGAAGATCATTAAGTTACCTGTGTTACAGCTGAAAGCTGCCTGTAAGCGTGGCGAGGCCGAAACACTTATTGATTTATTGAACGACCTTTTCAACCTTGAAAATCAATCTGAAGAGATTCAATTATAAGACTATATAAATAAGTGAATAGCTTATTTTTTTTAGTGAATGAAAAAGACCAAAGGCATCCGTTAGCTTACTAAAAGCAAAAACGGATGCCTTTGGTCTTTTCAGATCAAACTGACTTAACAGAATGTAGAGGTATTAGATATCAATACAGCACTCTTCCAGGCAATCAATCACATCAATAAGTTTAGGGATCGAAAGCGAGTAATAGATCTTAGTACCAACTTTAAACGAGGAGAGCACACCTTTATCTTTTAGCGTGATCAGGTGCTGACTAGCTATTGCCTGTGGCAAATTCAGATACTTATATATCTCAGTTACAGTCATTTTCTCCTCCTTACCCAGCAGGTCGACTATAGCCAGTCTTTTAGGGTGAGCCAATACTTTTAGCATGGCAGCCGCCTTATCTATCTTCTTTGATTCAATTCGAGATAACAAACTTTTCATAATTTAAAATTATACCTAACAGTTTCTACATTATTTTACTATCCTATTCATAATAAGATATATACGAGGCTTACGTTATTTGGCTGAACTGTTTACCAGCATTTTTTTAACTTCGCCACATGGATACTTATCACGTGATCGGTTTAATGTCTGGCACCTCTCTGGATGGCCTCGACATTGCGTATTGTAGACTTACGTATAAAAACAAAAATTGGATATATAATATACTTAATGCTGAAACTTTAGCTTACGACCCGTGTCTAATTGACTCTCTCCGTGGTGCCGAAACAGCCGGTGCACAGCAACTAATTGAACTTGACCATTCTTTCGGGAAATACATGGGCGAACAGGTACAACAATTTATAGTTCGCCACAACCTGAACCCCGATTTTGTAGCATCGCACGGGCACACCATCTTCCATCAACCAGAAAAACATATTTCTTTACAGATCGGAAATGGCGCCTACCTGGCTGCCCATGCTAAATTACCTGTAGTCTGCGATTTCCGAACGCTCGATATTGCCTTGGGAGGTCAAGGTGCTCCATTGGTACCTATCGGCGACGAGCTGCTTTTTTCGGACTATGATTATTGCCTGAACCTGGGTGGCATCTCCAATATCTCTTTCAACCATAACGGTCAACGCATCGCGTATGATATATCGGCCTGCAATATGTTGCTGAACACGCTCGCCAACGAAGCCGGCCTAAACTATGATGAGGATGGAAAACTGGCCCGATCCGGCAAAATGAATGCACAACTGTTGGAGAAACTTAATGCTCCTTCATATTTCAGTCAGCCTTACCCAAAATCGTTAGGCAAAGAATGGGCACTGCAAAACAGTCTGCAAACTATAGCTGAGAGCCCGGCAACTATAGCCGATAAACTACACACCACCTGCCACCACATCGCGCAGCAAATAGCCAAAGCACTGCAGCCGGCTAACTATAAACAGCGGCTGCTGGCAACAGGTGGTGGTGCTTTTAATTTATACTTAATGGAGCTGCTACAAGAGTATGCCGGCGACAACTATAGCATAGAAGTACCTTCTCCTGAGATCGTTTCTTTTAAGGAAGCGTTGGTATTTGCTTTTTTAGGCGTGCTGCGATGGCGAAACGAAACCAATAGCCTGCAAACTGTAACCGGCGCCAGCCGCAACAGTGTGGGCGGCGGCATTTATATGGGGTGACCTGTACGCTCAACACTTATTTTGTACCTTTGCACCACAACCCGAATAACATAGATCAACATGAAAGACCTGCTCGCGAAATTCGAGAATAAAAGACCTGAAATAGTTTTTGAATGGAAAGATGCTGAAACCGAAGCCGAAGGCTGGATAGTTATAAACTCGCTGCGTGGCGGTGCTGCCGGCGGTGGTACCCGTATGCGCAAAGGCCTGGATAAGCGTGAAGTAGAATCGCTGGCGAAGACCATGGAAGTTAAGTTTACCGTTTCCGGTCCGGCTATAGGTGGTGCAAAATCAGGTATCAACTTCGACCCTGCCGACCCGCGTAAACGTGGCGTGTTGGAGCGCTGGTACAAAGCCGTTATTCCGTTGCTTAAAAGTTACTATGGCACCGGTGGCGACCTGAATGTGGATGAGATACACGAAGTAATTCCGATAACAGAAGACTATGGTTTATGGCACCCACAGGAAGGTGTAGTTAATGGTCACTTTCATGCTACCGAACCTCAGAAAATAAACAAAATAGGCCAGCTGCGCCAGGGTGTGATCAAGGTTATCGAAGACCCGAACTATACGCCATCTGCTGCACGCAAGTATACCATAGCCGATATGATCACGGGTTATGGTGTGGCTGAAGCTGTTCGTCATTACTATAGCATATGGGGTGGCCAGTTTGAGGGCAAGCGCGCTATTATACAAGGATGGGGAAATGTGGGAGCTGCGGCAGCTTACTACCTAGCGGCAAAAGGTGCCACTATAGTTGGTATCATCGACAGAGCCGGCGGCTTGATAAAACCGGAAGGCTATAGTTTTGAGGAGATACAGGAATTGTTCTTTAAACGTGAAGGCAATGCGTTACGCGCCGAAAACATGCTTCCTTTTGAAGAAGTGAATAACCGTATCTGGTCTGTAAATGCTGAGATATTTATCCCGGCGGCTGCATCTCGCCTGGTAACCAGAAACCAACTACAGCAAATGATCAGCAGTGGTCTGGAAGTTATTTCGTGTGGCGCCAACGTACCATTCCAGGATCCGGAGATATTCTTTGGTGCCACTGGCGAGTTTGCCGACCAGAACGTAGCTGTAATACCTGATTTTATTGCCAATTGCGGCATGGCGCGCGTGTTTGCTTATTTAATGGAGAGCGAAGTGGAGATCACTGATGAAGCCATCTTCTCTGACATCTCTAAAACGATAGCCCGCGCTCTCGAGAAAACGCATGCTAAAAGAGCAGCAACAACTGAGATCGCTAAAACATCTTTCGAAATTGCTTTAAGCCAGTTACTATAATATGGATTTAACCTCTTGGAGAGAAATACTACAATACGAGTTCCTGGGTAACTCTGTCACCAATTACCTGTGGTTTGTGGGCATCCTGCTGTTTGGCTTCATCTTTAAAACGATGTTGTCTAAGCTGGTTTCTACTGTTTTATACAAGCTTGTTAAACGCTTCTGGCACGAAGATAATCTGCCAACTTTCAGGAAGTTACTGATACAACCACTGGAAGTACTGCTATTCCTGGTATTCCTGTATTTTGCATTTCAGGTGCTCGATTACCCCATGGACCCAAGTGAGATCCGCAAAGGTGATCCGTTCCTGAAAACATTCTTTTTCCGGACGTACCAGGTCTTTGTGATAGTTGCACTTACGTGGGTGGTGCTACGCCTAGTAGACTTTGTTGGACTTATTTTCCAGCACCGTACAGAGCGCACAGCATCTAAAATGGATGACCAGTTGGTACCTTTCTTTAAAGATTTCTCTAAAGTAATGGTCGTGATATTCTCTATCATGGTGATGCTGGGAACGGTTTTTGGCGTGAATGTAGCAGGTTTGGTTGCTGGTCTGGGCGTAGGTGGTCTGGCCATCGCTTTTGCAGCAAAAGAGAGTTTAGAGAACCTGCTGGCATCTTTTACCATCTTCCTCGATCATCCGTTTGTTGTCGGCGACTTGGTTGAAGTGGGCGGCATAACCGGAACTATAGAAAAGATCGGTTTCAGAAGTACACGTATCCGTACCCTGGAAAAGTCGTTTGTAACGGTGCCTAACAAGAGCATGATCGATAAGCCGCTGAATAACCTTACACTGCGCACCTTCAGGAGAGTACAGTTCGACCTCACACTGACCTATGATACCTCTTCTGCACAAATAAGGGCTATTGTTACAGATTTACAGCAATTTATTGATAGCCATCCCAATACAAACCAGGATGGTGTCGTACGCTTTCAATCGCTGGGCTCAAGCTCTAAAAATGTAATGGTACTTTACTTTGTAGAGTCGATGGATTGGAACGAGTATGTAAACATTAAGGAGGAAATTACTTACAAAGTGGTGGAGATCGTAGAGCGGCATGGCGCTGAATTTGCTTTCCCTACACAAACGTTACACTTCCAACCCGGAGTGGCCCCTGCTCGGCCAGCAAACACCCTGGTACCTGAAAAGAGCAAAGCCTCAGACTTTGAGTAACTATAAATAAAAAAGCCGGAGAAGCTCCGGCTTTTTTTTCACCCTTATATCTTTTGTCTGTCCTACATCAGACGTTACAGGCTCCGCAGTTCAATAGAACCAAAGCAGGAACCTATCATTTAATAAAACCTTATCCCTACAAAAACCACATTCACTCAGGAATTGTAGTTTTGATTTACTTAACGCACCAATAGCACCTTAGTTACAATTTATTTATAATTTTTTCGTTATACCCACCTTACACGCATGTAAACACACCTAAATTATATGCAAACATAAAATAGAATTTTTACAATATAGAAACATCTGATTTAAGCTATCCTGGCAGTTGTAGTTGCGGGCAGGTAAGTGGATCTGGCAATAATTTAGTAACAGCCTGTGTTACACGCACAGCATGATTTATAGCTTTAAGCTGTTGCAAACTATAGTTTAATTGAAATCGAAGTACTCCCCTTCTTCCAGTTCTACGGTCTTCTCTTTTTTAACCGGCTTCTTACCTTTCAGTATCTGTTTAATTTCGAGGCCTTCTTCCTTTAGGTCATCTTTAATTTTGGCACGCACGCGGTCATCGTCATAGGCCAGTTTAAAGTTGCTTTCTTTGCCTTTCAGCGTCAGGAAAAGCATGCTGTTTCCGGCATCAGGGTCTTCGGCAACTACGCCAAACACGGCATCCTTATCGGGGCGGCGCTTCTGAAACAGGGGCATCTTAATTTTATAGTCCATGTCCTGGTCAAAAGTGTGCGTGCCTGAAATGGAAACAGAGGGGAGCGGCGACAGATTGGTGCGGATATCCATCTCCGGAATGTAAATGGTGCGCTCCTGGATATAAAAGTTGTTGTGCAGTTCCGAGAAGCGCATATTGGCCAGTTCTGAGCGCTTCACAAAAGCCGACATCTTTTGCATAGGCGCAAAGTTTATAAGCTGACCGTTGCGCACAGTTGCTTCTATTTCGGCCTGCAGCAGGTTGGTCTTCGGGTTAAGCTGGCTATCGAGGTATACATCAGAAATAATATTTGCCGTAAGACTGCCTTTCAGGTTGCGGTCGAGGATAAAGTCCTGGTTAAAGTTCTCGAACACATAGAACAGGCTGTCTACGCTCAGGTTATTGATTTTACTGGCAGTGCTGACTTTTATGTGGTTGCGCTGGCTGGCATCGATACTCCCCCGAACAGCAAAGTTACCGCCCAGTGTGTTAACAGAAATATTAGGTGTTGTGATGACCTGATTCTTGAGTGTTAGCTCACCTTTTATATTCTCGCCCTTAAACCTCCGGAACTGCATCTTTTTAACAGTTGCCCCTAAGTTAAACGCAATGTTCGGCGATACTTCCAGGCGATAACCAGAGTCGCTTTTACGGGCACTGGCTGGCGTGTTCTGTTTCTCGCTCAGTAGTTGATCGAAGTTCAGGTAGTTGCTGCTGAAGTCGGCGTCAACAAACAAACGTTGATTATCGAGCAGCAGCCAGGCCATTACGTTGTTAAACATCCCGTTCAGCACAAAATCCGACTCGCCTAGTTTGCCTTTAAAATCAGATACAGCCACATCATTGTGCTTAAAAATAAAGTTGCCATTCATCCCATTTACCGGCAACGGCAAATCGCTCAGGTTAAGGCTAACGTTGTGCAGCGTAATGTCTCCGGATGTGTTAACCGTGCTGTTTCCCGGACGGGCTTTAAACTCATTGAAATTACCCGAGAACGCGATCTTTACATCGGCCAAGCCGCTTCCGCTACGCACCTCATCAAGCTGCAACAGCCCCAGCACATAAGCCACATCTACCATGCCGCTAAGGTCGAAAGCTATAGTTGGGTTGTTAAAGTTTTTGTAAGACACATTGCCGGAAAACGGCCTGTTGTTCAGCGAGCCTTTCAGGTTCTTCAGTGCCAGTGCAGATGTGGATGCATTCTGATTGCTGCCGTTGGTAAAGCTTCCTTCAAAGCTCAGTTTCTCTACACGCTGGTTTACATCCGGATGATAGAAGGTGGCATTGCGGCAGCCAAAGCTGAACGTTATTTCAGGATTGCGCTTACTTGACGCCTCCCCTTTTATAGTTCCACTAAAGTAAACGTCCCCTTCAGAACGGTACTTGTTAAATTCTTTGGTTATATGCTGTGGCAACAACGACAACATCGACTGTATACTGGTGTTCTTGCCCTGCAATGTCAAGTCAAGGTCTGTAGATCTGGCAAAATCTATAGTTCCGGCCACTTCATAAGCGGCGTTCTCTACATTTATCACCGACGGCTCCAGTGCTATCGTTTTCTTCAGCCTGTCGATCTGCAGGGCAGTATTCAGCGTTATACGTTTGCCTTTAAAGTATTCACCGGAGCCAACTTTTATGGTATTTATAGTTGCATCGCCATCAGCTTCTACGCCGATAGTTTCAGTGGAGATAGCTAAAGCGGCCTGTAGCTGGTGTGCATTTATTTCGTAAGTCTGGTTAAGCTTAAGGTCGGTATAGTTTATCTGAACGCGGTTCAGGTCTATCTGCTCCAGGTTAAAAGCGAAATCACCGTCTTCGGTTGCTGTTGTATCTGTTTTGATGATCTCATAGTTTACGCTGCCATCCTGCAGCACTTTTATGTAAATGGTACCGTCTTCAAGGTACAGCTCATTTACATTGTACTTGCCACGCAGCACATCCCAGATACTGAAGGTAAAATATAGTTTGTTAAGCTTTGCCAACGATTCAGTACTTTCCGGCACGCCTTCCATCACATTCACCTTATCCAACGACACGGCTACCTGCGGAAACTTATCAAAAAGCGAAAGCGAGATCTTCTCTACATCCACCTTTGTTTTAATGTGCTTGTTGGCTTCCGTTACAAAAAGCGTAATGATCTTATCTTGATATACATACACCAGCGTAAAGGCTATACCTATAACAGCAACTATAGAAACAGCTGCATAAAATAGCACTTTTTTAACAAGACCTTTTTGCTTCAAGAGAATTATCAGATTTTAAGCATCTTACAAAAGATAAAGGTACAGTAGTAATCACAGGCGAACAATAGGTATCGGAGCTCAGAAAAAAAATTGTTAAAATTTTTTTCAAATGTTTTGCAGTTACAAAAAAAGCCCCCATATTTGCATCATCAAACGGGGACAACAGGTCAACGAAACGATAAAACGGGGTGTTAGCTCAGCTGGTTCAGAGCACCTGCCTTACAAGCAGGGGGTCACTGGTTCGAATCCAGTACGCCCCACAAAGGACAACTCAAAAAGTTGTCCTTTTTTTATGTCCATACTTTTCGAAGAAGCTAACTCTTTTACTCTTCCAACTATAGTTTAACGCCTTACTACATACAATAGTATAATATCCTGATTTACACTTGATTGTTGAGTAGAATTTTTATACTGGAAGTTTTACATCACATCAGTTCTCTCCTTTGAAGAGAGTTCCTACCCTCAAGACAGGAGCGGGAGTTTTGTCTGAATCAGGATTTACAGGATTAACGGATTGACAAAATTTAGACCTAGCAGCGTGCGCAGCTCCTGCTAGTGTCTGGGTCATAGTTCTATAGGTGCAGTTTAACATCCCCCTTCGCCCCCTTCAAAGGGGGACTTTCGGCCTTTGCTATAGTTGAGGTTATAGTTCTATAGTTAAATTCCATCCGTAGGGACAGGTCGCGACCTGTCCCTACGGAAATATATTGCTGATAAATCTCGAAGCTTATCAGTAAAACTACAGATGCTGGTTGCTATGAGAAATTTCTCAGTCTTTGGGTTGAGCGCCTTGTGAATATCTGGTGCCGCAGGCATTGCGACGTAGGAGCAAAAGAGATTCGCACAGCGCGATGCCCAAAGACGGGGCCTCCCGGCCATGAGGGCACTAAAGCGGGATTGAAACGATAGGTAAATGAAGCTCCCAGGATTAATGGTGATTTGAAAGGATAGCTAAGTTTAAGAGGCAAAGAATCAAACTATAGAACTCAGAATTCTCATGTTGTTCGAAATGACATGAAGTAAACTTGCACTTCTGCGCGAACTATACTTTACTTAAGAATGCCTCATGCAGCTTTAACACCTGCGGAATAAGAAGCTGTTTATCGTCGTTATAGACAATGTGCTGGGCACGCGCCATTTTCTCTTCTTCTTGCAGCTGCTTGCCAATAATAGCTTCTATATCCTGCTGGGTGCGGTGGGTATCGCGTTGTAGCAAGCGCTTTATGCGTACATCCATCGGGGCAAACACAGCTATAATTTCGTCCATCTGTCGCCATGCTTCCGATTCGTACATCAGAGCTGCTTCTTTAACAATATAAGGTGCTGAGTTATTTGCTGCTACCCAATCGCTAAAATCTTTGGCAACGTGCGGGTGTACAATGCTATTGAGCAAGGCAAGCTTCTGAGGGTCGTGAAAGGCAGTTTTGGCAAGATAGGCTCTGTTCAGCTCACCATCTTCGGTGTAACTTCCTGTTCCAAAAGCATCGGTTAGTTCCTGCTTCAGGGCTTCGTCGTGGCGCATTACCCATTTGGCGCGGGTATCAGCATCATAAATCGGGATACCTAGCAAGGCAAATATGCGGCAAACCACTGATTTGCCTACACCTATGCCTCCGGTTACTCCAATCTTTAGCATGTTATCGTTGCAGGATAACTTTTACACGCTGCGGTGAAAGCGTTACTTTACGTACACCAACTGGTTTCTGTATAAGTTCGGGTACTATAGTAGAGTCCTGTGGGTTAAAGTTGGCAAAGTTGAGAACAGCCTTGAACGATTCGCGGTTTAGTAACGAAACAGAATCCTCGAAAAGCTGATAACGCACTATGATAGAAGCAGGCTGTAACGTTACTTCTCTGCCTTGAGGCACATTTACCAGTTCAGGTAACAGTTGGCGTTCCTCCTGCACTAAATTTTTAATGGTTATAGTTGCTTCTGTCTCCTCGATGTTTGCTTTCACCAACTCCTGGTTTGTAAAGTTTACCGGCACCTCTACTTTTGCAGATTCTCTCAGGTTAGTGTTCGGGAGACGTACCAGGTAAGGACTTGGAATTTTATTAACTATAGTTGACGGGCCAACAAATGTGATGGAGTCAGGGGAAAGCTTTACAGGCCCCGATACCTCAAAGCCATCTGTGGCCAGCTTTTGTTTTGGGTCTACCTGTAATGGAACAGTACGCGTTACTTTCGAGTCGAAATTAAAGGACAGGGTATCTGTTACTACAAAATTAAGTTGCAGGCCATCCATCGCGTTTACAAGCGCAGGGCGCAGGGCCGAACCTAACAGGTAATTATTGCGGGGAAGGTTACGGATATAGATCTCTGCCGGTTGCACTTCCAGGCGAAGTGTTTTACGCAGCAGTTTCCACCCTTTGGCAGTTACGTTAACAAGCACTTCTTCTGGCAGCGGTTTTACCGGTACCAGCTGTTGTTCGTTATAAATAAACTTTATAGGGTACGTAGTTTGGGTAGAGTAGCTTTTGTTAAGCGCATTCAGCATCCAGAAAGTAGAAGCCGCCACAAAACAAAGCAGCACTACTCGCCAGTACTGCTTTGTTTGTGGCCTGAATGGCTTCAGGAACCATACTACTATATTTCTGACTGCTTCAAAAGGCAATGGTCGCTAGCTAATTTGGTTGCTGATTTAACTTTGCTGTAGCTTCTGTAGAGATAGCAGATTTGTCGAATGTCAGTCGGACTCCTTTATCTACTTCTACTACCACAGTATCATCTTCCACGGCAACCAGTTTGCCATGCAGTCCGCCTATAGTTACTACAAACATCCCTTTTGTCAGTTCTTCACGGAATTTCTTCTGGTCTTTAGCCTTTTTCTGCTGCGGACGGATCATGAAAAAATAAAACACAAGGATGATAGCGCCAAACATTAACAACTGGGGCATTAAGCCACCATCTTGTCCGGCCTGTAAGAGTAAGGTCTGCATATTATGTTATAAGGGTCGTATTAGTTTCTTTTTACCGGGCCGTCAGCACCTGCTGTAGGTATTGTGCTGGCCTCTACTGTACCTTTAAGAGATACCTGTGTAATGTTAGGCTCAGTGTTGGCACGTATAGTTACCATTGGCGCCTGCTGACCATATTTACCAGTGCTGTTAAACTGCACTTTAATTTCGCCGGTCTGGCCAGGAGCAACAGGTGTTTTTGTCCACTCAGGTACAGTACAACCGCAAGATGCCGAAGCATTCTCGATGATTAACGGCTCTTTACCTGTGTTTGTAAATGTAAAGGTATGGTTAACAACCTCGCCCTGCTTTACAGTACCAAAATCGTAAACAGTTTCTTTAAACGACATGGCCGGAGCATTTGGATTAGCTGCGGTTGTAGTAGCAGCCGTTTGCTCAGTTGTGGCAATGTTCGGGTTATCTACAGTAGCCTCGGTTGCAGGGGCAATAGTTGCCACATCGCTTCCGGTAGTTGCTGCTGTATCAGTAGCATTGTTTTCGGTGCAGCTGGTAGCCATCAGGGCCACAGCCATTGCAAATGATAAAATCAGGTTCTTTTTCATACTATAATAACGACTGATTAATAAGTTATAGTTTAGATATGATATTCTGAGCGAATTCCATAGTTCCGGCTTTACCACCTAAGTCGCCGGTGCATTCTTCTTTGTTTGCCAATGTAGCATCCAGAGCTGCTTCTATTTTATAAGCCTGCTCTTTCAGATCAATGTGATGCAGCATCATAATAGCTGAGCGCAGTAAAGCAGTAGGGTTAGCTATGCCTTTGCCGGCAATATCCGGCGCTGAGCCGTGTACAGCTTCAAAAATAGCCATATCGTCGCCAATGTTAGCACCGGCAACCACACCAAGTCCGCCAACTAAACCAGCACACAGGTCTGAAAGTATATCGCCAAACAGGTTAGTTGTTACAATAACGTCAAACTGCTCCGGTTTTACAACCAGCTGCATGCACATGTTGTCAATGATCTTGTCATCAGCCTGTATATGCGGGTATTGCTTAGCCATATCATTGAACACACCCAGGAACAAAGCACCTGCGCCTTTCAGAATGTTAGCTTTGTGAACAGCTGTTACTTTTTTGCAACCATGCTTATCGGCATACACAAAAGCAGCTTTTATTATCTTCTCGCAGCCTAAGCGTGTTATGCGGGCCACAGAGTCAGATATCTGCAGGCGCTCATCAAACATCTCCAGGCCAGAATATAAGCCTTCAGTGTTTTCACGGAACAGCACCGAGTTTACGTTCTCGAACCTGGTTACCAGACCTTTCGTGGTCTTGGCTGGGCGCACGTTCGAGTATAAATCAAACTTTTGGCGTAACTGCACATTCACACTTTTAAAGCCTTTACCAACCGGAGTAGTAATAGGTCCTTTAAGTGCTACTTTATTTTTTTCTAAAGAGGCGATCAGTGTAGCTGGTATCAGTTCCCCGATAGCATCAAACGTTGTTTGTCCGGCATTCTCTTCTTCCCAGGTTACGGGTACATTGGCTGCAGCAAAAATCGCTTTTACAGCTTCTGTAATTTCCGGGCCTATTCCATCACCAGGAATAAGTGTAATTTGTCTCATACCTATATTTCTTTCCGGCTATTTATTTCGTTTATCAGTGAGTCTACATCACCAAGCAGTTTTTCAGCTTTGCTCTTAGCATCCTCTATCACGCGCTGACCTTCGGTTCTGGCACTGGTTGGCAGGTTCTCGCCTTTGGCAACCAGCTGCTCCAGCAAGTCAGAAAGTGTGTCGCGGTATTTCTCAAGTCGGTAGCTAAGCCAGCTGCGTGTTTCCTGGCCCTTTTCAGGAGCGAACAAAATGCCCGCTGCAGCACCTACTGCGGCGCCGGATACAAAAGCCAGCATGGCGGTTGTTTTCTTACCCATAGTTGTATATGCTAATATATCGGATTCTATTTATTTACTCTCCTTACGACATTTCGGGCTAAATGGTAGCCCGGGCATAAAACTTATTTGTTATCAATAAGTCCTCGACCCGATTTGCGTATTTCTCCTTTATTCACAAGCTCCTGAGCCATTTTATCAAGCACACCGTTTATAAACTGCTTACTCTTTGGCGTGCTATAGATCTTTGAGATCTCGATGTACTCGTTTATAGTTACCTTAACAGGAATGCTTCGGAAAATGTACATTTCGCTGAGAGCCATCTTAAGGATGATCTTATCCAGCAGTGCCACGCGTTCCACATCCCAGTTCTGTACGCTTCCCGCTATCATACCTTCATACTTCTCGCTTTCCTGCAGGGTTTGCTCATAGAGCTCTTCAAAAAAGGCCTTGTCATCTTCCCAGTTCGGCGACAGGTCCAGCAGCTTCACATCTTCTGCGTTGCCTTCGGCTTCTTCACCAAACATTTTAAGGGTTTTGTTTACAAGACTCTTCACGATGGCTTTGTTCTCAGCCCAGTTCAGATCCTGCTCTTCAAACAAAGATTGTAAAGTTTTTTCTTTAAAGATAATGTTTTTATAAATATGTTTCACCAGCTCAAAGTCGTCAGAAAGCGACGGCGAAGGGTTTTGCAGGTAAGCCAGGAATACTTCGTCCTGCTTAATTACGGTTCTGTAAACCTGTGCTATTTCACTAACATCGGAGCCCCAGCTAATGTTGCGGCGGTTGACATGCTGCTGATAAGATTTGTTATCCAGGATGCGGTGCACCAACTGGTTGCGCAGGAACTGCTTTACGTCCGGGCCTTTAGCTTCTGTAAAGCGCTTGCTTCTTTTCTCTTCCTCTTCTTTTACCAGTTCTGTTAGTACGCCCATTAGCTGCAGATTGGCCAGGTAATGGTCGTAAATGCGCTCAACAGCGATCAGCATCTGGTCGTGGTAATAGCGGCGGTCTTTCTTAGATTGGTTCTGGTAGGAAACTATAGCTCTGTTTACCGCATTCACTATTTCTTTGTCTGCATCTTCCGCATCGAACTGGCGCTTCTCGTACCACTCTTTAAAAAGCAGCGTTGCGATCTGCTTTTGTCCTTCGAGTAGTTTTCTGTCCTGCACTTCCATCGCGTTAAGATCTGGTGCAAAATCTTCTCCTATCTGGTCCAGTGCCAGCAAATAGTCAGAACCTTCGGCCTGCATATATGCATAAATTGCCTGCATGGCTTTAATTCGTAGTGTTCTGCGGTTAAGCATAATTAATTGTATAAAGAACGTGTCGTGACTGTAAAATTATAGTTGTGTGCCGGGCACAATGTGTAACTATACGCATACTGCAAAGCAAGTAGCCTATAACACAATTTGGTATGGTATGTTTAAAGTAAAAGTGCCACAATTACTGCAGCACTTTTACTTTATTTATTGGGTTAGCAAGGCAATCAGCTATTAGTACTTAGACTTTATTTTGCTGATGCTGGTGATACGCTTCTCAGCCATTTTCATAGCTGCCAGCTGGTTGTGCATACCTTCTTTCTCAGCCAGGTCAAAGATATCCAGGGTGTAACCATAGATACGCTCTGTCTGGGCGTACGCGCTTTCGCGGTTGTAGCCCTGTAGCTCAGAGTATACGTTTATCAAACCACCTGCATTTATCAGGAAGTCTGGTGCGTAAATAATGCCTTTTTCAACAAGAGCCGGTCCGTGCACGTTCTCATCGCGTAGCTGGTTGTTTGCGCAACCTGCAATTACCTGGCACTTTAGTCTGTCAATTGTATTATCGTTTACAGTTGCACCAAGCGCACATGGCGAGTAGATATCCACATCAAGATCATAGATCTCATCCATGCTTACTACTTTAGCACCATACTTGTTAGAGATCTCGCGCAGACGATCTTCATAGATATCTGTGATAAAGATCTGTGCATTTTCTTTTGCAAGAAGCTCTACCAGGTAACCACCAACGTGGCCAACCCCCTGTACAGATATTTTCTTACCTTCTAATGAGTCAGAACCGAATGCTTTTTTAGCAGCCGCTTTCATACCCATATACGTACCGTAAGCCGTTACCGGAGAAGGGTCTCCGCTACCGCCCATCGCCTCTGGCAAACCAGCTACGTGATCTGTTTCCATCTTGATGTACTCCATATCCTTTGTAGTGGTTCCTACGTCTTCAGCTGTGATGTAAGCACCGTTCAGGTTCTTTACAAAACGGCCATAACGGCGCATTAACGCTTCAGATTTATCTTTTTTGGCATCGCCGATGATAACTGCTTTACCACCGCCCAGGTTCAGACCAGAGATAGCCGCTTTGTAGGTCATACCTCTTGAAAGACGCAGCACATCGTTCAGCGCTTCGGCATCAGAAGCATAAGACCACATACGTGTACCGCCCAGTGCAGGACCTAATACCGTATTGTGGATACCGATGATAGCCTTCAGGCCTGTATCGTGGTCATGGCAGAAAACAACTTTCTCATGATTGTATTCTGAAATCTGACCGAAGATAGATGATGTGTCTTTCTTCAGTTCTACTTCTTTAATTTCGACCATTTATGAAATTGGTTTAGTGTTATTCTATCTTTGTGCTGAAGCGTGCAGCCAGCTACTCTCTTTCGCGCTGCAAAATTAATTCTTTTTTTGATTTATTCAATTTGTACTTTGCATCTCATCGTAAAAGGCCTTAGGCTTTAATAACTTACCGTGAAATCTTTACGCTACTTAAATAAATACCTGCTCAAGTATAAATTCCGTCTCCTGTGGGGGTTGGTTTTTATAGTTATATCCAACTTTTTCCAGATACTGCCTGCACAGGTCGTACGCTACGCCTTTAACCTGATAAAGGAAGGCATTAACCTGCACAACCTCTACGATGGAATGGAGCAGCAGGCAATGATATATGATATTTTTGCCAGCAGCATTCTGGTTTATGGAGTTGTTATATTAGTTATGGCGCTGCTGCGGGGCATATTCCTGTTTTTTATGCGCCAAACTATAATTGTGATGAGCCGCCTGGTTGAAAACGACCTGAAGAACGAAATTTACGAACACTACCAGAGCCTACCCCTCAGCTTTTACCGCAAGAACAACACCGGCGACCTGATGTCGCGCATATCAGAAGATGTAAGTCGTGTGCGTATGTACCTTGGTCCTGCTATTATGTATGGCCTTAACCTGGTAGTACTTTTCCTGATGGTAATACCCTATATGCTGTCGGTGAACGTGAAACTGACGATGTATACCCTGATTCCGTTGCCTATTTTGGCTATCAGCATTTACTATGTTAACAACATTATTGAGCGTAAGTCTGATGAGATACAGAAGAGCCTTTCAGGTATAACCACGTTTGTGCAGGAAGCTTTTTCAGGCATCCGGGTACTCAAATCGTTTGTGCGGGAAGATGACTCGCATAACAACTTTACCACAGCCAGCAATGTGTATAAAGACAAGTCGTTGGACCTTAACTTTGTAAACTCGCTTTTCTTCCCACTTATCCTTTTCCTGGTTGGCCTGAGCACGATTATTACCATTTATATTGGCGGACAGGAGGTAATAAACGGAACTATAACTACGGGTAACATCGCCGAATTTATCATTTACGTGAACATGCTTACCTGGCCGGTTACCTCATTGGGCTGGACGGCCAGTCTGGTGCAACGGGCAGCTGCATCACAGGCGCGTATCAATGAGTTCCTGCATACCAAAAACGACATTGTTTCCCGTGAAAATATCATCAAAGAGATAAAAGGCGATATCCAGTTCGAGAATGTTGACTTTATTTACCCGGACACCAATATTCACGCTCTGAAGCATGTATCGTTCAGTATAAAACACGGCGAAACACTGGCTGTAATTGGCAACACCGGCTCAGGCAAAAGCACGATTGCTACGTTACTGCCGCGCATGTACGATGTAACCAGCGGCCGTATTCTGATAGATGGTGTGGACGTGCGCGACTATAATATCGAAAGCCTACGAAGCCAGATCGGGTATGTACCCCAGGATGTGTTTTTGTTCTCCGATTCTATCCGCAACAACATTGGCTTTGGCCTGCCAACTATAACCGAAGAGCAAATGGTACAGGCCGCTAAAGATGCTGACGTGTACGAAAATATCATCCGCTTCCCGGAGCAGTTCGACACGAAGCTGGGCGAGCGCGGCATTACCTTATCAGGCGGGCAAAAACAGCGTGTTTCTATAGCCAGAGCGCTGGTGCGTGAGCCACGTATCTTAATCCTGGATGATTCGCTATCGGCTGTAGATACCAAAACGGAGAATGCTATCCTGAACAGCCTGCGCCGCATTATGGCCAATCGTACTTCCATCATTATTTCGCACAGGGTTTCGTCGGTTAAGCTGGCGGATAGGATTCTGGTACTGGATGATGGCGCGATCATACAACATGGCACGCACGATGAACTGATCAGGCAGCAAGGCTTGTACAAAGAACTATACGAACGACAGTTGCAGACAGAAGAGTTGGAGTAAATGTCTGAATCAGGATTTTAGGATTGGCAGGATTTAGACCTAACAGCGTGTGCACCTGCCCGGAAGCATTTCGGGGCTCCTGCTAGTGTCTGACTTATAGCTCTATAGCTTCCGTTGGTCATCCCCCCTGCCCCCTTCAAAGGGGGACTTTCAGCCTTTGCTATAATTTGAGCTACAGTACTATAGTTACAATATAAGAGTCAAACTTTTATTTGAAAAGCCACTGAAAAGCCTTTAAAAAATTATACCCGGGGCTATAAGAATTATACTTGTAGCACTTTGGAGGAATTTTTTAGAGCAGATTCTGTTATAGATACGTATAGGTTAATCTACGAAACTATAAAACGCTCTATATATGGCTATTGACTTACAGCAAATCGGAAAGAGATTCAGGTTTTACACGCATCTGAACGAGTTGGAAATGGACGACCTGAAAGCGATGACAGGCAGCGATGAAGAAACGCTGAACCATATTTTAAACGGCTCTAACATTGTGCTTGATGAGTTGGTAGCGATCGTAAAACATTTCCCAGACCTGAACCCACAGTGGCTTATTTATGGCGAGGGCAGCATGTTTAAACCTAAAGTTAACGGCGAATGCCACGATACGCCAAAGAATTGCCTGAAAAAAGACAAGGCCGCCTACCTGCTACAAATGAAGAACATGTTACTTGAGTTGGATGCCGCTGAAGTTGCCAAAGGCCACCACGCCGATGTAGATGCCTTAATGAGCAAACTGAATGAACTTAAAGCGAAAGCAACTGAATAGATTGTTACTGTTGGGGCTGTGCCTGCTGCTTACTGCTGATACCGTTCAGTATAAGCGAAACTGTAAATAGATTCTTATTTCATTAACTCTACTTCACACACACATCGGAATCCCACTTTATCGGATGGGGAGGTGTATAGTTGACTGTCGGTTATTTTGGAATTGCTGAGTTCATCTTTCCAACTTCCTCCTTTGGCTATGCCTTTCTCGGCTACCATTTCGGCTACGTTGCCCAGTATATTGAAAAGGCCATAATCATTGGGAATACCACTATAAACATAAGCTGGCGTCCGGAATTGTAAAAAGTATGGCAGCGGGCGCTTTACATTTAATGGCTGGTCGTGTACTTCCGTTTCTTTTAAATCCTGCTCTATCTGCGCTACAGATTTTGGCTCTACCGTCTTTTTAGCAATAAAAGATGCTGCCTTAGGGTTAACTTTATACCTTACATTCAATCCTGTATAGCTGGAAAAAGGGAGTTTCTTCTTATCCAGCCCACCAGCAGCTATAACTTCCCACTCCTGCTCTGTTGGCAACCTATAGTTTATTTTTAATTTTTGTTTACTCTTCTGATTTGTGTTATGCTGCGCTGTCACCACTTTAGAGCGCCATTTACAATAAGCCACAGCCTGCTCATGACTTACACCAACTACAGGATAATACAGATACTCGGGATGATAAAAGTAAGATGTTATGGGTTTTATACCTTCAGCAGGGGAAAGGCCATAGTAATAGTAGTCACTCTTGTTTAGTTTGATTACTGATGTATCTGGCAACAAATTTAGTTCGTGAAAAAGTACTGAATCACGGTTTATATAATACATAAATTCCTGCCAGTGGATATTAGCGACTTCAGTTTCATCGGCATAAAGTTGAAGCGGACCGATGTAAACTGCTCCTGGCACAGGATTCCCTTTTATACTATCTAAAGACCGGCCAACTATAACTTTTTGTATAGTTGTCCATTGCGCTTTTGACTGAGCTTTTCTTTCTTTTTTCGTTAGGTTAAGCGTATCTGACCACTTCTTACTTCCTTCTATAATTAACTCATTTTCATTAAAGCCGCCATAGTTGTATTCAGGATCAAAATAGCCGTAGCCTATCGGGTAACCAGTGGTAGTACTTACAACAGTTCCACGAACTGAACTCGGATATCTGTAATAACACGATACTGAAAACACGTTTATCACGATCAGCAGAAGAAAACTATAGTTGCGCATAGGCTATAGTTGTTTTTGAGCAGAGATACCGTTCAGTATAAGCGAGACTGTAAATAACACATCCTGCTCTATTTTGGCGAAATTTATAGTTGGCAGCTGCTGGTAAAAAACACGTTCAAACTCATCGAACTGGATCAGGTCTTTAACCACCATAATAGAATAGCCTACACGCTCGGCTTCGCAGGGTCTAAACACACCTTTATCAATGCCGTCTTTTATAACGGTAGCATAGTAGTTCGTTTCCTTGGCCCTGGATTCGGCAAAAAGTTTCTGGAACAAACTGCGGGTTTCTATCAGTACTTTTATGGAGATGGTGTGCTGTGTTACGATCTTCTGATAATAGCGCAGCGAGGATTGAATGTAGAGTAAAAGCTGTTTATGCGGATCGGGTTCCTGCTCGGCAATCTTCTTCAGTCGGTACAAGCTATCCTTCCACTCCTGCGAGAAGGCCTCTATAAACAGTACTTCCTTGCTTTTGTAGTAGTAGTATAAGGTGGGTTTTTTCAGGCCGATGGCATGGGCAATATCATCAAGCGTGGCTTTGCTGTAGCCTAGTCTCCCGAACACGGATTTAGCTGCGTCCAGTATCAGCTCTCGTTTTGCGTCTGCTTTTTTGCCCAAAGTATCGTTAACCAGTTAATATCTGCCTTATCAAATATAAGCGATTATTCTATAGTTACAAGCTACAGGCTATTTCTTAACCGGCACTTCTACTATGCCTTTGCGATCCGACGGAAACCACTCTACATAAAAGTTTTCCAGGTTCAGCTTTTCTTCTTCGGCATAATCAAACAGAGAAGTATATAGCTTGCCCGGACCCACCATATAATGCGCGTCTACTTCGCTGCGTACTACTTTGCGGCCACCCGGCACGCGCAGCAGTTTGTATCCTTCCGGTAGTTTTACAGTGGAGTCTTGTATTACAAGCCCGATAAAAGCCTTGATAGAATCTTTTTTGGTTTCCGGACTATTATAGTACACGTTCCCTAGTATGCCGGTCAGTTGTTTAGAGTCGCGGATTTGTGCGGCCTTCCTGAAAGCGTTCCCGAAAGCTTCGTCGTTTACGGTACCTTCAAAAGGCTGACCTGCCAGTAGCAGAGGCTCCGAAGTGGTAACAGTTACAGTTGGGCTACTAAAACCACCCAGATAGGCATAAATACCAACACCGATGGCAACCACTACGGCCACAGCCACTACAAATTTCTTGCTCATATATTGATCATGTTCTTATACTGCATCTGGTATAGTTGGGCGTAGTAGCCGTTATGCCGCAGCAGTTCTTCGTGGTTACCCACTTCTTTAATCTCGCCCCTATCCAGCACTATTATCTTATCTGCTTTTTGAATGGTGCTCAGACGGTGCGCAATAACTATAGATGTACGGCCATGCATCAGCTGGTCGATGGCGTACTGTATCAGTTCTTCGGTTTCGGAGTCAACGCTGGAGGTGGCCTCGTCTAAAATGATGATCTCTGGATTGTAAACCATGGCCCGCACAAACGAGATAAGCTGCCGCTGCCCTACCGACAGGGTTGCTCCCCGCTCCATTACCTGGTAGTGCAGCCCACCAGGTAATCGTTCTATAAATTTGCGGGCTCCCACTAAATCAGCGGCGCGCCACATCTGCTCTTCGGTAATGCTTTTGTTGCCCAGGCTAATGTTGTCGGCTATACTTCCGGAGAACAGGAAAACATCCTGCAACACAACGCCAATATGGTGGCGCAACACACTCAGGTCGTATTCTTTTATGTCGTGTCCGTCAACTATAATGTGGCCTTTGTTAATTTCGTAAAAACGGTTGAGCAGGTTGATGATGGATGTTTTACCGGCTCCGGTTGCACCTACAAAAGCAACAGTTTCGCCGGCTTTTACATCAAAAGAGATATCGCGCAGCACCCATTCTTCTTCGTTATAAGCAAACCATACATTCTCGAAACGCACATTGCCTTTTATCTTCTCCGGTGTATAATCCCCGTTATCAGCGATCATTTCTTTGCTGTCCAAAAGGCGCATTAAACGTTCGGTGCTAACTACGCCCAGTTGCAAGGTGTTAAAGCGGTCAGCTATCATGCGGATAGGGCGGAAGAACATCTGAATGTAAAGGATAAAGGCCATCAGCGTACCCAGCGAAGTATCGTCATCAATCACACCGTGCGCACCATACCACACCAGCAAGCCGAGGCCAGCTGCACCAATAATTTCGGCTACCGGAAAGTAAACGCTATAGTATAAAACAGACCGGATATTGGCGCGGGTATGCTCTTTATTGATCTCTTTGAACTTGTCCATCTCGCGCTTCTCGTTGTTAAAGATCTGCACGATGCTCATGCCGGTAATATGTTCCTGCACAAATGAGTTAAGTCGGGCCACAGCGGTGCGAACTTCCTGAAAGGTGTCTTTTATCTTCTCTTTAAAGATGTAGGTACTGATGAGCATGATCGGGAAAGTAGAAAGGCTGACAAGTGCCAGTTCCCAATCGATGTAAAACATGAAGCCAACTATAAATACCAGCTGCAGGATATCACCTATCATAGCGGCCAGGCCTTCGCTAAACACATCAGACAGGGTTTCTACGTCCGATACATTGCGGGTTACGAGTGTACCGATCGGTGTGCGGTCAAAGAATTTAAGGCGAAGCTCCAGAATGTGGCGGTATAGTTTGATGCGGATATCGCGGACCACATGCTGCCCCAACCAGCCGGCAAAATAGGTATGTAAATACTGAACGATAGCATGCACCACCAGCAGCACACCCAGTATCACGAACATCTTGTTCAGGCCTTGCCAGTCGCCCTGTAGTATCTCGTTATCAACCGTGTATTGTATCAGGAAGGGGCGAACGGCGGCCAGTATAGCTGAGGCGAAAGTCAGGAATACGATAAAGTAGAAAATGCGTACGTGTGGCTTCACAAACTCAAAGAGCCGCTTCAGCACATCTGCATCGAATACTTTGCCTGTATTTTTAGGTTTGTCTTCCAAAATCTGCGAGTAGTAAAAACGTATAAATGTGGCCCCCGCGCTTGCGTGTGCAGGCATCTATACTTAACCAGTCGCAAAGGTAAGTGTTTTTAACGGACTAAAGCAGTCGTAATTTTGCAGCGATAAGTACAGCGGAGCGCTATTGTTTTACCACCTTTACGTGCTGTACCTGTGTGGCGGTTATCAGGCGCACAAAGTAAATTCCGGGCTTAAGGGAAGTGGTGTTTGTTTCTGATTCGAAGTACTGGCCTTTATTTCCCTCGCCCTGCTGCAGTATATTTACCAATTGCCCTTTTACATCCAGCAGTTCCAGTTTATAGTTGCCGGCAGTTGGCAGTACATATTCCAGGGTGGTAGCAGCAGTAAACGGATTTGGATAAGCCAGAAGTTTGATATCTTCATCCACAACCTCAGAAGGTATAAGCGGGTCACAGGTGCCCAGGTAGCAGCCATGGTCCAGGTGTTCCTGTACCATGCTTTTAGCTACGCAGATCGTCTGGCCATTGTGGCAAACCAGCACTTTTTCGTTTTTATCGCCGCAGCTGGCATTGGTTACTTTTAAATATAGTTCCTGCACGGCCAGGCCGCCGTTGTGGTGCCATTTATCTTCCGCAATTAGTTTTATAGTGTATTCGCCTTCGTCGGCTATAGTTGGCGTTCCGGAAAGTGTAGCATTGCCATCTCCTTTATCTATTAAAGAAAGCCAGGCAGGTAATTGCTCAGCAAAAATCTCCATGCGGTCGCCATACGGAAGGTCGTTGTCCTGCACTTTAATATCATAACTATAGGCATAGCCTGCTGCCAGCGGATATTCTGTAGGGGCTGATGTAAAGACCGGCGGCGTGTTCACAACTATATTAAAGCTATGCACCTGTTCGTCGTTCTGGGTGTCGCGGGCTTTTACAGTTATGGCATTTACCCCCCAGTTCTTTACTTCCGGAGTCCAGGTTACCTGCATGTTTACCGGGTTTGCAGCTATAGTTGGCAACTGAGCCACTCCATCCGGTAATCCTTTTATTTCTACCAGTTGTACTTTATCGTTTACATCCGGGTCTGAGGCTTGTACTGTAAAATCTATTTTATTACCCGGCCTCACAAACGTGTAGCTCTTGGCAGCTGGCGTAGGCGGTACGTCAAATTTAGGCTTGTAGCTTACCTGTATCGTTACTGATGTGGTGGTTTGTACGCCTTTCAGGTCCTGGGCTATAAAATTGATGACATATACGCCTAAGTTGGCAGAAGCGGGTGTCCAGGCAAATGTACTTTGTACCGGGTTGTTGATAGCCGGCAGTGCCGGGTTAAGCGCAGCACCAGCCGGAATGCCGGTAGCCTGCAGCATTACTTTATCATCCGGGTCTGCATCGTGGGCTTTAACTATAAAATTTACCTGTTGCCCGGGCGCCACCTGGTAAACGGCCTGGTTAGCCGGCGTTACACTATAATCGAAAACCGGTGGTGTAGACTGATCTGTAATTTTGATAACGAAGTCGGTGGTTACGCTGGCACCTCTGCTATCGGTTACAGTGACACCGGCATTGTACATATCGCCTGCCAGCATGCCTGTCGTGTTAAAAGAGATGGTTCCGGTTATAGCATTTACGCTTAAGCCTTCGGGGTTATTTCCACCGCCCATCTCCTGCTGGTTTGCCAGCCTAAAGGTAAGTGCGTCGCCATCGGGGTCTGTTACGGGCATTTTAAAAGAAGCATTGGGCTTGCTATGCGGCAGGTTAACTATAGCCGGAAGTGTAGTTACCGGAGCGCTGTTGCCGTTGCCCACTGTTACTGTAGTCTGTAAGTTCCAATTGCCATCTGAGTTATTTTTGAGGGAGCTAACGCGGCAGCAACCTGTAAAGTAGGCGGTATAGTTGCCCGCCGAACTATAGGTT
The DNA here is from genome assembly GCF_040278685.1 of Pontibacter populi. Classification (NCBI taxonomy): domain Bacteria; kingdom Pseudomonadati; phylum Bacteroidota; class Cytophagia; order Cytophagales; family Hymenobacteraceae; genus Pontibacter; species Pontibacter populi. The sequence goes on from NZ_JBEOKT010000005.1 coordinate 194,685, forward strand.
TTAGTTATGATCGCTTCGCCGTACATCCAGTCGTCGGTTTGGTTAACGGCCGTAACCTGCAGCGGAATAGCAGCGAATGTTCCATCTCCAAAAAAGAAATCTCCGGGGTTAACTACCTGGCCTTTCTCGGCATAAAAAGCCGTGTAGCGCCACGATTGGCTTACTTTAAACTCGACAGTATTTCCACTTACCCAGCGCCAGCTAACATTACCATACCGGAAATGAGATGCCTGCGCAGCTGTAACAGTGAGTATAAAGAAAAGTATGAGAAAGGATTTGCCTGCACCATGCGCCGCTATCAGGCGCACGAGCGATCTTAAAATACGGATTGCAGTATCAGGGTGTAAAGGTGCCTGCATGTATTTGATATTAGGGTTTCAGAATTGGGTCGCGGTAGTAAAAAGTACAAGTGAGGTGGCAGAAAAAAGAATTGGAGTGATTTTTACTTAGTAGTTTGTATACTTTACTAAATAGCCTCCGTATGATGCATTTAAATTCGCCTGCACACTTCCATATATAATTTTACTTATATACCACAACGATAACCCTGCTGATTGGTTTCAATTTTTTATAAAAATTATCATATTAAATATATAATTAATTGAATTTGCAAAACAAAAGAGCCGCAACTATAAAGCTGCGGCTCTTTTTATGGGTGTAACTATAGATTGTTTATACGCTTGCCAGCGCCTGTTCTATATCGCTTATTATATCTTCAGGGTGCTCTACGCCCACTGAAATACGTACCATGCCTTCTCCAATTCCCATTACAGCTCTGTCAGCCGGTGTGATATCGGAGTGAGTCATGGAAGCAGGGTGTTCTGCCAGCGACTCGGTGCCACCTAAGCTTACAGCCAGTTTTATCAGTTTCAGGTTGTTCAGGAATGTAAAGGCTTCTTTTTCGCCGCCCTTAATATCAAACGATATCATAGAACCTGCCGATAAGCATTGCTTTTCGTAAATGGCTTGCTGCTGCGGGCTGCCCTGCAGATCGCCTAAATAGTAAATGCGCTCTACTTTCGGATGGTTTTTAAGGTAAACAGCTACAGTTTCTGCACCACGCGCCTGGCATTCCATTCGTATCTTCAAGGTCTCCAGCGAGCGCATCAGCATCCAACCTGTCCATGGGCTGGCCATAGAACCCATAAATGTACGCATGGCCTTCACCTGCTTCATCACCTCTGAAGAACCTAAACAAGCACCTGCTATAAGGTCAGAGTGGCCGCCTATGTATTTGGTAGCAGAGTAAACCAGCAGGTCAGCGCCATGTTTTAACGGGTGGCAGAACAGCGGACCGAGGAAAGTGTTGTCAACCGCAACTATAACTTTTTTATCTTCCGTAGAATGTTTTTTGGCCAGTGTCGCACAGGCTTCGATATCTACTAAGTGGTTGGTTGGGTTGGCAGGGGTCTCGATATACACCATGGCCAGCTTATCAGCTACGCCAGAAGCAACCAGTAGTTCATCTACTTCATGTGCTTCCATGTTCGCCCGGAACCCTATGCTTTGAATGCCAAACTTCGGAAGGATGTTTTTGATGTAGTAATCAGAGCCGCCATAGATAGGCTCGCTGTGCAGGATAACGTCGCCGGGTTTTAGCAGCGCCAATAGCATGGTGCTTATAGCGGCCATACCACTCGCAAAAACTGCAGCATCCTGGGCACCATCCCAGAAGCGGAGGCGATTCTCTAAAATTTCGAGGTCGGGGTTGTTGAGACGGCTATAAATAAGGCCCATCTGCTCTTCGGCGCCTTTATCGCGGAGGCCATACGCCAGCTCAAAAAATGCTTTGCCTTCTTCGGCGTTCTTAAAAACGAAAGTGGATGTCTGGTATATGGGGGCTTTTACGGCCATTTCTGACCATTCGGGGTTGTACCCGTAACTCATCATTAAGCTTTCTGGCCGCAGGTGTTTACCGTTTAAATGCGGCCCACGATGGTCTTCTTCTAGTTGCATAGAATTTTATGGTTTGATTTGGGTGATGTTTTGAAATAAATGATCCGGGTACTCTACTTTGGCTAAATAAAGCCCTTCTGATGGGGCTGCGCCACTGGCCAGGCTCCTGTCCTGGCTCGCAATGCTCTTTTCGAAATCTGCTATCGTTAACTTACCTCGACCAACATCTGTAAGTGCGCCAACTATAAGCCGAACCATGCCGCGCAAAAACCGGTTTGCCCGGATAGTAAATACCAGCTCATCGCCTTGTTGTTGCCAGTAAGCCTCGTACATGTTGCAGCGGTAGTGTTTGGTATCGCCTTTCACTTTACTGAAGGTGGTAAAATCCTCGTACTTCAGCAGTATAATTGCGGCTTCGTTCATCAGGTTCACATCCAAAGGTTTGCTGTGGTACCAGGCGTAGTAGCGTTTAAAAGGATCTTTGCGGAGCGTGATGTGGTAATGGTAGGTGCGGGCAAAAGCGTCGTAGCGGGCATGTGCCTCGTCGGGCACGAGGTATAAGTTATAAGCAGATATATCGTCGGGTAAAATGCGGTTGAGACGGTAAACAATGTGCTGCGGGTCTAGCTGCTGCACCGAGTCGAAGTGCACGAACTGCTGGCTGGCGTGTACGCCGGTATCGGTGCGGCCGCTGCCAGTCGTGTTTATAGTTTCACGCAGAATTTTACTCAGGCTATCGTCCAGCACTTCCTGCACCGAAACAGCGTTAGGCTGTATTTGCCAACCATGGAAACGTGTGCCGTCGTAGGCTATCTCTAAGAAATACCGCATGCAGCAAAGTTATCATTTCCTTTTAAAGCTGCACACAAACTATAGCACATAAAAAGCCCGGCTACACAAAGTATAGCCGGGCTCCGGGGCACTGTTAGGTATTTTAATAGCTGGTGGGCTGAATTATTAAATCAGCCTGTATAATTTCTTAGTTGCCGCCTGTTCTTTTCAGAATCACGTCGCGTACCGTTCTTGGTCTGTCACTGTCACTCTCGCGTCTGCGTTCTTCTTCACGGCGTCTTTCTTCCGCGCGGCGCTGTTCAGCTGTTCTTTCCCAAGGATAATCGCGTTCTACTCTTCTGTCGTCATCTCTGTCTCTATCGCGATCCCTTCTGCGGTCATCATCTCTTTCCCAACGGTCCTCATCGTCGTCATGGTCGCGGTCGTGTTTCTTCTTGTTATGTTTCTTGTGCTTTTTAGAATATTCTTTCTCGCGCTTCCACTCGGCGTGGGCACGGTGTTTCTCGTTTACAAACTCAGGTCTTTTGCTTCGTGCGTTACTATTACCCTGTGCAATGGCTTGCTGGCCAACTATCGTCAGCACTGCTACCAATACAATTGTCAATACCTTTTTCATAAGCTTCAGTTAATATGTTGTTTCTCTATATACAAAGGCAGTGCCAGTTTACTGATCTTTTGCCTTGTTTTTCAACTATAAAAAGCAAAACCCCGCTCCTGCTTCCAGAAACGGGGTTTTATAGTTTAATATTTTTTATTGCTATACTTTCTCGTAGATGATCGCAGCGCCCTGCCCTACACCTACGCACATGGTTGCCAGGCCGTAACGCACGTTCTCGCGACGCTTCATTTCGTGTAGCAAGGTTGCTGAAATACGCGTGCCACTTGCCCCCAGCGGATGACCAATGGCAATAGAACCACCGTTCACGTTAACTATAGCCGGATCTATGCCCAGTTGCTGCACACATGGCAAGGCCTGCGCGGCAAAAGCTTCGTTTATTTCGGCAAGGCCAATATCGTTTATAGTTAGGCCTGCTCTTTTCAGCGCTTTTAAAGTTGCTGGAACCGGTCCCATACCCATATGGCTTGGTTCTACACCGGCTATTGCCACCGAAACAACGCGCGCCATTGGCGTTAAGCCTAATCGTTTTACAGTCTCTTCGCTAACTATAAGCGATGCTGCCGCACCATCGTTTATACCCGATGAGTTGCCAGCTGTTACACTGCCCCCTTTTTTAAATGCCGACGCCAGCTGACTTAACTTTTCTATAGTTGATAATCTTGGATGTTCGTCGGTATCAAAAATAATCGGGTCGGATTTGCGCTGTGGAACCGGGTAAGGAATAATCTCATCGTTGAATTTACCTGCTTCGTGGGCTGCTTTATACTTTAACTGTGAGTTATGGGCAAACTCGTCCTGCGCTTCACGTGAAACACCTTCGCGCTCTGCCACATTTTCGGCCGTCTCGCCCATAGCAAAAGGATGGTGCAATTTAGATAAAGCAGGGTTGGTAAAGCGCCAGCCTATAGTTGTGTCGTAAATCTCTGGAGTTCTGCTGAAAGCAGTTTCGGCTTTGGCCATTACAAATGGGGCACGGGTCATACTCTCAACGCCACCTGCCAGGTACACATCACCATCGCCACTTTTAATAGCGCGGCTGGCATCCATAATAGACTGCAACCCCGAAGCACAAAGCCTGTTAACGGTTACGCCACCAATTTGTAACGGTAAGCCAGCCAAAAGCAAGGCCATACGCGCCACGTTACGGTTATCTTCACCAGCCTGGTTAGCCGCACCCAATACTACATCTTCAATTAATTCCGGGGAAACCTGCGGATTCCGAGCCATCAGTTCCTTTAAAATAAACGCTGCCATGTCATCCGGACGCACTGAACTAAGGCTTCCGCCAAACTTGCCAACGGGTGTTCTAACTATATCTATGATGTAAGCTGAATTCATTATTTTAGTTTTACAGGTCTTTGTCTAATTTTGCAACTCTTTGCAAGTTAATTTAACCAACACATGATACAAAGAATTCAAACCGTATTTCTGTTTTTGCTGGTACTGGCCGTTATCTCGATGCTGTTCTTACCACTGTGGTCTAAGACCGACGCTGCTACCGGCGAAACTATAGTTCTTACTGCCTGGGAGCTGAAATCGCAGGTACTTAATGCTGATGGTGAGGCCACTGCTGCCGGTAATGTTCCATCTAAAAGCGCTATTGCGATCGGCCTGCTGGCTATCGCTGCTGCTGTAGTTGCATTAGTAGAGATCTTCCAGTTCCGTAGCCGCCTGAACCAGATGAAACTAGGCTTATTAAACACACTGGTACTGGCTGCTTTATTTGGCACGTCGTTTTACTATGCTGCTTACGTTGGTGCCGAAATGATAAAAGGAACCGATAATGGCTCGTACGAAGCGGGTTTCTACATGCCAATGCTTGGATTGTTATTAAACGCCTTAGCCAACCGCTTCATCAAGCGCGACGAAGATCTGGTAAGATCTGTGGACAGATTGAGGTAAGTTAGAAAGTTAGAAAGTTTGGAAGTTAAAAAGTTAACGCTGAACTATAGTTATAAGGCCGCTCCCGGAGATTTCCGGGAGCGGTTTTTTTGTTGGGTCGGACACTGTAGGAACCCACCCCTAACCCCTCCGAGGAGGGGAATTTCTGTCTTAAGCTTTAAATCGAACTATAGTATTATAGTTGGCTTCTTGCAGGAACTATAAAGCTATAGCTAAACTATAATTTATCAATAATTCCCCTCCTCGGAGGGGTTAGGGAGTTGGTTAAATGTATATGTATAAAGCAGAACACGCTAAATGTATTTCGAACTATAGAAGTTTGGATAACACCAACCCGTTAAAATAGAAAAAGCCGCTTTCCGTTTCCGTGAGCGGCTTTTTACTTCACAAACAAACTGTTTAACTATTTAACACTTTAACTTTAACACTCAATTTTGTATCGTTGTGGAAGAAAGACGCAAAATATTGCACCTCTACAGCCTAGAACTCTTTAACTCCTAAACTCTCTAACTCTTAAACTACCTCCTTCGGCTGGTGTATTCTTCCAATTCTCGCACGCTGCTATCGAATTTGAAAACATCATACACGTAATAGAAGCGTTCCCGGTCACACACGTAGTCGTAGGCGTATTTGGCGAACTCTACTTTTGTGCTTTCATAATCGCACTGCTGCAGAATGTATTTCAGGTCTTCGGCCAGGATGCTGTTGTTACGCAGGGCTTCGCGGGCTATAGTTAGTTTGGTGCTCTCGAAGCTGCGGCTTTTCATGGCGTCGGCTAAACGGTCTACATCCTGTCGGCTCATCAGGTAATCGCAGCGGTCGCGGCTATCATAACGATCGCCGTAGCGGGGTGGTGCTGGCCTGTAGGGCTCTGCTGGCGGATATGGTACACGTGGAACTACAACCGGTGGCGGTGGCAACAACGGTACTTCGCTCAGCACTCTCAACTTTAATTTGCCTTTGCGCGCTACTACATCCACTCCATAGTTAGTTTCAAAGCCGTGGCGCACATATACATTCGTACCCAACTGGTAATCGCGGTGGCGAGTGCGCACTTTTACTTCCACGTAATGCTTGCCCGGGCGCAGATGATCAACACGCACAAAGTTAGAAGCCGTACGATTAACCAGTTTGCCATCCAGTTTCAGGTAAAAGGCCTCGCCGGCAGGGGCCCTGAAAGTTAGCACAGAAGCTTGTACCAATACCGGCATCGCCAGTAGCACAAGCAGGAGCGGAAGTAGAAGCTTTCTCATGGTAGTATAGTTTAAATGCTATACTTTGTCGAATTCAATTTCTGTGCCAGTTATATAGGTTTTTGCTGTTATTGTTTGAATTTATAGTTTGGAGTAGCTATAAATTGCTTATTATCTGAACTATAGCCAACTAAAAAAGCCACAGGCATTACACCTGCGGCTCATTCTTAGCAGTAATTGAATACAACTATTATCTGCGTGGCATTCCGATTCTATACTTGATACCTAAAGTAGCGTTGGCAACATTAGCGGCTCCTCCCTGCCTGTTTGGTTTCAGGTAGTAAATTCCACGGAAGTCTGCGGAAAGAGCAACTGGAATTTTGCCTAACCCCACTTCAGCACCTATTATAAATCCGGCACCTACCTGCGTCGAAGGTTTAGGATCTTCGCTCATGATAGTACCATATCCTTCTTTCGTAATATGCAGCAGGCCTGTACCGCCTCCATAATAAAGCAAAAAATGATTCGAGTTAAATAACTTATTGTGCCGTTCGTACATTAAAGCTAGTTGATAGGCATTATCATTAAAAATTACTTTTGAAACACTTGCTTCCAATGCACTCTGCCTTCCAATAAAGTATTTCGCATTGAGCCCCATATCAAACTCACCAACTAAATTTAATACCCTTACGCCTATAGCAAGTTTATAAGGCGGTGCTGCAGCAAACTCCATCTGCTTCTGAATTGCTAAGGAGTCTGGATTAACCTGCGCTACAGCGACTAACGTGGAGAGTGAAAGAATAAGGAATAGGAAAGATGTTTTCATAAAGGGCAGGTTCATATCCGGAATTTCTTACTTCCCTCGTTTTAAATTAAAATTATAGTTTATGCCTAATGCCAATGATCCCTGATAAGGATACTGGTCTCGTGGCTGCAATCCTTTGTTAAAATTGCGGCTTATCAGGTAGTAGTTCAGATATGTATCAAAACGTTGGCTTATAGGATAGGCTATTCCCAAACCGGCTGTTATAAAAGTATTTATACCAGTTGCCTCCGCACTATAAGTAATTGTTTTAACTCCATCTCTTGTCTCCGATTTCTCTGCGAAAGTTTTGCTATACATAGGTGTAAGCATGGCTGTTCCATAAAATTGCAGCTTCTTAAGCGGGTAAAACAGCACATAATCTACTGTAATAGGTACACCTATACCTTTGGTTCTAGAAATATCATCGTAGTAAATCAGTTTATCTTCAGATTCTACATAGACAGACCCAAAATCCCTATTATCAGTACCATACCATACCATACTCCTGCTTGTATTCTTAGCTTATTACTTAGTTTGTATCCGAAATAGAGAGAAGTATAAGGCTGTATATTAGCGCCTTTCGGCTCTTCTTTATATTCCAAATCAAATCCAATGGCAAGCCCATTTATGCCAACGAAATGTTTTTTTTCTGATATAGAATCAGGATTATTGACTTGAGCAACTGCGGCTAATGAGATGAGTGCAAGGGTGAGTGACAGGAAAAGTGTCTTCATAAATTGAATAAGGCTAGGAATATAGCTCAAGCTAAATATAATTCCCAAACTATAAAAGGCTATTTCACCACCATTTGTAACATCACTTTTTAAAACCCCGAACTTGCATTGCAGTATTTAAAGGGAGATTTTTCCAAAATATTGGTAAAAAATTACCCCTTTTAGCGGCCATCCGTAACATCCAGTCAACAAAAAAGCCGCAAGTTTTTTACCTGCGGCTTTTCATCAATTTATAGTTGCAGCTATAGTTAACCTTCGTAGTAAAACTCGCCGTGGGGGCTTTTTATAGTTAGTTCGTTAGTTTTGCTGGCTTCCACGCGGCCAATTATCTGCGCATCTACATTAAAGGATTTCGAGATCGCAATCAGCTCCTGGGCATATTGTTCGGGCAGGTAAATTTCCAGGCGGTGGCCCATGTTAAACACCTTATACATTTCTTTCCAGTCGGTGTGGCTTTGCTCCTGAATAATGCGGAACAATGGCGGCGTTGGGAACAGGTTATCTTTTATGATGTGTACCTTATCGGTAAAGTGCAGCACTTTGGTCTGGGCACCACCGCTGCAATGCACCATGCCGTGTATGTGCTGGCGGTGTTGCTCCAAAATAGCTTTAACTATAGGCGCATAGGTTCTTGTCGGAGATAGCACCAGTTTACCTATTTCCATACCTGTTTCCTTATCTATATCGGTCAGGCGTTTTCTGCCGGAATACACCAGGTCTACAGGCAATTCAGGGTCGTAGCTTTCGGGGTACGATGCAGCCAGGTAATTATGGAACACATCGTGTCGGGCCGAGGTAAGACCGTTACTGCCCATACCACCGTTATACTCCGTTTCGTATGTGGCCTGCCCGTAAGATGCAAAACCAACTATAACATCGCCGGGCTGTATGGTATGGTTACTGATCACTTCATCGCGGCGCATGCGGGCAGTCACCGTACTGTCAACTATAATGGTACGTACCAAATCGCCTACGTCAGCAGTTTCGCCACCGGTACTGTAAATACCGATTCCGTTATCGCGAAGTATCTGCAGCACTTCTTCGGTGCCGTTTATAATAGCCGCAATTACGTCACCGGAAACCAGGTGTTTGTTACGGCCTATAGTTGATGAAAGCAGGATGTTATCGGTAGCACCCACGCAAAGCAGGTCGTCGGTATTCATTACAACAGCATCCTGGGCAATGCCTTTCCAAACGCTCAGGTCGCCGGTCTCTTTCCAGTACAGGTAAGCCAGCGATGATTTTGTACCGGCCCCATCGGCGTGCATAATGTTGCAGTAGTCGGGGTCGCCGGTCAGTATATCAGGAATGATCTTGCAGAAAGCTTTCGGGAAAATGCCTTTGTCGATGTTCTTGATGGCGTTGTGCACATCTTCTTTGGAAGCCGACACGCCACGGCGCAAATATCTGTTTTCCATAGTTCGGGATGATTTGCTTACAAATTTAATAAAGCAACCGGGATTGTAGCAGCAGAACCAAATAAAAAGAACAGCATACTTATAAACTATAGCCTTAAAGCTGCCTATTCCGACTTGACTACTACTGCAACGGAAAGAAGTTTGTGCTTACCCATGCCCAGAACAGGAGAAGGGGCTTTGGGCTTTCGCTATAGGCGGCTTAATAGTTTTATAGTTGCAGTTTTAACATCCCCCTTCGCCCCCTTCAAAGGGGGACTTTCTGTCATTACCAATTTTCAGACTAAAGTTTTATAGTTACAGCCTACGAGCGGACAGGTCGCGACCTGTCCCTACGAAACTATGACCACGATAAATCTCGAAGCGTATTGGTTCAAACTATAGATGCCGGTTGCTATGAGAAACGTATCAGTCTTTGGGTTGAGCGCCTTGTGAATATCTGGTGCCGCAGGCATTGCGACGCAGGAGCAAAATAGATTCGCACAGCGCGATACCTGAAGACGGGGCCTCCCGGCCGTGAGGGCACCAAAGCTAAATTGAAACTATAAGTTTGTAAAGCTCCCAGGATTAGATGTAGTTTGAAACTATGGCTTGGTTTAAGTTAGAAGTAAATCAAACTATAGAACCCAGGTTTCTCCCGATGCTCGAAATGACAATAGTACCAGTAAAAAACAGAAAAGCGGCTGAAGTCTAAACTCCAGCCGCTTTTTTTATGTAGCGCTACACTGATTACTCCTGTATACGTACCACTTTAAATTCTGTACGTCGGTTACGCTGGTGCTCGGCATCGGTTTTCGCATTTTTAACAACCAGCCTGGTCTCGCCATAGCCTTTAGCTGTAATGCGGTTCCTGCTTATGCCTTTCGAGATAATGTACTCCACAGCCGACTCTGCACGACGCTGCGACAGATCCAGGTTGTAAATATCAGAGCCACGAACGTCAGTATGTGAGCTTAGCTCTATCGAAATGTTAGGGTTATCCTGCAGTATCTCTACTAGTTTATCCAATTCCAAAGCTGCATCCGGACGAATATCTGCTTTATCGAAGTCATAGAAAATGTTCTCCAGCACGATTGGCTTTTCTTTTACGATCTCGTTCAGCACCAACGTAGTCTTTAGCCTGATATCGTTCACATCTTCCAGCAGCTCGTCCTGCGATGGAATCTTGCCAACTGTAGTAATGCGTGTGCGTGCTGTAAAGAAACCTGGTTTTTCAGAGATCAGAGAGTAAGTAGAGGCAGTATCCAGTGCAAAGGAGAATTTACCTTCAGCATCTGTAGTGGTTTCTTTTATCTTCTGACCTTTTTCGTTCTGAAGTATAACCAGCTGATTCGGCATAACAGTTTGCTGTTTTGCTTTGTCGCGGCGCAGGTAAACGGTACCATCCACATAAAAATTAACCTGCTTGCGCTGCGATTTCACTAAACTATAAAGGTCATCTCCGCCTTTGCCACCTTCGCGGTTTGAGGAAAAAAAGCCACGCGTGTTGCTCTGGAAGTAAATGCTGAAATCATCGCCAGGCGAGTTTACAGGTGTACCCATGTTTACAGGCTTTCCATTCTCTACCCTGAACAGATCCAGGTTACCTAAGCCCGGCAAACCATCTGAGGCAATGTACAAGGTGCCATCCGGCGCAACGTGCACAAAGCTTTCATTACCCGGCGTGTTAATATCCGGACCAAGATTTTCCGGCGAACCAAAACGGTTGTTCTCGTCTAATGTTACTTTATAGATATCGTTGCCACCCAAGCCCCCTTTTCTGTCTGATGAGAAGTAAAGCGTTTTACCGTCTGGCGAGAAAGCCGGGGAAGAATCCCAGGCGCGGGCATCGTTTATAGTTAGCAGTTTAGGTTCGGTCCAGGCGTTAGAGCGGAAATAGGTTACGAAAAGGTCCACGTTCTGGCGGCCTTTCTTAGAACCTTCGTTGCCTCGCGCAAAAACCATTGTTCTACCTTCGTTCGCGAAAGTTGCCAGCGCATCATGTATGCCTTCCACGTTCACGTTCTCAAACTTACGCACCGCTCCGCCCTGTTCAGCCATCGAGTCGGTGAGTGTGGTGGCGTAAATATCAATAAAGCCTTCGCCGTTGCCCATATAAGCTTTGCCAGGCTCGCGGGTAGACGAAAATATCAGCTCGTTGTTCAGGATGTAAGGTGCAAATTCGGATCCGTCGGTGTTAAGTGCCTGCAGGTTCTGAACTTCGTATGGGTACTTGCCACGCATAATTTCGCTCAGTTGCCCGAAGTTTTCCACTTCGCGCGCTGCCAGTCCTTTTAACCTGGAGTTGGTGCCAATGCTGGCGTAATCCTGTAGTTGGTTCAGGGCTTCTTCGTATTTGCCATTAGCCTTCAGCGACATACCATAGTAGTAATATGCCTGCTCTTTCCGGTAGCCAGCATCCAGGGCTGCTTTGTAAAATGGCTCGGCCTCCGCTAACCTGTTCGACAACCGGTAAGACTCCGCAATTTTATAGTTTACTTCCCCAGGATCTTTAGAATTGCTCAGCGCCTGCTTATAATACTCGATGGCTTTATCGTATTGCTCCATCTCGAAGCGCTTGTCGCCTTTGCCAAGGTACTGCGAAGCCCCACATGCACTTACAAACAAAGCAAGCAAGGCCAGCAAGCAGATCTGCTTCAGGCTTCTGGTTAACCGGGTAGTGTGTGGCATCTGGTGCATGTGCTTATGTATGTCTTATATGTATTAGGCAGATATCTAAAAGTAACGCGAAAGCCAGCTTTGTTGCGCCGGTCGGGGCCACGCAGCCTGCAGGTCGCCATAGTTAGTAACGAGCGTATCGAAATATAATGTATCTCTGCTGATATCGCCGGCTGCCACTTTATTTTTCAACTCACTCATGCTTACCAGCTCCACTTCCCCATCTCTCAGAAAAGCAAGTTGTGTTCTGTCGAAAAAAGAGATATTGAACTGTTGCTCCAGCTCCCGCACAAAATTAACCGACTTATCGATAGAGCAACCACTGGCTGCTGTAGCACTTTCGTTATTGGCAAGCACTAAAAACTGGTCGTGCAACAACTCTGCTGATGCATGTAAGTTGGTACCATGGCTGCTCCAGTCTTCGGCAAACTGTTCCAGCAAAGGTTTTAATGCTGCTTGTTCTGCCTCAGCTAAAGGTCTGCTTGCCTGGTAAATCCAGACACGCGCTTGCGGCGGCAGCTCATCAAACGGAATATACATAGTTAATGGTTGAATTGTTGGTTGTTAAATTGTTAGATCACAGCACGTATTTGTTACTAATACTGAAAACAACAATTAAGCAATTTAACAATGTAGCAATTTACTTATTAAGTCCCTCAGCCTGTGCAATTAACTCAGCGATGTCGAACACTTTTACGTTTTGTTCCTGCTCCTTGTTCTTCACCCCGTCGTTCATCATTACCATGCAAAACGGACATGCCGTAGCTATTACACCTTCTGCTCCTAAAGTGGCCAGGGCCTCTTCTGTTCTTTCGATATTGATCTCTTTACGGCCTGGCTCTGCTTCTTTAAACATCTGAGCACCACCGGCACCACAGCATAAACCATTGGCACGACTACGCTTCATTTCAACCAGGTCAGCATCTAACGCTGCCAGCACATCGCGCGGCGCTTCATAAATATCGTTGGCGCGGCCCAGGTAGCAAGAATCATGGTAGGTTATGCGCTTTCCTTTGAACTCGCCTCCACCCTGTATCTTTACTCTGCCCTCATTTATAAGCTGCTGCAGGAACGTCGAGTGGTGAATCACCTCATAGTTACCACCCAGGTCAGGGTACTCGTTTTTAATGGTGTTAAAGCAATGCGGACATGCTGTAACTATAGTTTTAATGTTATAGCCATTCAGTACTTCAATGTTGGTAAGCGCCTGCATCTGGAACAGGAACTCGTTACCGGCACGCTTGGCCGGGTCGCCGGTGCAGCTTTCTTCGGTACCCAACACGGCATATTTTACGCCCACGTGCTCCAGTATCTGTACAAACGCGCGGGTCACTCTCTTATAACGATCATCAAATGAGCCGGCGCAGCCAACCCAAAACAGGACTTCCGGTTCCTGACCATTTGCAGCCATTTCGGCCATGGTAGGTACTTTTATTAACTTCTTATTCTCTTCCATCTGAGTATTTGTAAACGATAAAGGACAATCTGACAAAGGAATTACTAATCAATTCCTGCACCAATGACTTATGTTCTTTATCCGAAAAATCTATAGTTTAATTTTTGCTTGGTAAGTATAGTTCGTCGGCCCAGTTGAAGCGGTCAGATGCCGGGAACGCCCAGGGTGCACCATTGTTCTCGATGTTTGTGAACATAGCGTTAAGCGATGCCGGCGCAGCAGACTCTTCCAGTACCAGGTAGCGACGCAGATCCATAATTGTAGAAAGCTGATCGATGTTTACCGGGCAGGACTCTACGCAGGCATTACAGGTAGTGCAAGCCCATAGTTCTTCCGGGGTAATGTAACCACGCAGCAACGTCTTTTCTTCAGTCGTCTCTACACGCTCCACGCCCATCTCTTTGTAATGGTTTGGTTTAAAGATAGCCGGATGCTCGCCTTTTTCCTCCATGCGGTCGCGGGTATCCATCACGATCTTACGTGGCGAAAGCAGCTTGCCTGTAATGTTAGCCGGACAAACCGAAGTACAACGCCCACACTCGGTACAGGTGTAAGCATCCATCATCTGTTTCCAGGTCAGGTCTTCTATATCTTTTGCCCCGAAGCGTTGTATAACCGGGTTTCCTTCTGCATCTACTTCAGGCGCCGGTGGTTGGTAGCTTGGGTCCAGCATCGCTTTGATCTCATGCGTAATAGCTGGGTTAGTTGTCATTTTGCCCTTTGGTACCAGTTTAGAGAAGTACACGTTCGGGAAAGCCATGATGATGTGGAAGTGCTTTGAGCTTGGCAGGTAGTTCATAAACGCCAGGATACCGATGATATGGATCCACCAACCAACTGCAGCTATAGTTGCCAGCGTTCCGGCATCAGAGCCGAAGGCATTTACAAACAGTTGGCTCACCGGGAAAGCGCCTGCCAGTTCCTGGCCGTTTAATTCAGCTAATTTCAGGTCGGCAATGTTAAAGGCGAAAAGGGCAAACATCAGTATGATCTCGATCATCAAAATAATGTTGGCATCCATTTTAGGCCATGCACGCATCTCTACACCGGTTGCCAGGCGAGGCACTTTTGTAACGTTACGGCGCCATAAGAACATAACGCAGGCAATAATTACCAGTGCAGCCAACACCTCGTTTACAGCCATCAGGCCATCGTAAAACGGCCCCAGGAAACCAAGCACACGGTGCGTACCAAAAATACCGTCTATCAGGATCTCCAGTACCTCTATGTTGATCACCAGGAATCCTACATACACAAACAGGTGCAGCACAGCCGGCAACATGCGCTTAAACATTTTCTGCTGCCCGAAAGCAACCAGCAATGTTTTATTAATTCGCTCCGATGGGTTGTCCTCTAAAACAAGGTCGCGGCCCATAAGCACGTTTTTACGAATTTTGCGGATCTGCCACACAAACAGGCCTATGCCTATGGCTGCCACAATCAGGAAGATAATATTTGAAATTCCTATCACGGTAAATTATTCGTTATACATACCAATTTGTAGATAAAGATAGTAGAATTATAAGAACAAACGCATACTAAGGCCTTTTTTAAAAAAATTTTAGCCGGAATGTTTGCTACTTAAAAGTTAGTTGCTACTTTTGCATACCCTTACGGAAAAGGGTGACACAACAGAGCTGGTGATGTAGCTCAGTTGGTAGAGCAAAGGACTGAAAATCCTTGTGTCGTTGGTTCGATTCCAATCATCACCACAACGAAACCCTTGTCAGAAATGGCAAGGGTTTTTTGTTTTTAAGCTTTCCTACAGCACTGTGAGCCTTTTTAAGCGTTCATCTTATCACTTAAGACGTTTGGCAAGACGTTATAAAGTTAGTAGACATTTACTCAATTAACCTCCCTTTCGTTACCTATTAACTCATCCGCTGTCTCATTTGCTGTCTCACTTTTACTTTCGTTTAAAGAGAAAAGCATGGTTGCATATCTAATTACAATCAATCAAAGATTTAAGTCTGAAGCTTTCATCTGCAATCACATAGAGAATAAACCTTTAATGCTGCAGCACATTGAACAACTCATATGAAAGATTTAAATGTTTATTAAATTTATAAGCTATAGACACTAACTAGTAGCTTCTATACTAACCCAACTTTCTGAATAAGAACTTGACAGAAACGTAATAGCATTCGCTACTACAGATTGAGCTTATTAATTTAACACACTGAAAGAGTCTTTCTTAGCCATGAACCCACTTACTCAAATAAATCACTTCCTTTCTCCAGAAGGATTAGCTGAATTAAGATCAAAGTTTACCCCACCACCAAGCGCCTTTGATATTAAATATGATTCTCTATCTGATAGCCTAAGTTTTCTTCATATTGATGATCAATCTGGAAAGGAACAGATGGGCAGCCTCTCTTTTACAACTGTTGTAAGTAGAGAGCTTAGAAAGCTATTAAAAAACATAAACATTGAATTAGATGAGAAGACTTTTTCAATCAATAATGATCAGGAAAGAGAAAACTTCAGTAAGTATGCTTTGCAGCGCATAAATGATATTTTTCAGAGATGGTCTAGTTCTGATTTCGCACGATCATATCCAGAAACGATAGTAATTCTTACTGATTTTAAAGAATGCCTAGAAACCAATCTTTCATATTATAAGACAGAAGAGCTTACACCTAAATCTCCAGAGCAGACATTAAACCTCCCTAATAACTTTAACCTGCCAAAGCTCAATCTTAAAGCAGAGCGACTTAATCTCAGACAATCTGCCTTGCTGTTTGATTATCTCTTAAAACACAAAGCTATACTTAATTATAATGACAGTAGCTTAGCTGAAATTGTCTCTACACTAACAGGGCATTCTAAACAAAATCTTAGAGCTGCAGGCTTTGGACTTATTAAAAACATAAAGAGAGGATGGAATAAAGATGGAGAGCCAATCAATGACCGTAATAAAGACCTTAATGAGCTAAAAGATTTATTACTGTCAATTATTAAAGAAATAGACGAGGAGGCACTAAAGAATATAAAGTAAAGTTGTAACCCCTCTGTAGCCCCTTACACTAAATCCTTCTTCTGACATTTGTGATATCCTTCCAGCAGTGAGTGCCTATGCAGGAAGGGGCAGGCACCATTATTAAATTAAAATATAAAAAAATGTCAAAAGATAGAATTTCAACGCTGGACTTGCTTATGCAAGCACAAGCTATCATTGAGGATGTTGAGCATCAATTAAAAAGGCTTTTAGTTAAATCTGAGAGCAAAAGTCAATTCAAGCTAGATATAACAGTATCTCTAGATGAAGATCTAATTCAACTGAGTCGTAAGTTTTCATCTGACTCTTCAACAGATACTGAGTTATAATAAAACGACTTCTTAACATTTAGAATTAGCTACTCCTGCATAAACCGTGTATTACCAGTACAGCAGAGCAGGAGGGCTATTTCGACCATTCATCATTCCTAAGCTCTGAATAAGAGCAGTATCAATAATTATTTCCTAAAACTGATTTTATAACATTTTAAAAGGAACAGTCATGAATGATCAAACAGATGACAACAACGATATAGCACAACGATATCCATCAATAGAAGTGAATGGATTAGAGATAACTGATTATTATTATAATGGTGACGATGAAGAAGACTCTAGCAGTGAAATACATTCAATTGAGCAATTCTTGAGCAGAAATCATGAGTTCAGACAAAATATGGTCACAGGCAAATTAGAGTTTAGAAAGAAGGGGGCTAACACAAAATTTCAACCTTTGACAGATCGTGATGAAAACACCTTCTGGAGAAGAATGCAAAAGGATAAGACCCTTAAGGATGCTAAAGTCACCTCCTTCAGTCTTTCCTATCTGCGAGGGATACTCTATTCTGACTTCAGCAAAATATATGATCCTCTTAAAGAATATGTAGAGAGTTTAATTCCCTGGGATCAGTCAACTGATTATATAGCACAGCTTGCTCAGACTGTAAAGACAGATAATGATGAGTTGTTTGTGCGACTGCTTAGAAAATGGTTGGTAGCTTCAGTAGCCTCACTAGTTAATCCTGAGATAGTAAACCAAACTGCCTTGGTTTTCTCTGGCAAACAGGGAATAGGCAAAACCAGTTGGATCTTAAGGCTTGCGCCACAGCAATTAAAAGACTATGTGTTTTCTGGCACTATAAATCCTAATAATAAGGACACACTGATTTACCTGTCGAGTTGTTTCCTCATAAATCTGGATGAACTTGAAAACCTGAATAATTCAGAAGTGGGGGCGTTGAAAGAAGTAATCACCAAGCCGCAAATCAAAATGAGGCGCACATATGCACGAAACGCAGAGGACTTGCCTCGTAGAGCTTCGTTTGCAGGCTCTGTAAACTCAAGTCAGTTCCTAAACGACACAACTGGCTCCCGCAGGTTTTTATGCTTTGAGGTCTTTGAGCTGGATTACAACCATACGATTGATATGGATAAGGTATATGCCCAGGCTTATGCTTTATATATGCAGGGATATCAACATTGGCTAAGCTTAGAAGATATTGCTGAATTGGAAGCAAGTAACAGAAAGTTTCAGAAGCTGACTACAGAAGAAGAGTTGATAACAGAGATGTTCCTGCCTGCTAAAGAGGGAGACAGGGGGTGTCTGTTATACAGCGCAACCCAGATAGCAGAATATTTTGCTTCTAATATTAATGGTTATACCATAAATGAGGCAACTACTCAACGAATAGGCAGAACGCTCAAGAAGTTAGGATACCAGACTTACAAAAAAGGTGGAGCTCAGAAGTATGCCCTAAAGCTAAAAAGTACTGATACTACTAATCACGCAGACTCAATAGGGTAGGCAAGGCAGGGTTATAACGTATAATTCATGAAGACACTAGAGCTCTCTCTGGGAGTTCTAGTGTTACTATTTCAATTTTTATAAAACAGGTTACCCTCCCCACCCTATGCAAACTAAACTCGAATATGTTTTTAGAAAAATGAAAAACAACAGGCTGTTTCCCCTGATTATTCAGGAGATTGAGGTTGTTTAAGAATAGTAGACATATCTATTAATATAGCTTAAAATAAAAGAAGCAAGTAGACTTCACGAGTCAATTAACTCTTCATACTTAGCTCCATTACATCTGAAACATATGCCTGACTGCACATGGCTGAACTCTGGAAAGACACCAGCACCATAGCACCTCGTGCAGTTCGTATACTCTCCTATCACATTTCCATTTCTATCAAGTACAGGCACCTTGCCATTTTTATGCAGTTCTTCATGGCAATACCAGCAAAGCGTAGTTAATGCCCCATCTGGGTACTCCCAGGGCAATGCACCTACTTTATAATACCTATGGTGCACCTCCAGCCCTTTAATTCGCTTCCATGCATTGTGTATTCTATGCTTGTAAGAGTTGAAGGCTTCTGTAAATATCTCATGCTCTTTCCCATACTGTTCCTTTAAAAACATGATATCGAAGTCCTCTTCTGTGTTAGCTTTACGTGCTATAATAGTTGCAAAATCTTCTCCATCTCTACTTCCCTTGGGCATTATAAGAACCATAAGCCCCCTCTTTAATGCCCCTGTTTCCTCTATAGGAACAAATGCTTTATAAACCTCATCATTCAGGAACGTTACCATGATTACCATCGTCCAGTCTGCCATCTTCTGTATACGTACTACCTTACTGAGAATAGCATTTTTGAACAAGTTGTCATTATTACAGCTAGTACAGGAGCTCCTATCCCTTGCAATGATAGCCTCTCGTTTCTCTTTCCACTTACAGTCTGTTAGTAATTCAGCATATGCTGTCATCTTTCCTCTTTAAACGCTACAGGTGTGTATAAAAAATTAAATCATTTGACAATAAGCTCCTCATATCGTGCTCCATCACATTCAAAACATATCCCTCCTTGAATGTGACTAAACTCTGGGAAGTACCCTACTCCATTACATCTGGAGCAATTTGTGTATTCACCAGTTACATTATCATATTTGTCTAATACAGGCACTTTTCCATTCTTGTGTAAATTGTCATGGCAGCACCAGCACAAAGTAGTGAGCGCATCATCTGGATATTCCCAAGGCTTCAAATCAACTTTATAATATTTATGATGGACTTCTAAACCTCCAACTATATCCCACGAATCAAAGACCCATTTTCTGTATTCATTGAATGCAGCCATATACCTAATATCCCCTTCTCCAAGTTCTCTCTTTAATCGTTTAATATCCCAATCTCTTTGTGAGGCTTTCTTTAAAGCTACAGTAAAGTTCCTAATCTTCCCATCATTGCTTCTTCTTCCATTTACCAGTAAAGGACTGCAGAATCTCAAATCTTCTAAGTATTGCTTGGGCATATATACATCTCCAACTTTCCCAGAGTAGTAGTCTTGGACAGTAACCCAAAGACAGTCCTTTAACAGATTAATACTAGCAGTAAAGACAAAAGTGGAGTACTTGAAGGGTATCTTGTTGCTACAGGCTGTGCAGGTTTGGTTGTCTCTTTTGATGATAGATTTACGTTTCTGCTTCCACTCAGGAGCCTGAAGAAGCAATGCATATGCTGTCATAAGCGTTTAAAAAGGCTGCTGTAATATAGCTTTTTTTTATATTTTTTTGCCTCCCTCCCTTCGCCACATAACATATTAGACTGCCCCTGCCCTTACCCCTGCGTCTGGCATGGTGCCTTTCGTTTGTTCAACTTATAAATCTTTAATCATTATGGTAACAATTGTAGACTGGAAGACAAGAAATACTGAGGATGGCAGGGAGTATAATGCCTTGGTTCTTCAGGGAGACCTGGAGCTAGTTCAATCCAAAGAAACAGGAAGGTTTTATGCCACTGCTAAGAAATGCTCGATCTCCTGCACGTTCAATGAGGTCATCTGCGCTTCTCTGATAGGCAGGACATTGCCTGGTACTATCGAGAAAATGGATTGTGATCCTTATGAGTACACCATTCCTGATAGTGGAGAGGTTATTATTCTCAACTACACTTATTACTATGTTCCAGCACCAAAGACAATGGAACAGGAAGTATTCAATATGAAGGCTGCCTAGTCTTCAGAAGGGAGTAGCACATCTTGTGTTGCTCTCTTTCTCTTTAAACGTCACTGCAACAACAATCATGATTACCAACTTTCTACTAAACCCAGAGCCCAGCAGGTTTTCTGATGATTGCCTGTTTCTTTCTCAGTCCAGGCTGCAGAGAGTCAAGTGCCCCTTTCATGTCGAATGTATCAGCTCTATCAGAAATATTAAAATTGGAGAGCGAAGGCAGGTAGATAAAGTATTAAGCTGGGGAACAGGTACGCTGCTATACTTTATTGAAGGCAAACTTTATCCCCACCACTCATTTAGATACCATCCACCTTTACATTTTATACTAACTAGGATAGGTTGAATAACAACAGGAGTTATGCTGAATTTCTTAGGCATTGTTCTGTGAGATAGTTTCTCCTGCTAACTAAAAAACTACTGAAAGAACGTAGCCACGACCATTCGCTGCAGCAAGATGGGAAGGGGTAGCAGTCATACAAGGCTTCTATCCCTCAGCAGCACTACAATTATTTTAATCAACCACAAACTTAATGATTATGAGACAGTCACTTATCAGGGTTACACCCCATTCAGAGCCCAGGCTTACAGTAACCAGCAACAACGAGACAGAAGCAACCACTTCTGTCTCTTCTGCTTTTATAGAGGCTAACACTATACCAGTTGTTTTGTCTGAGCTACAACAGGAGCACATTATCCCTGTTTATGTGAAAGACAACGAGCCACTGATCAGTCAGGCAGATTTCATTCGCACAACTCAGGAAGCAGCCTCTACTATCTTTAGTGGAGAGCAGATCCAAGCTCCTCTGATCAGATGCAGCCACCCTATCAAGGGTAGAATACCAGAGGCGAAGGACAAGCCTGCAAACCAGCTGCTGGATTGGGAGAAAACCTTATACTATGAGCGCATGATGTTTCTCCTGGAGATTCCCTCGATCACTAACACCATTGATGGCAACCAGCTTACCTTAACAATTGGAGGCGTGAAGGCTTACAACCTTGACAACCTCTACAATAAAAAAGGGGCTGCTGAGCATTTCAAAGTTTTCATTGGCTTTAACAACATGGTATGCACCAACCTATGCGTTAGAACAGATGGTTATTTAGCTGATCTTAAAGTAAACCATGTGGATCAGCTTTATACAGGCATTCATCAGCTTTTGAACTCGTACGATCAGCACCAGCACCTAACACAGATGCAAGCTTTGACAGAGCGCACTATTACAGAACAGCAGTTCGCCCAGCTGCTGGGGCGTTGCAGGATGTACCAGCACCTTCCTACTGAGGAGAAGAAACAGATCCCCGCTTTATTATATGGAGACTCTCAACTGACTGCTGTCTGTAAAGACTATTACAGAGACCCCAACTTCTGTAAACAGGAAGATGGCAACATCAGTTTGTGGAAGTTTTATAACCTTTTAACTGGAGCAAACAAGTCAACTTACATCGACCAGTACCTTGATCGTTCTGTTAATGCAATGAGCTTTGCTTCTCAGATACAAGACGCACTGCGAGGCAAATCCATGAGCTGGTACATTAACTGATTATTCTGAAATTTTTTATCGTTGTTACGTGAGATGGTTACGCCTTAAAATCAAACCACTGAAAGGACGTAGTGAAGTCTACTAGGTAGATGTCTGATTTGGGTAGATTTAGTTCTACCCAATTTTCTTAAAGTTTTAAATTAAGTATTACAATAACTAGAGAAGCAGATATACAAACCATAGTTCTACTTTCAGTTATTAGATTTAATATTTAGAAGGAAAGTCAATAAACTTTTCTTTAGGTGCCACTAAAGTAGGATGTTCACTACTTTTAGTTGACATACCCATTCCTCCATTAATTGTTCCATATCCCTCAACAGCTTTCTCAAAACCTTTAAGTCTCACATATTTCCAACCCTGATAAATTCTCTCTCTCTGATTATTAACATGCTTAACTATATAAAAATATGGTATTTGGGTTACCTTCTCCATCGTGAGCATATTACTTAAGCGATGTACATCCATTCCAAATCCAATAGGTTCTCTTTTCGACAGATCCTTTTCTTTTACTTCTATAAAGTTATATCTATCAAACCTGAAAGTAATTAAATCAATATCAGCAGGCATACCTTTATAAACTTTCCCTCCTATTATACCATCATAAATATATCTCTCTGCCACTAGGGATTGAAGTTCAGTTATGCTGTATTGTTTTAGCAGTTCTTGGGCTTTATTTATTTCCTGTTTTTTACTTTCTATACTATATTCAGCTTTATAAATGTCTCTTCTTCTAGTAAAGCTCCTCATAAGTTCTCTTTGAGTTGTGAACTGTAATTTTGTGAAACTGCCATCAATAAAGCTGAGACATTCTGTGTTAGGTACTAAAAGACTTTCTCCTTTTATTAACTCGTCACTCAAACTCCAAGTCTCTAAACTTAAAGAATAAGTCACAAAGAACATTTGCAGGAAATCCAGTTTACTCAGGTTTTCATAAACTGGTATGTATTTATCAGGAGCATCGCTACTAACAGTGAAATATACTGAGTTCTGATGAGGCAAGCTATCAGTTTTGGTTGGCAGCATAAAGCCACCATCTAAGAGTTGTCTATCTTTATCCTTTTGTAATACTTGCTTAATATCAAGTTCAGCTCTAAAGCCTAGCAACCTTTTTTCTAACGCATTAGCAGCGTCTGAAGCCTTAATGTCATCCTTGGGGTTAGAACAGTAGATATTATTATAAACTAATGTAGTAAGGGTAGAGATAAGCTGAACTTTAAATTTGTTTTCTTCCTGTGAATTAAGCATTGCAGCATTTTATAACTAATTATTTAAATATAGTTAGAAATTTATACTATTACTAGCTTTCCAGAACAGTGATTAAAACAAACTTACTTGATTTATACTAAGGCCACAGAAATAACATCATCAATTTCTTGGTCTGAATAAGGTTTATTCAAAACGAACCGATTCATAAGCATTATAGGGTTTAGTCTAAACAGATTGATTCGTGATGCCAGTTGGAAGTCCTTTAATGATACATTTCCAATGTACTGATAATGTTCACACTCTAGCGAAGGGAGCAGGAACATACTTCTAAACCTTTCTATAGTAATACCTTGGCCTACTCTGCTTTGAACATACTCATGCAAATCTGCTTTATCCCTCAGAACAAGCTCATAGAACTGTTGTTTAATTATGTCATATGTGTCCATTCCACCATGGACTCTAAATTCTGAAGAGTAGTCAAAATTTAGGAAGTAATATTTTGCATCAAGAATCAGGAACTGACGAGAAACAGGATGAAAGATTGTTATATCTGGTCTTATTGTATATGATGCTTGTGATGTTCTACCCTCAGAGTCTTCCCAAAGTGGTTTAGGTATAAATCTCTTGTAGTCTTCATACTGGTTCCTAAATAAGAACCCACACATCTTCTCCCAAACAATGTGAAATTCTGTAGTACCATAAAGAGAAACTTGTTTGGTATCATAAGTATCTGATTCTTCATCTATCAGAAGGAACAATAAGTACTTCAGTAACCTTATATCTCTGTCGCGAAAGCTCCTTTGAAGTTCAACAGCAATGGCATGCTTTAGAAACTCGATATCAAAATAATCTGTTGCTCGAGCTGATAAAACATCTGCACCATAACTGTACTCTTCTTCTCCTATAGGATATGGGAACCCTAATAATTCTCCATACTTCTCCCAAAGCACTGTAATGGCCCACTGATGATAGCTTGTAATCAAATCCCCAGTATTGATTGAGTTCCTCCTGTTAAACTCAAGATAGGTAATATTATTCCCAGATTTGTAAGGATGATAATTATCTATTGTGCTATCCCATAGGATCTCTCCATCACCTGCCTGATCTATTGTGTTTTCTTGTCTATTCCAATACCCATAGGATAGAAAGTCCTCTATAAGGTAAAGAGCTGCACCTGCTTCACTTATTTCTTCTTCAAAATCAGAACTATAAACTCCAAGCAAGCTTAGATCTGAATACCTATGTTTCTGACACTTAAGTAAAGTCTGCATCAGGAGCATCCTATGCTCTATATACTCTTGATTGACTAAATCAAGATAATATTTTGGAAGAATCACTAGTAAATGTCTCTTCCAAAAGATAAAACCTACGAATCTGAATGATAGCTGTTCTCCTTTCAGGTATTCAGTTACATCACGCAATACTGAGTCTACCTCTGCGAACGAAGCCTGTAGCACTTCACAAATGTACTCTATCCTGTACTTCTTGCCTTCCAGCAGACTTACTGTATTCATTATCCGACAGAGTTATGAAGGAGCTTAATTATATTTTTATTTAGATCTGTTGATCCTCATTTAGAATTGCTTGCGCTTCTGTATCTGTTCCAGTATCATTTATTACAGCATCATGAATGCTAAATGTAAAGGTGTCTAAAGGAAAAGACTTGAAACGCTGGATGAGTTTGGAAAGGTTATAACTGCCATCTATATCATTAAAAAGGACGCTTGGTTTATGCCTTACCACATCTTCTCTTAAGTATAGCAACAGATTTGATATAACAGCATCAGTATCAGAAAGCACACTGCGTGATATGAAGAATGGACCTAATAGTTTATCTTCTGATACTTTCTCACTTGCAAGTTTTGTATTGATAATTTCACGTAATAGAGCCCAACTAAATTCAACCCCAGATATGTTAAAAGACCAATCAGAAATAACGCCAGCATTACGATTTAAAGGTAAATATTTAAACACCCACCTTCTTTTGAATGCACTGTCAAGCGGTAAAACACCCTGATCAGCACTATTCATGGTCGCCCATAAATATAAGTTGGAAGGTAAGCTGACAGTTTCAGAACAGAATCCTTCCACTTCATCCTGAATATACTTCATCGCCTCCTTGGAAAGACCTACAGAGTAACAACTCCTGCCATTATCTCTGTCTAATAGCTGGAATACTTCACCAAAAACAGCTGCAGCATTTGCTCTATTTACTTCTTCTATTTGCAAAAGGACAGGCTCTGAAGGACTCTTTAAAGCCTTTACAAGCTGAGTTAGGAAAGGCCCTGGCACGAACTTATAATCTATAATTGGTTCTCTCCTTGTTTCACCAGTATGCTCCCTCCTTTCATAGTCATAATAAACTGAATTATCTGCAGATGGCACTGTTTTATAAACAGGTACTGGTTTATAAGTACCTACAAATTTACTATAAGAATAGTCTGGATAGAATGTGACTCTTAGCCTATTGTCTTCAGCAAATAATGCATTGGCTTTCGCATCCAAATAATTACTCTTACCTGTTCCTGGAGCTCCATAAACAATCCAATTGTGAGGCAAGTTAAGTTGAGTGTTTACCACTATTTGCTGAGTACTTTGAGATACAGCCCTATCTGCTATAGGTATAATCGCTTCTAAAAGCGCAGGATTACTAGCATACATTAGCGCTATACCTGCAACTAAAGAGTGAGTGTCATGTACTAGCTTAGGTATAGTTAACAATGGAGTATAAGCATAGTCTCCTCTATCAAGACCTTTACTGCCAACCCACCAATTATAATTAGTAACGAATTGCTTGTAGTACATTCTGTCGCTCTCAAGTGAGAAGTAAGAATCAATAGCACTAGCATCATCAGCACTAATTCTTTCTGGTGAACCAGCGTTCTTAAGCCTAACGTAGATAGGTTGTAATTCCTTAGCAGTCCCACGTGGTGCTTGGCTTGAAAAGATTCTTGCAGTGTGTCTTTTATACTCTTTAAGCTCTTGAAGAAAATCAACTAAGTGAATTCCTAAAACAAACCATTGATTAGGTCCATATATTCTAAGCCCATCACTTTTTGTTATTATGAATGTGTGCTTGTAAAATGTAACTTGGCTATCCTCTAGAGTCTGCTCAAATATATGCTTAAAGTCATCCGATAACTCTAGTTCATTACTATAGTCATTGTGCTCAAATTTTGCTTTAGCTTCATTAGCTAGTTCATTCAGGCTTCTTAAGGGCATATTTATAGTAGCTGTTTTTTAATTTCTTTGGCTAGGGTGCTAACTACTGGCACTGAAACACTATTACCAAACTGTTTATAAGCCTGACCATCAGATACAGGAATTTTAAAGCGTTCTTCCTCAGGCAAATGGTCATATGCAGGATAGCCCTGAAGTCTTGCAGCTTCTGATGGAGTTAGCTTGCGTGGTCTATTATCATCCTGATGGATCATAATCTCACTCCCATCTTTATAATATCTGGCTGATATAGTACTGGTATAAGGAGAGTCGTACTTGAACAGGGAAAATCCAAAGCCATTCCCCTTCTGCTTATGCATTTCTCTTCTTCTCAGATGCCCTTCATGAAGCTTTTGGGAAATAGTATACTTTGGATCCACTTCTTCTTCAAGTATTTGTCCTAGATAAGTTCTCTTAGCAAGTTCAGAGATTTTACTTGCATCATAAATCACCTGATCATTTTCATCTAACCCATAAGGGAAGCTAAACTTCGCAGGGGCATCTGGAGTATCGAGCCAAGCAATAATAAAAAGCCTTTCACGATTCTGCGGCACACCAAAGTTTTTACTATTCAGGACTTCATAACTATACTTATAGCCTATGTTTTCCAGAGTCTCAAGGATTGTCTTCAATGTTCTGCCTTTATCATGCCCTTTAAGTCCTTTGACATTTTCCAGCAATAATACCTTAGGTGCTCTTCTAGAAGGATCCTGCTTGCTTAACTGTACCTTGTGGTCTACTATCTCAGCTATATTAAAGAACAAAGTACCTCTGGTATCCTCAAAACCCTTTTTGTGACCTGCATTAGAAAAAGGTTGACATGGGAAACCAGCACACAGTACATCAAAATCAGGTACCATCTCCAGATTCTCGCTTACCTGTGTCACGTCGCCAATAAACCTCCCACTGCTGAATAGATCAGGACTTATGTGCTTGTAATTGGTTTCATAGGTTACTCTGGCAAACTTATCCCACTCTGCAGCAAATACACAATCCCCACCAGCTCTATGCATAGCAATATGAAAACCACCTATCCCTGCAAACAGATCTATGAATTTAAACTCAGGCTCCTTTGCTTCTACTAATGTCTGCTCCTGAAAATCTAATATTACTTGTTTATCTTTTGTACTCATTATTTTTAAGATATTCTTCTACGTTACTGAGAGTCTGTTCACGCTTATCCTTTTTAAGCTCACACTCCCAAATCACAAACACATTCCAACCAAGCTGACTAAGCTGCTCTTTAACTAAGCTGTCTCTAACCCTATTCTTCTCTAATTTATTACTCCAGAACTCCACTCTGGATTTAGGCATTTTAAAATACTTGCACCCTTCATGGCAATGCCAAAAGCAACCATTGATAAAGAGAGCGGTTTTGTATTTAGGGAAAACCAGATCAGGTTTACCAGGCAGGCCTTTATGATGCAATTTATATCTAAATCCCTTGCTGAACAAGTATCTCCTCACAAGCATTTCAGGCTTTGTATCTGCCCCCATGATCCTGGACATGTTGTAGCTTCTGGTCTCTTTGGAATGCACATCGCTCATATAAATCTGTCTTTTTATTTTGTACCTTTAATCACTTGTAACCCCTCAAGTATTTTAAATCTTTATGATGTACGAGATTAATACACCTCATGAAAGTGACTTACCCCTCATTATTGAGTTAGGTCTAAATGAATTTGTATGTGAAACTAATGTTGAAACCTATATTGGCAGCGTTGATACAATCGAGTTTTCTATTGAAGTTTTTGTGACTTGTGCCCCTGCTCAGTTCTGGAGATTTGTTATTGTATGCAAATCAAATAATAATAGAACAGTCATAGAAACAGGTTCTGGTCGCTTTTCTGAGTATTGGAATGTAGCTAAATTAATAGGGCAGAATCTAGTGTCAGTTACAAGCTGGGAGAAGGTTAAAAATAGCCTATGATGAGCATGATACATGAATACAAAGTAGAAATCATCAGAGAACCAGGACCTAACCCTCTGACTGGTGAGACCCTGCCCTTTGAGTATGAGAAATTGACAATTGAAGCTACTTCTGTAAGAAGTGCCTATGTGATAGCCTGTGCTACCTTTAAATTGACAGTAAGGGGCCAGCAGCTTAGGTTCTTCATAAATGGAGAAGAATATTTTGATGAAAGTCACTAACCCCAAGCCCAAGAAGCGTGAAAGTTATAGATAAACTGGCTTGGCTGGAGATACAGAATAAGAAAGTGCTTAGCACCAGAAGCAAGGGGAGAACCAAGTACTATATACCTGGTGGAAAGCGTGAAGCTGGAGAGAGTGATAAGGAAGCTCTTATCAGAGAGATCAGAGAAGAGCTGAGCGTAGAACTGCTTGAAGACACAGTAAGGTTTGTAGGTGTATTTCAGGCACAGGCAGACAGTCATGCAGAAGGCATTGAGGTGAAGATGACCTGCTATACAGGTGATTTCAAAGGCATTATCAGTCCTGCAGCAGAGATAGAAGAAGTAATCTGGCTGACCTACAAGAGCAGGGAGCTTAGTTCACCTGTAGACCAACTTATCTTTGACTGGTTAAAGGAAAGGAATCTGATACACTGATTTTATTAGTGATGGAATTTAAAGACTTTAATTATTCCATTACTTTGTTTGAAAGTGGAGAAATGGGGCTGGTGATAGATGAAACCTTAAGTACTACCATAAAATCCAAACTAGTTACAGGTATTAAGTGAATTCAGGTCTGTCGAGTATTTAAAGGGACACTACAATACCCTAACTTCTGTAAATACGATGGCACTAAAGGACAACATTGCAACCATAAAAAAGGCTTTAAGCTTCTGATGTTAGGGATGTTATCTATTTAGATTTGTTGTTAAACTACTCATGTCTTTAAGTAGTGCCAATAATGCTTTCTCTGAGCTGCTTATCAATGTTGCGCACTCAGCTTTTTCAACTTTCGTTGGTGACATCGACTCAAAAACAATAATACCATCTGGATTTGCAGCAGTATTAACATCATTCAATGTTTTTACATAAATGGAACGGCTTTTCATCCTTATCTTTTTTAGCCTTCTTTCTGATATCACACATCTCGCTCTCATGAATTCTATATAGGTTTTCCCCTTATTAACCCATTGAGGAGCACCTGTCACAAAAGCTTCACCATGAACCCATCCATCGCCTATAAGTCCTTCATCCTCTTTATACTTATATTCAGAAGCCTGATTGTAAGCTTTATTCATTGCGCATCTCCCTAAAAGCGTAAAGTGATCACCATGATGTTTATAAATACTAATTCTTTCGCCACCAGTAGTATAAAATGATTTGAATAAATGAAGAATGTTATTGCTACACAGATTATAGTACTCTTTCTTATAAAGCTTAATTTCCTCCTTAAGCTTCTGATTTTTATCAATTTCGCCTTGGACTGTTCGATTATGCAGGTTTCTTCTGGCACCCACTACAATCGCACTTATTAACAATAGCCCAAAGGTTATAAGTAAAAAAACCCAAGCCTCCTTCCATGCAATATCATCTCCTAAAAATTTCTCATCACTTTCTGACATTACATCTACTACTGTTAATCCAATAGCTCCTAACGCTGTTAGAAATTCTGACAAATAATGTTCAATAAAGTTCCGCACTGTTTTTACAATAGAAGTCAGACCAAATATTAAGAATAATGGCACTAGGAACCACAAAAAACCCATAATTGATTATTAGAATATTTATAGAGTTGCGAATATATAACATACAATGCTTATTATAAATGAGTAGGCTAAGCATTTCAATAAATTCACTATAAAAATTTAAATATATAAGCTTTGTACTAATTGGGATCTTGATTTATCCTTTAACCAAAACATAAAGGTTCAATTCTGTAACGTATCAAATATTTACTTAACTACTGATCAACCATTTATCAGTAACAGTCATTAATTAACAGCAAATCAAGCAAATTATATTAGCAAATAAAATTAATTTACACGTATTTGCTAATGTAATTAGTTTTTTAATTTAATAGCAGTTGTTATGTGTAATGCCAAAGTTATACCTATCTCTTCATACACCCTAGAGGTTTTTAGCTTTGATATTCTAGATCAGATAAATATCCCATTATATGCTTCTTATGTTTCAGCTGGCTTTCCATCCCCTGCTGATGATTATCTGGAAGACAGAATTGACCTGAGCAAGTATCTGGTCCAAAACCCAACTTCCACCTTTATGATGCGTGTGAAGGGTAGTTCAATGCAAAATGCTAACATTCATGATGGGGACATTCTCGTAATCGATAGATCCCTTAAAGCTACAGATGGCCTGCCTGTTGTTTGCTTTCTGGATGGTGAATTCACTGTTAAGACATTTAGGAAGACAAATGGTAAAACGTATCTGTACCCTGCAAACCCTGCTTATAAACCAATCGAGGTAACAGAAGAAATGGATATACGTGTCTGGGGTGTGGTAGTATGGGTACTGCATAAGCCTGTTAAGTTATGACGACTTTGTTTGGTTTGTGCGACTGCAACAACTTCTATGCAAGCTGTGAACGCGTTTTTGACCCTACTCTTCATGGGGAGCCTGTTGTAGTTTTGAGCAACAACGATGGCTGCGTGATTGCCAGAAGTAATGAAGCTAAATCCTTAGGTATTCAGATGGGTGACCCATTCTTTAAGATTAGGAATTTTGTGGAGCATAAGCAGCTATATGCCTTTTCATCCAACTACGTGCTTTATGGGGATATGTCAGACAGGGTGATGCAGACGCTATCGCTGTTCACGCCTAACATAGAAGTATACTCCATTGATGAGTGTTTCTTGGATCTGGGGGACTTTTATGATGTTGACTTGTTTAAATATGCATGGGAGATCAAGCGTACTGTAGCGCAATGGACTGGCATTCCTGTCAGCTTAGGTGTAGCACCTACCAAAGCCTTAGCAAAGGTCGCTAATAAGCTAGCTAAGAAGTCTGCTAAAGCTAATGGTGTGTTGGTTCTAACAGAACCTTACCACATTGAGAAAGCACTGCAAGCAACTAAGATCGAAGATGTCTGGGGTATTGGAAGACAGTATGCGAAATTCCTTAAAAACCATCACATCAATACTGCGCTGGATTTTACGAATGCATCTGAGAGCTGGATCAGGAAACACATGACTGTAGTTGGTGTGAGACTACACAAAGAGCTACGAGGTCAATCATGCTTGGAACTGGATGAAGTAGCTCCACCCAAGAAAGGTATCTGCACCTCCAGAAGCTTTGGAAAAAAACTTACCTCTTTTAACGATGTACAAGAAGCAACAGCCTCTTATGCAGCTAGGTGCGCTAAGAAACTGAGGGTACAGAAAAGCTGCGCCAGGCTAGTTACAGTGTTTGTCCAGACTAATCCCTTTTCTGAGCACGATAAACAGTATTATAACAGTAAGACGATCTGCTTACCAGTTGCTACCAATTCAGACATGGAACTTATTCACTACGCCTCGCTTGCGCTTAAAGAGATATACAGACCATCTTATTATTACAAAAAGAGTGGTGTGATCGTAACTGATATTGTACCTGAGCGCCAGATTCAATATGACTTACTTGATACAGTGGATAGGGATAAGCATACCAAGCTTATGAAAGTAATGGATGGACTGACAGACAGATTTGGCAGAAGTAAAGTACAAGTAGCAGCACAAGGTCTTAGCAAGAGTTGGATACTGAAGAGCGATTATATGTCTCCCTGTTACACTACCAGAATAAATGAACTCCCTGTTGCTTATAACCTGAAGTAGATTTGATACTCCTGATTATAGAAGCATCACCTGTAACCCATTTAGTAAATATTCTTAACTCCTAGCAATTACCTTTTACTACATATATAGAGGAATAAATCTATTCTTAAGGCAAACTGAAGTTATAGTTAAAAAAGCAAGACAAGAGCAGGGGGCTTTTCAAGCCCTGACAAGCATGTAAATATAAGATTTCCAGAGCATTAAATCAAGTGTCCTGATATACTTTTATCTGCATATTAGCTTTAGCTGGCTTTTAATTGAATCCTTCAGAAAAGAACTCCTGCAAAGTCATTCTATGGATGGCTAGTACCCTAATTAGGGTTCTCATAGTTAAGTTTGCCTCCCCCTTTTCCAATCGCCAGTACTGCATTCTTCCCAAGTCATGGTCTAAGGCAAAAGTTTCGTAGCTACTGTAGCCCTTTTCTATACGAATAGCCTTTAGTCTTTCCCCTATTGCCTTAAGTATCTCTTCTTCGCTCTTCATGAACGAAAGTTGAGATTATACCTTATTTAATATTACATCATAAATATATACACCACATAGTATACATTATAACTATTAACTATCTTTAAACGATGCGGGAGAAGCTGCATGTTAATGCTTCTCAACTTTTGTGGTGTTATAGTAGATGATACACCATTTACTTTAATCAGAGATAAAACACATAACTATTTAACCTGAAATGATAAAAAACCCTTTACCTCTAATCATATTAGCCTTTATCGTGACATTCATGGCTGTCAGCTGTGATTCAGGAAAACGCTACCAGCCAGAAGAACAGATGCCTGATGAGCATATTTTTCGATCAGAAGAATACAAGCGTGAAGAAGCTTTAATGAAATCTAAAATAAGGAGGGGCTGGGAGGCTGTAAAAGACTTAAGTATAGTTAGCTCTCAGACAAAGTATGATTCCAACTTTATACCTACAGTACACCTCACTATTCAGAACAAGTCAGAGAAGACAATAAAGGCATTTACACTCAAACGTAAAGAAGATTACTCTGATTTTAACAAGCATTTCAAAGTAAGACTAAAACCTGATCAAACTTACACTACTTCTATCAGGGTTGCAGAAGCAGAAGGGCTTGGAGAAGATATTATTTTACAGGTTGATAAAATAGTATACAGCGATGGCAGCATGGTACAAGTGTATTAGCTTTTAAGTGTATTTAAATTAAAATACTAGCAATATTATGGAAGGTCGTGCTCTTATCATACTGGGTATATTAGCTGTCCTATATGGCATTTACGATGCGTTGAAAACAGATGATTACATTCAACTTATATTGATTATAGGATTTTTAGCTATCTGCTTTCTAGCAATCAAGAAAGTTGAGGATTCATAAAGAACCAATGGACTTGGTGACGATAACATAATAGATCATCTAGTATGGTGAGCCCAAATGTATTATATCCTTTAAATGCTATCAGAAGTCAAGGCTAGGCATTTGACTTACCTCAACATCAACAGCCCCTACACTTCGTAGATAGATCAAGCTTGTATTAAGACTTGAATGTCCCAAAAGCTGTTGCAGCAGTTTAAGGTTCTGTGTTCTTTTAAAAACATTAACTGAAGCTGCATGACGAAAGCTGTAAAGCGTTTGGTTCGCTTCTATCATCTTCAGCTCCAGCATCTTTTTCTTAGCCCTGGACCATTGGGTATTCAGGTAAGATTCATTATAGGCCCAGGCTCCTCCTGTAAGCAGGTTATGATTTGGTAGAAGTAAGAGGACTTCACGTTCCAGTAACACTTCCCTAACAAATTCAGGCACTGGCAGGCTCCTTATCTTGCCACTCTTATTCTCTTTCCCCTCCAGCATATAGAGTGTCAGATCCTTGTTAAAATGACGACGCTCCAATAACCTGATCTCCTGATGAGGTCTCAAGAGTAACCCATACATTAGGATAGCGCAGAGATATAGGTTGGGATAATTCACTTTAAGATAAGGCAGGAGCCTTGCTAGTTGGTCTGTCGTGTATGCCTGATGCAGTACAGCTTTTGCCTTTCGTTTAGAAGTAACTAGAACTGGATTGGAACCAAGGTAGCCTTGTTTAACCATCTTTGAAAAGATGGCAGACAGTGTTCTTCTTTTATTCTGATAATAGGTCCCTGAAGAGGTATACTGCTGTAAGAAACGTTCTATATCAGCTGCTGTTATCTCTTTAACCAGTACAGCCTGTTTCCCCTGTGCTTCTAACCAACCTAAAAGCTGGTCAGCTGTACCAGAGACATCCCTCTTATATGTGTTGCTGTAAGAACTATTATAGGCATCAGCTATAAGTAATCTTATTACCTCTTTTAACGCTATTTGTCGAGGCTTAACACTTGGTTGAGTAGTTGTATCGTCTGGAGTCCAGCCTGTCAACAAAGCTTTCGTAAAAGCCCTAACAAGCTGTCTTATCAGGCGCTCTCTTTCTTGCAGTGTTTTAGCTTTATTAGGATACAGAAGAACACCTATTGCCTTCCCATGATAATAGCGATAACGTAATCCTTTATAGTAAAAGCTAATGAAACTGCGTTTGGTTAAATTCTCTGGATGGTAAGCTTGTGGATCAGTAAACATAAGACAATAGAATTAAGTGAAACCATTGTCTCACCTATTGTCTCAAATGATAGATAATCTCTTAAAAAGTGCCCTGGTGATGTAGCTCAGTTGGTAGAGCAAAGGACTGAAAATCCTTGTGTCGTTGGTTCGATTCCAATCATCACCACAATGAAACCCTTGTCAGAAACGGCAAGGGTTTTTTGTTTTTAAGCTTTTCCGGATCAAATCTTACAGTTTGCCTGAACTATAGTTTACACTTATTCCACTCTATCTCTTTTTGCTTATATTGTCTCTGCAACTATACTGTAGTTTATAGTTATAGGATGCATTTAAGCTTATAGTTACCCTACATGTGGATACAATCTTCTGGATTTGTGTGAAACTGATGCAGGTCGGCGCAAATGTACTGGGTATAACCTATCAGCAATTGAATGTAATCCTGTTTGTGATACTTCACCCGGCACTAACTATAGTTTTATGGTACCAGTACAGGCGCTATAAACGCAAGTACCAGTTAGCTTTGGAAATGAATAAATAAGAGTTGTAGTTATCATGAAAACTATATTACGCCTTAAGCACTGGCAGGTCTTTTTGATACTGTTGTTAATAATGTTGATCGGGAATACTGAAATAGGTGGCCAGGAGGATTTAAATATTTTTCTCTCGCTAACCGGTTTACTACTATACCTGACAATTTTAGTAGCTTATGGGCACTATCTTTATGACTATCTCCCGAGGCGAGTAGAGCTAAACTATAACCTGTTTATTATTAACAGTTTTATTTTTGCAGTAGTCGTTATTGCAGCAACTACACTTTTTGGCCCTGAGGGGCTTCACCTAACCGGATTGTATGCACTTCCGATTTTTTATGTATTCTATGCTGCTTATTACACATTAGCCTTTCCAGCAAGAGTACTAAAGTCTATAGAGCTTAATAGGAATGTCGAATTCGGAGAGTACCTAGTACTTGCCATAGGTTTTATTTTCTGGCCTTTTACTATCTGGTTTATTCAGCCGCGGGTAAATAAGATTGTAGCCTACGGTCAGATTCAACCTGATGAGAAACAAACTATAGTTAATAACAATTAGCCCGCAACTCCAGCAAAGCTGCTGAATAACCCAACTCGTATGCCTGGTTAAAATAGATGCACGCCGAGTCCGGTTCCTGTAGTTCCATCTTGGTTCGTCCCATCAGGTAATTCACTCTTCCATTTTCTTTATCTATAGTTAAGGCGCGGCGGTAATCATGCTCTGATAGTTTGTGAGCCTCAATTTTATAGTAACCAAACCCACGATAGGTAAGCGCTGCTATTCGCTTCTCTTTGTTTGTTCCGTAGCGCAGGTAAGTTGAAAAATCGCTGAGGGCCGGTTTATATTTTTGCAGATAGAATAACCTGACTTCACCCCGGGCCAGGTAAGCATCCCAAAGTTTCTGGTTTAAATGAATGGCCCGGTTCAGATCCGCTTCAGCTTGCAGGTAACTGGCCAGGTGCTGCCTGCTCACGCCACGCATAAAATAAACATCAGCCGAGGGCTTCTTCTGATAGGCTATAGCCTGATTAAAGTCCTGGAGAGCAGCTTCGTAATCTTCGAAAACATTCAGCTCAAGCCAACCTCTTTCCTTGTAAGCAGCAGCATGTTCCGGCTTAAAATGAATCGCATCCGTCAGCATACGGTGCGCACTGCTGTATTTGCCGTCAGCTATATAGGTTAGCGCTGTTTTATATTTATCTTCACCGGCAATGTGGTCCATTGTTACTTTCAGCAACAAACTGAAAAGCAGAATGCCGCTCACAAAAGCAATGGTAATGTACAGGTCTTTGCGTGAGAACTTGCGTTGCTCCCTGTAAATTGGCCGGTAATACCGCTCAGAAACCGGGGCAGGTTCGCGGGTATGACGGTAGCGCTCGTTATAGTATGGCTGGTATTGTTGTGCTACACGCTGGCGTTCGCGCAGATATTGTAATTTCAGGTCGTAGCGCGCACGCTTGCCGGGGTTAGACAGCACCTGGTAAGCAGTATTCACCAGTTTAAATCTGTCCTCGGCTAGTTTGTTATCAGGGTTTTTATCGGGGTGATATTTAACGGCCAGCTTTTTATACGCCTGCTTTACCTCCTGCTGCGTAGCTGCCGGAGTAATGCCAAGTACGGTATAAAAGGTCTGTTCCAATGCAATGAAGCTTAAATTATAGGTAGCAATACGCCTGATTAAAACACATTTTTAGTGTTAATTGTATATAAGGCAGCAATGTAATTATACTTTACGTAAATATTTGAATACACCTGCGTATACAAAGTGACGCAATAAAAAAAGCTAAAAACTATGGCAATGCAAGATAACGGCACTAAGGAAAAAAACACAAATATTATCGAGAACCTGATGGGTTACATCGATACCCGCATCGATATTATACGATTAGAGATACAGGAAAAGCTAAAAGCATCGTTTGTAGGCGCAGCACACGGTATATTACTGGGCCTGATCGGCTTCATGTGCCTTATATTTGTAAACATCTTCCTGGGCCTGTTGTTAAACCATCTTTTAGACAGCACGTTCTGGGGCTTCGGTATCATCGCTTTATTTTACGTTGTGTTGTTGGTTATACTTGTGATTGGGTTAGATAAAAAGGTATTTCAGGGCATGGCCGATAAAGCATTTGACAACACAATTTATAAGACTGATAAAAGAGAAAAATCTATATGAGCGACCTTAACAATCCATTATTTGATAACCAGCGCGAGTTTCTGGAGCGCCAGAAAGAAGAGTATAAAAATGCGCTGATGGGTGATGTAGAACAGATAAAAAGCCAGGGACAGGAAGTTGGTAAAAAAGTAGCTCTAGCGGGCGGCGTAATACTAGCCGGCTACTTACTGAAACGCATGTTTACCAGCAGCGATAAAAAAAAAGCCCCGAAAGTAGCGAAATCTAAAAAAGGCGAAGAAGCTGCTACCGGAACTATACCTGTTTCGCATCCAATACCAGACTATGACCCGATTGCGCATAGAACGGTAACAGATTTTACTGCCGAACGTGAACCTGCTTACACTTCTAAAAAGAAAGCTGCAAAAGTAAAGAAGCAAAAGTCAGAACCTGGCGTGGTACAAACATTACTGCATTCTGAATATGCCCGCACCATGATGCAGCACGGCATAACCTTACTGGTAGCTTATATCGCTAAAAAGGCAGCGGAGCGCATGCAATCTGAACCTGAAAATACCGATATTGCAGCTAAAGCTGTTCCGGCTACCGAAGCAGACCCAGTTGTACAAAGCGCCTCAGAGAAGCATGCCATTTAATAACTTTCGCGAAACACAGCAGACCAAACGCACTGGCAGAAAACATTTTGCCGTATTGCTAGACCCCGATAACCTGGATGAAGCAACCTGCCTGCAACTGCTGCACCTAAGCGAAACCAGCCACGTCGATTTCTTTTTTGTAGGTGGCAGCCTGATAACTACCGAGAACCAGGCAACTATAATTCAACTGATAAAACAGCATAGCCGCATTCCGGTTATCCTTTTCCCGAGCAACAGTTTGCACATCGATAAACAAGCCGATGGCATCCTGTTGCTTTCTTTAATTTCGGGCCGCAACCCCGATTTCCTGATTGGCCAGCACGTACTATCTGCACCTATACTTAAAGCCAGCAACCTGCATGTTTACCCAACCGGTTACATGCTTGTAGACTGCGGTCGCCAGACCACGGCATCGTACATGAGCGGCACTACGCCTATCCCTTATGATAAGCCTGCTATAGCTACCTGCACCGCCATGGCCGGTGAATTACTTGGCCTTAAATACATTTACCTGGATGGTGGCAGTGGGGCAGCAAAACCAATAAGCGCTGAAATGATTACTGCCGTTTGTGATGCGGTGGAAGTGCCGGTTATAGTTGGCGGTGGCATTAATACTGCCGAGAAAGCAAAAGCTGCCTTAGAGGCAGGCGCTGATGTAATTGTGGTTGGTAACCACATAGAAAAAAACCCCGGCTTTCTGGCCGAGGTTTCTTCTATAGTTGCTTCTTATAATCTTGCCTTAGATGTTCATCGCTGATTCGCGGCGACGCATCTTGCCGGCAGGAATACCGAACATCATCTTAAAGCGACGGCAGAAATAAGCGGTATCTTTGTAACCAACTTCTTTACCAATTTCGCGGATGCTCTTCTTAGTAGTTCTTAACAGGAACACGGCACGCTCCATACGCTGGTACTCGATGTAATCTTGAGGGTTGATACCAGTCAGCATTTTGAAATACTGGCCTACATAATCCTCTGATACGTTCGCAACGTTAGAAAGCACTTTGTTAGAAAGATCACCACCTAAGTTCTCCTTAATATAGTTGAACAGGTCTATGAGGCGTGGATCTTTAAAATATGTGCTGTTTGTTGCCAGCTGCTCCACAAACATTCTGTTGCGAAGTATATGGCGAACAACCTCTACTACAATATTCTCTGTGTAGATGTTGATCAGTCGCTCTTTACCTGGCAGATCCTGCATGCTCTCTTCCACTACCTTTATCACCAGGTTAGCTAGTTTGTTGTTTCCTGAGATCAGGAAAGCAGGCACATCCAGAGATGAAAAGAAGTTTACAGAGTCAAACACCTTCGCTTCGAAGCTTACAAAGCTGTGGCTTTCTTCTGCATCACCGATAAGGTCAAGATCGCTGTTATTTTTAAAGAACTTCTCTTTGTTCGTGATCAGGTCGTCGTTAGAGATCACTTTGCCGTCGCCGGCACCGTATCTAACGCGCGTGTTTCGGCCTCCCGGAACAAATAGTAGCTCCCCTTCTTCCACTACATGCTCTTCATCGCCAAAGAATATGCTGCCTTTGTGCAGCAATATCAGGTTGTTGCCAACATCGTAGTAATTGCGAACCGTAAACGGCTGCTGCAATACTAGATTTTTAGCCTTAATGAACCGCACCCCAAGCGATTCAATAATTTTATTGTAATCTTCCATTGTGTAACCAACTAACTTTTATACTATAAACCCGTTAATTATGGCTTAAAGCTAAGACTAATCTTTATAAAATTCAAATTAAATTTTAAAAATAAATTTTAATTCGGAAAAACCTATAGATAGCCTAAGCTGCACAGAAACACATTTTTACACGCATTTCTATTTTAGCAGTTCTCTCGAAATTACTATTTTCTGTATCTCGGAAGTACCTTCGTATATCTGTGTAATTTTTGCATCGCGCATTAAACGCTCAACATGGTATTCTTTCACGAAACCGTAACCACCATGTACCTGCACTGCTTCTATAGTTGTATCCATTGCTACTTTTGATGCAAAAAGTTTTGCCATAGCGCCAGACTTACCATAATCAGCATGCGAATCTTTGTCGTAAGCAGCCTGCAGGCAAAGCAGACGAGCTGCTTCGATGTTAGTAGCCATATCAGCCAGCTTAAACTGTATTGCCTGGTGCTTCGCGATCTCCACACCAAATGCCTTCCGCTCTTTAGAATATTTAACTGCCAGTTCGTACGCGCCTGATGCTATACCCAGCGCCTGTGACGCAATACCGATACGGCCACCAGCCAGCGTAGACATAGCAAACTTAAAACCAAAGCCATCTTCGCCAATGCGGTTCTCTTTTGGCACCTTAACGTCAGTAAACATCAAAGAGTGTGTATCAGAACCACGAATACCCAACTTATTTTCTTTCGGACCGATCTCGAAGCCTTCCATGCCACGCTCAACTATAAGCGCGTTAATACCACGGTGACCTTTGGCAACATCAGTCTGAGCGATTACAATGTATACAGAAGCAGTGCTACCGTTGGTGATCCAGTTCTTTGTACCGTTTAGTAAATAGTAATCACCTTTGTCTTCAGCAGTAGTTCTTTGTGAGGTAGCATCAGAACCCGCTTCCGGCTCTGATAAACAGAAGGCACCGATGATCTCACCAGTAGCTAATTTTGTCAGGTATTTCTGCTTTTGCTCTTCGTTGCCATACTTCTCGATACCCCAGCAAACAAGCGAGTTGTTAACCGACATTACAACAGAAGCAGAAGCATCTATTTTAGATATCTCTTCCATAGCCAGTACATAAGAGATAGTGTCCATACCGCCACCGCCGTATTTTGGATCAACCATCATTCCTAAGAAGCCAAGCTCACCCATTTTCTTGATCTGCTCTGCCGGGAATTTCTGGTGCTCGTCACGTTCGATTACCCCAGGCAAAAGTTCTGTCTGTGCAAATTCGCGGGCGGCTTCCTGTACGGCCAGGTGTTCTTCTGTTAACTGAAAGTTCATGTTATTTATAAATCGGATATGGTAAAACGATAACTTTTCGGGTACAAAACTATAAAATACAACAATATAAATTTAACCTGACTGCTAAATATTGTAATTAACTATACAATGTTGTGCAGTAAACGATGATCTGAAGGCATAGAGGGGAAAACAAACGCCACCCGCTAAACAGAAGAGGGTGGCGTTTGTTTTATATACGTATCATTTTAAGGTTAGTCGCGACGGCCCATTAATAATGATGCATAGTACAATAGCGTGGCAAGCGAACCAAGCGCTGCTACTACGTAGGTTAAAGCAGCCCATTTTAGTGCATCTTTCGCCATACCGTATTCCTGCTGGGTTACAATTCCATTAGAGCTGATCCAGGCCAGGGCACGCTTACTTGCATCGAACTCTACCGGCAGCGTTACAAAGCTGAACAGTGTAGTTAAACCAAACAGCGCCACACCAATTGCCAGCGGCACAGGCGTCGTCTGCAGCATTAAGATACCGATCAACAGAATCCACTGCATGTAACGAGAGGCGATACTTAACGCAGGCACCATGGCCGAACGGAACTTCAGGAAGGTATAAGCTTTTGCATGTTGCACCGCGTGGCCACACTCGTGGGCTGCCACAGCCGCTGCAGCAGCACTGCGGGCATCATATACATACTCGCTCAGGTTTACTGTTTTATCGGCAGGGTTGTAATGGTCAGTTAATCTGCCGGCTACCGAAATAACACGCACATCTGTAATACCGTTATCGGCCAGCATTTTCTCTGCAATCTCACGTCCGCTTAAACCTGAGCTCAAAGGTGTTTGAGAGTACTGTTTAAACTTGCTTTTCAATCTCCAGCTCACAAGCCAGCTTGCAAGCATAATAGAGATCATTATAATCCAGATCATGGTTATTTATTTTCGTTTAATTGGTTTTCTATCTTCTTTACGATGTTTGTAGTAGAATAACCGTTTACCAGCGGAACTGTTTTCACTTCGCCACCGGCTTTCAATACTTCTTCGTGACCTACAATCTGCGCTATACTATAGTCATCACCTTTTACAAGTATATCGGGTTTTACGGCTTTTATCAGCTCCAGCGGGGTATCACTATCAAACAACACTACAGCGTCTACAAACAAAAGCGATGCCATTACGCGTGCGCGTGACATTTCGTCCTGAAGCGGGCGGTTCGGGCCTTTTATACTGCTGATGGAGTGGTCTGTGTTGAGGCCGAGTACCAGTTTATCGCCAAGTTGTCGTGCTTTTTCCAGGTAATCTACATGGCCTAAGTGCAATATGTCAAAGCAGCCGTTCGTGAAAACAATCTTCTGCCCCTGGCTGCGCCATAGTTGTAGTTGCTCCAGTAATTTCGGAAGAGTAAATATTTTATCGGTTGAGTTCATGGTTTGCCATTGCTTTCGTTTCAGAGGGTACTAGCGCCGATGGGCGACGTACCATACCTGCTATAAAACTAAGCACTCCCATTATAACTACCAAAAGCGTTTGAGAAGTATGTGCCAGCAGCGCATAAGCCATACCGGCTTCTGCAGGAACCCCGTAAAGTAATAACGTAGCCTGTACCAGCAAATGGTATACGCCCACCCCACCCTGCACCGGCGCCGCCATACCTAAACTGCCTACTACCAATACCGAAAGTGCCGCTCCAAAGCCCAGCCCGCTTGTAGCCGGAAGTGCATAAAAAACGACCAGACTCATGCCATAGTACATCAGCCACACAAAAACAGTATGCCCCCAGAAAACAGCCTGGTTATCGAGCCTGGTAATACTGAACACGCCCTGCAACATACCTTTCACAAACTGCACAGCTTTCTGGAAATAACTGTTTTCCCGTAGCCTGCTCAGGTAACGCAACCCTATCAAAACGATAACTATACCTGATACCAGGAAAACTCCGGCCACCCAGTAAAGCGAATCTATAGTTTGCTCGAGGTTACTATACTTGCTGGAAAGGAGCTCCCAGAAAAAATCTTTGATCTGTTTAAATTCGGAAAGGAACGTAATGGTAATGGCCAGCAGCAGCATAAGCATATCTACAAAGCGCTCTGCTATTACCGTACCAAAGCCTTTATTTACCGGAATGCCATCGGAACGTCGGAGCATCGTACAACGTACCACTTCGCCCATGCGCGGCAATACCAGGTTAGCCAGGTAGCCCACCATCATGGCGTTATAGGTATTGGGTAACGATGGCTGGTAACCGGTTGGCTTTATCTGCATTTTCCAGCGGTACGCGCGGCTCATGTAAGCGGCAACACCCATCAAAAGCGAAAGGCCCACCCAGCCATAGTTTGCGCTCTGCAGTTCTGCCCACATCTTCTCAAAGTCGAGCTCTTTTAAAGCATACCACATCAGCAATGCTGATACGCCGAGCAAAAGACCGTATTTAAGAATAGAGAACAGCTTTTTCATGCAGCGGCGTTATACCAGGCGATTATG
This sequence comes from Pontibacter populi, assembly GCF_040278685.1. Classification (NCBI taxonomy): domain Bacteria; kingdom Pseudomonadati; phylum Bacteroidota; class Cytophagia; order Cytophagales; family Hymenobacteraceae; genus Pontibacter; species Pontibacter populi. Next base: position 238,114 of record NZ_JBEOKT010000005.1, read on the forward strand.
CTGATCCGGGAATACTAAGGTTGGTTTGTGAGCTTTTGCATCCGCGAACGGGATACTGCAGTAAGAAATAACTATAACGATATCGCCTACCTGTACTTTGCGCGCAGCCGGGCCGTTTAAGCAAACTGTTCCGGTGCCGCGTTCGCCCTTAATTACATAAGTCTCGAAGCGCTCGCCGTTGTTAATGTTTACGATGGTAACTTTCTCATTCTCCACCACATTGGCGGCGTCCATCAGGTCTTCATCTATGGTGATGCTGCCAACATAATGCAGTTCGGCCTGTGTTACCTTACAGCGGTGAATCTTGGATTTTAAAACCTCAATATACATGGTTTGTGACTAAATAAAGCGCAAAGTTAGCTAATATCAGGCAGATAAACTATGAAACTATAAACCCACCCGCTACTACTCTTGTTCTAAACAACTTAAACTTCGCTAAGATTCACTACAATATTATCGATCAGGCGTACTGGCCCTACGTGTGCTGCAATGCATAGAGCTACCTCCTGCACTCCGGTTATAGTTGCCAACGGTTGCAAAGTAAGCGGGTCTGCTATCTCAAAATATTCCAGCTCTACTTCGGGCATATCCTTTAAGTATTCGGCTACGGCTTCTTTTATAGTTGATAGTGGCGTATGCACCAGCTGCTTTCTGGCCACCTCTAAGGCTTCGTGCAAACTCACAGCGATCTGCCGCTGAGCTGCGTTCAGCCTTTTGTTTCTGGATGACATAGCCAGACCATCTGTTTCACGCACTGTCGGGTAACATACCAATTCAATATTAAACCCTACTCCTAAAATTAGCTGCCGAACTACAGCTACCTGTTGCAAATCTTTCTGACCGAAATAGGCTTTGTGCGGCTGCACCATATTAAATAGCTTGCTAACTATAGTTGCCACACCGTTAAAGTGCCCTGGCCGGTGTTCTCCTTCCATTACCGCCTCCAGCTTTCCGAAACTAAACTGCAACATAGTGTGTTGTGGATATATAGCTTCGGGAGTTGGTGCAAAAACATAATCACAACCGGTAGTTTGCAGTAGTGCTACGTCTGCGTCTAATGTGCGCGGATATAGTTTATAGTCGTCGGGGTTGTTGAACTGCGTGGGATTTACAAAAATACTGCATACCGTAATGTCGTTATCACTTGCCGATGCGCGCAGCAGTTGCAGGTGTCCTTCGTGCAGGGCGCCCATAGTTGGCACAAAGCCTATGCTTTTGCCTTGGCAGCGCAGTGCTTGCATTGTTTCGCGAAGCTGGTTTACCTGCGTAATTACTTGCATATGTTGTGTTTCAGTGTTAAAACTATAAAAGCCGGCAAAAGTAAGTCACAGCAGATAAAATTGAAAATTAGAATAAAAAATACTAATTTTGCACGTCCCAATACTGTTGCCTTTTAATTTTTAATTACAAACTCATGTCAAAATTGCGAATTCTGTACGCCGCCACCGAGATCCTTCCCTTTCTTCAAACCACAAAAGTAGCAGAGTTTCTGAATACGCTACCACAGGCGATGCAGGAAAGAGGTATGGAGATACGTATCTTTGTGCCGCGATTCGGTATTATTAACGAGCGCAAAAACCGTTTACATGAGGTTGTTCGTCTTTCAGGCATTAACATTGCTGTTGGCGACGACGAGAAACCACTGGTAATCAAGGTGGCTTCTATACCAAATGCCAAATTACAGGTATATTTTATCGACAACGAAGACTATTTCCACAGAAAGTCCGTTTTTGTTGACAAGAACAACAAGTTTCATCAGGATAATGACGAGCGTGCCATCTTTTTCTGCAAAGGCGTGCTGGAAACTGTAAAGAAACTGGGTTGGGCTCCGGACATTGTACATTGCAACGACTGGATGACCGGCCTGATACCAATGTACCTGAAAACTACTTACAAGAAAGATCCGATCTTTAAAGACTCTAAGTCGATGTTTACGGTGTATAACCACAACTATACCCATAAATTTGCAGGCGACTTAATGGAGAAAGTAAAGATGCTGGATATTGACGACAGCATGCTGGACCACCTGAAGTCTGCCGATATCGACAGCTTCCTGAAAATAGGAATGGAGTATGCCGATTCAGTAATTAAAACAAACGAAGATTTCAGCGATAACATCAATGTTCTGTTCAACGACTTTACAGCCAAGAACATCAGCACTGTTACCGCCGACGACACCCTTTCAGATTCATACTATAACCTGTATAATGAACTTAGCCGTTAGAAGATTTACCCTTTTCTTCTTTTCTATTGCTACACTTGCATCTTGCGAAGACCCATCTGACATAGGCTTAGACCTTCAGGATGAAAACCAGATCGGAGCTTTTTATACCGATACGTTAACTATAAATACAGGCACTGTCCTTAAATCTGATTCTATTTTAGCTTTCAGACAGTATCCGCTGCCTGTTGGTGGTTACCAGGATGGTACTTTAGGCAATGTAAAAGCTACAGCCTTTACAGAAGTAGGTCTTTCAGGCTTAGATCTGAAATTCGGTGAAAACCCGGTAGCAGACTCGCTTGTGCTTACGCTGGATTATACAACCGATATCTATGGTTCTGATGATCCACCGCTAAACCTAAGTATCCACAGGTTAACAGAAGGCTTCCAGGATAAGGCATCTTACTTTACAAATTCTTCGCTGGCTTACGAAAGCACTCCGCTTGGAACTGTATCGTTTGACCCGGATCCTATCGACACGTCTACAGCAACTGTAAAAACTCCTGTGTTCACGGAGCCTGTTAGAATACACCTGGATATGGCGCTGGCTAACGAGATACTGGCTCAGTCAGGCAAAACTACCCTGAAGGACCAGTTCAATTTTGTACAGTTCTTTAAAGGTCTGGCTATAGTTCCGACACAGGCAAACCCAAGGGAAGTGATCAGCCTGAATACGCTGTCTTCTAAAACCAGGCTTACGCTGTACTATAAAAATGATACGACCCGGAAAGAGCACTCATTTTTATTGAATGGGTCTAACATCCGTAACTTCTCTAAAATAGAAACTAACCGTAGCGCTACCGCACTGGCAGGTTTAACGCCATATAAAGTGTTGCCATCGTCGCAAACCGGAGGTGAGAGTTATGTGCAAGCCGGTACACAGCTGTTTACAAAAATAACGATACCACACCTTAAGGAACTGAAAGAGAAGTATGGCAATATTGTTATTAACAGGGCTGAGCTTGTAGTTCCAGTTAAAAACAACTCGTTTACAACGCTTAGAGAGCCCTTACAACTTGGTATTTACGAAACCAATAGCTCAAACCGTGTGCTGTATACATCAAGTGGTGTAGCTAAAACAGTTCCTATTGATGACGCGCGTATCATGAGCGCCAATAACTATAGTTTCCCGACTTACTTGCAATTTGATGCTGAGACCAGAAAAGAGGGTAGCAACGAGGTAAGAACTGGTGTAGGTAGCTACAAAGTAAATGTAACGGCTTATGTGCAGGCTATACTGCGCGGCGACAAGCCAAATGATGGTCTGTTGATCACACCGGGCAGATATTTAGCTTCTTCAAATGGTGGGGGAACAATAGGTCTGGAAAGCATTCCTAAAAGAGCTATTATAGTTAACACTGAAGAGCAAGGTGTGAAACTGCGCATCTACTTTACAAAACTGGACTAATCTTATTATTAAATATTTTTAATAGGTACCTTTGCGGGTACCTATTTTTTGTGGGTACCTATTTTAGTTTTTACACAACAGACTTATGTGCGGAATTGTAGCATACGTTGGGCATAGAGAAGCTTGCCCTATCATTATTAAAGGCCTAAAGCGCCTCGAGTACAGAGGATACGACAGTGCAGGTGTTGCACTAATGAACGGTGAACTTAATGTTTATAAGAAGAAGGGCAAGGTAAGCGAACTCGAAGCATTTATAGCCGACAAAAATGTACATGGCAATATTGGTATGGGCCATACCCGTTGGGCTACCCACGGCGAACCCAACGATGTAAATGCACACCCGCATTACTCTACATCAGGTAAAATTGCCATCATCCACAACGGTATCATCGAGAACTATGCATCTCTTAAAACTTTGCTTTTAGAGAAAGGCCATACGTTCCAGTCTGATACTGATTCTGAAGTTTTCATTAACCTGATCGAGGACATCCGCACTACTACAGGTTGCACCTTAGTTGAAGCAGTTCGTCTTGCGTTGCATGAAGTAGTAGGTGCTTACGCTATTGTGGTATTATCTAAAGATGATCCGAACCAGCTGATTGCTGCCCGTAAAGGTAGCCCGCTGGTAGTTGGTGTCGGCGAGGGCGAATACTTCTTTGCTTCTGATGCTACCCCGATTATTGAGTATACGAACGATGTGATCTACCTGAATGATTTTGAGATCGCGGTAATTAAGGATGGCCAACTGGATATCCGTACAAAAGAAGATGTAAAGCAGACACCATACGTTCAGCGATTAGAGCTTGCTCTTGAGTCGATTGAAAAAGGTGGCTATGAGCACTTTATGCTGAAAGAGATATTTGAGCAACCTCGCTCGATACTTGACAGCATGCGCGGCCGTATGATAGCGGAGAACAACCACCTGATGATGGGTGGTATCCGTGAGTATGAAAATAAATTCGCAAATGCACAGCGTATACTTATAGTTGCCTGCGGTACTTCTTGGCATGCAGGCCTTGTAGCCGAGTACCTGATTGAAGACCTGGCACGTATACCGGTAGAAGTAGAATATGCTTCTGAATTCCGCTATCGTAATCCTATTGTTAACGAGAACGACATTGTTATCGCTATTTCTCAGTCTGGTGAAACGGCTGACACACTGGCTGCTATAGAACTGGCTAAATCAAAAGGTGCTACTATCTTCGGAATCTGTAACGTAGTTGGTTCATCTATAGCCCGTGCTACAGATGCAGGTGCCTATACGCACGCTGGCCCTGAGATTGGTGTGGCTTCTACAAAAGCATTTACAGCACAGGTAACAGTTCTTACCCTTATTGCTATGATGATCGGCAGCAAGCGTGGAACTATAGAAACTACCAAACTACACGAGTTGATCGCTGAACTGGAGCAGATACCGGCTAAAGTAGAGCAGACACTTAAACTGGATAAGCAGATCGAAGAAATTGCGGCTATCTATAAAGATGCAACCAACTTCCTGTATCTGGGTCGTGGGTATAACTTCCCGGTTGCCCTGGAAGGCGCACTTAAACTGAAAGAGATCTCTTACATACACGCTGAAGGTTACCCTGCTGCCGAAATGAAGCATGGTCCGATCGCGCTGATTGATGAGCAGATGCCGGTTGTAGTTATTGCTACAAAAGACAGCTCGTATGAGAAGATCGTATCGAATGTGCAGGAAGTGAAAGCCCGTAAAGGTAAAGTAATTGCTATCGTAACCGAAGGTGACACAACTATACCGTCTATGGCTGACCACGTAATTGAGATACCTGAAACCAGCGAACACCTGATGCCATTACTGTCTGTGGTGCCGCTTCAATTGCTGTCTTACCACATTGCGGTTATGCGCGGTTGTAATGTAGACCAGCCTCGTAACCTGGCAAAATCAGTAACAGTGGAGTAATCTATAGTTGTTATAAAACAGAAAAGGAGACCCGCTTAGGTCTCCTTTTTTTATGGCTTATAGTTAACTATAACTTATAGCTCAAACTTCTCCCCTTTCAGGAATTTGGTTTTTAGTAAAGGGCAAACTTTATAGCGCTCTTCTTTGGTGTCTTCGTAAACTGCCCGCAACAAACTATACACATTCTTTATTCCGATCTGGTTAGCCCATTCAAAAGGACCTTTTGGGTAGTTGGTACCTAATTTCATCCCAAGGTCGATGTCTTCTATTCCGGCTGTTTGCTCCTGCAGTGTATAGCAGGCCTCATTTATGATCATGCAAATAATGCGGGGGGTAACCATTCCAACACGATCTTCTACAACCAGGAATTCCGTTCCCAACTCATTACACACTTCAATCAGCTTCGACTCAGATCTTTTATTGTATAAACTTACTTCCAGAACCGGTCGGTTAAACAAAGAAGGAAGTCCGTTAAAACCGATTAGCGTGCAGGGATTCTGTATTCCGGAAGCTTTTACAAGCGCTGCCAGCTGTATAGTTGCGGCATTACAGAAAACTACTTGTTCAGGGGCATAAAAACTCAGGCGCTCAGGCTCTTCGTGCAGCAGGAAATCAAAAACAACATCAGAGGGTTCTAACTGCTCATCGATAACACTGTGGCTTTGTAGGAAAGTAAAGCGCGTACCGTTGTTTGTTACCGGAAACTTTTGTCTGAACTCTTCGGCCATTTCGGGGCCAGCCAAAACAAGTATGTGCATAATTATGTACTTTTGATGGTAAAGATAAACATTTAAACTTATTCAGAATGGCACATACTATCGTTAACTCACATAATGCTCCGGCCCCGATCGGCCCATACAGCCAGGCAACTATGGCCAATGGCGTACTTTATGTTTCAGGTCAGATACCGCTAAACCAGCAAACCGGCGAACTGGTAACAGGCAGCATAGAAGAAGAAACACACATGGTGATGAAAAACCTGCAGTTTATACTTACGGAAGCAGGCATGGACTTCAGTAACGTTGTAAAGTGCTCAATTTTTGTGAAAGACCTGAACAACTTTGGCAAGATAAACGAAACGTACGGCAGCTACTTTACCAGCAATCCACCTGCCCGCGAAACCGTGGAAGTAAGCCGCTTACCAAAAGATGTGAATGTGGAGATATCGTGTATTGCAGTGAAGTAGAGCTTGCTAAAAGATACTTTGACAAAGGACAAAAGACAAAGGAGCTATACTTCCGGGTTTTTTGTCCTTTTTTTCTGAATCAAGATTTACAGGATTAAAGGATTGACAAGATTTGGATTCGGTTTATAGTTGAGGGCTTGGCTTTATAGTAAATACCACGGGCGCGAGTCTCCAGACTCGTGACTTGGGATGGTGTTGAGTCTCCTGACTCAACTGGCCCAACAGGGACAAGCATGGCAACGACGCTGGCTATAGCTCTATAGTTACTGGTCCAACCACCCCTAACCCCTCAGAGCTGCGCTCGCTACCTTCGAAATCGCTTCTAGGTAGTCTAAGGCGAGGAATTTTACGTCTTCGCTATAGTTTGATTTATAGTTTCATAGTAACGTTTCAACCCACCCCTGCCCCTCCCAAGAGGGGAATTACTGTTATAGTTATAGTGTAGGCTGTAATGCTATAGTTAAAGCAAACACACAGAACTCCTCAAATCTCTAACTCCTAAACTCTCTAACTTTCAAATATTCGCTCCATGTTCCTTATCGGCTTCTTCTGGGCCGATTTCAGGAACAACTATAGTTTCTTCGCCATATACTTCCTTAGCGTGTTTGCCGGGCTCGGCGTTTACTGCTGAGTTGCCTACTTCTATTTCCTGGCGAATAACCCTGACAGCATAGTTGGCCGGATAAATGTTGTGGCCATATTTGCGTGAGAAAACAAACGTGAACACTGCCCCGAAAAAGATGATCTGCGAGGTAAAGAACACCCACGTCAGTATTATTACCACTGAGCCTGCCGCTCCATAAACAGAAGCCACATCGTTTTTGCCCAGGTAAAACCCGATGATTCCCCTGAAGATCGAAAACAGCACTGCCGTAACTATAGCGCCTACCCATACATCGCGCCATTTTATCTTGGCATCCGGCAGAAACCTGTAAATGCAGGCAAACAGAAACGACATCATAACCAGGCTCGACATAAAATTAGCTGCGTGCAGAATGTACACGACCCAACCAGAAAACCGTGCCGTCATAAAATCGCCGATAACAACAAGTATGGTATTAGCCAGAAGTGACAGTAAAAGTATAATCGTTATAACCAGGATCATCCCAAAAGAAAGGAAGCGGTCGAGCAGTAATTTCAGGTAGCCGCGCTTGGGTTTGGGTTTCACATACCAAATCTCATTCAAGGAGTCCTGCAGCGACACGAAAAAGCCTGTAGCCGCAATAAACAACGCAATACCGCCAACTACAGCTGCCAGATTCAGGTTGGTAAAGGCGTTTACATTTTCGACCATCTTCTGCACAGCATAAGCTCCTTCCGAGCCTATCAGGTCTTTAATTCTATAGTATATCTCCCCCGATACGGCCTGCTCTTCCAGGAAATAGCCACTGGCACTTATAATGATGATAAGCATGGGTGGCAACGCAAAGATGGTGTAATACGCCAGCGCTGCTCCCTTCTGAAAAGAGTTGTTATCCAGGAACTCCAGCCAGGTTTCCTCAAGCAAAAGCCAGATCATAAGTAGTCGGGAGCGTACCATTCGGCTGGTTTTAGATATGTGTACTTAGGCTGATACGCAAATAGCTGATATTGTTTGTACTTGCCATAGTACGAATAAAGTATAACATCAAACGAAGGTGCAGGTTATACTTACGATTACATACTTTATTTTGTAAATTGCGCCCGAATTAGAAGATTACAAGAGACGACCATACATGGAAAGAGAAGTTAGAGTACGCTTTGCCCCAAGCCCGACCGGGCCACTTCATATAGGCGGTGTTCGCACGGCCCTTTACAATTACCTGCTGGCCCGCAAAACAGGCGGCAAAATGATACTGCGCATCGAGGATACAGACCAGAACCGTTTTGTACCGGGTGCTGAAGACTATATCCGTCAGTCGCTGGAGTGGTGTGGCATTGAGCTGGATGAGAGCCCATGGAATGGCGGCCCTTATGCGCCTTACCGCCAGTCGGAGCGCAAGCCGATGTACATGCAGTATGCTATGCAGCTTATTGATGCCGGCCATGCGTACTATGCCTTCGATACTGCCGAGGAGCTGGATGCGATGCGTGAGCGCCTGAAAGCTGCTAAAGTAGCTACCCCGCAGTATAACGCTATTACGCGCGCAACTATGCGTAACTCGCTTACCATGCCCGAAGATGAAGTGAAAAAGCTTCTGGAGTCTGGCGCACCGTATGTGATCCGCTTGAAAGTACCGCGTAAAGAAGAGATCCGCCTGAAAGACATGATCCGTGGCTGGGTTATGGTGCATTCTTCTTCTATAGATGATAAAGTATTGATGAAGTCGGATGGCATGCCAACGTATCACTTGGCCAACATCGTGGATGACCACCTGATGAAGATAACGCACGTAATCCGTGGGGAAGAGTGGTTGCCATCTGCACCGCTGCACGTATTGCTGTACCGCTATTTAGGTTGGGAAGCTACCATGCCTGAGTTTGCACACTTACCATTGCTGCTGAAGCCAGACGGAAACGGAAAACTGAGCAAGCGTGACGGCGATAAGCTGGGCTTCCCGGTATTTCCACTGCACTGGCAGGATCCGTTTACAGGTGAGATATCTTCTGGTTACCGTGAGGCCGGTTATTTGCCTGATGCTTTCGTTAACTTCCTGGCTTTCCTGGGCTGGAACCCGGGCACACAGCAGGAAATATTCTCGATGGAAGAGCTGGCAAACGAGTTTACAATAGAGCGTATCGGTAAATCAGGTACACGTTTCGATATTCAGAAAGCCCGTTGGTTTAACGAACAATACCTGCGTGCCAAACCTGACAGCGAACTGGCAAACTACCTGTTAACTGCTTTAGAAGAGCATAATATCGATTGCACGCACGAGAAAGCCTCCAAAGTAGCCGGACTAATGAAAGAGCGTATAAGCTTCCCGCAGGATTTCTGGAAAGAGGCAGCTTATTTCTTTGTAGCCCCGGAAGAGTATAACGACAAGGTAGCTTCTAAAAAATGGAATGCGCAGTCGGTTGCCGTGTTTGAGCAGTTTAAGAACGAGTTACCAACTATAGCTGACTTCAACGCTGACTCCGTAAAAGAGCTGCTTACAACTATACTGGAGCGTAACGGCATGAAGATCGGCCAGGTAATGCAGGCACTTCGCCTTGCTGTAACCGGTGCCGAAGCCGGCCCTGACCTGATGCAGATCATCGAGATTATTGGCCGTGAGGAAACTATAAGCCGCATCGAAACGGCTATTGCAAAACTTAGCCAGTACGCTGCTGCCGAGTAAGCAACCCAAACTATAAACAGAAGGCTGATCCGTAAATGGGTCAGCCTTTTTTATTGCAGCAAACTATAGCTAGCCGTGTAAACCGTAACTATTTACCTGTTTCTACTTATAACATCAGGGAATACAAACTATAAATAACATGGCCAGAAATAAGAAACCCGATAAAAGCAAAAAGAAATCTAAAGTGCATAAAGACCTGGAAGGCTTCGAGATAAAGGTAAACGAGCACGGTGAGATCATCTCAAACTATAGCATTGATAAGATAAACGAGTTCCTGAACAAAAATGTAGACGACAAGAAGCTACAGAAACGGGACGCTGCCGAGAAAGCCAAGCGCGAAGAGGAAGAAGAATATCACGTGGAAGAAGGTGAAGAAGTAGAAGAAACCGACGAGGATTTTGTACGAGGCACGAGCTCTGTATCGGATGACGAAGACGACCTGCCTGTAAAACCAAAGCGCAAAGCCGACGAGGAGGACGACGAAGATTAACTATAGTTTAGGCCTCCTTCACTAACCAATGGAGCAAGTTAAACTATAGTTGCCGCTCAATTTCTGCTAATTTCTTATCTTGCTTTACTATAACAAATCATAATCTGACTATGAGAAACTCACACGAAATTGACTACAAGATCTTTGGCAACGACATACAGGTGCTGGAGATTGAACTCGACCCGCAGGAAACGGTAATTGCCGAAGCCGGTGCTATGGTATACATGGAAGAAGGCATCGACTTCCAGACTAAAATGGGCGATGGCTCTAACCCAAGCCAGGGCTTTTTAGGGAAACTGGTATCTGCAGGCAGCCGATTGATTACGGGCGAATCGCTGTTCATGACGCACTTTACCCACATGGGCCACGGCAAAAGTCGTGTTGCGTTCTCTGCTCCTTACCCGGGCACTATTCTGTCCGTCGATCTGACAACAGTGCGTAACCGTACACTCATCACGCAAAAAGACGCTTTCCTGGCAGCGGCATTGGGTACGAAGCTCAGCATTCATTTTAACCAGCGTTTAGGGGCTGGTTTTTTTGGTGGCGAAGGATTTATACTGCAAAAGATGCAAGGCGATGGCATGGCCTTTATACACGCCGGCGGAACTATAGTTGAGAAGCAACTGAACAACGAAACCTTAAGAGTAGATACGGGCTGCGTAGTTGCTTTTGAAGAAGGGATAGATTTTAGTGTGCAGCGTGCCGGCGGCTTAAAGTCGATGATATTTGGTGGAGAAGGTTTGTTCCTGGCAACGCTGCGTGGTACTGGCCGCGTGTGGCTACAGTCTATGCCAGTTAAGAAACTGATTCAGGCGCTGATGCCACAAGGCGAAAACGCTAAAAAAGAAGGCAGCATTTTGAGTAGTTTCCTGGAGTAGAGGTCGCTGCACTCCCAATTATGAATTAGAAATTATAAATGGGTTATACTTGAAGTATAGCTCTTAAAAATAAAATCCCCGGCAGTTCTATATTTGCCGGGGATTTTATTTTGTTAACTCGTAACTCAGGACTCGAAACTCAGAACTTTCTATAGCCCGTTTACCTGCATGATCTCTTCCAGGTATTCGCGGGAGTTGCTGAGGCGTGGTACTTTATTTTGTCCGCCTAGTTTGCCTTTATCGCGGAGCCAGTTCATAAAAGTACCTTGTGGGGCAGCGTGTACGATCGGGCCTTGCAGGGCAATGTCATTCTGACGCTTGGCATCGTAATCGGAATTTACTTCGCGCAGTGTTTCGTCGAGCAGGTACGTGAATTGCTTCAGGTTATCCGGTTGCTTCTCAAATTCAATCAGCCATTCGTGGCCACCGCGCTTGCCGCTCTCCATAAAGATTGGCGCAGCAGTAAAGTTTGTGATGATGGCTCCGGTTGCTTCGCAGGCTTTGGTAATAGCAGCTTCTGCGTTTTCAACTATAACTTCTTCGCCGAAGGCATTTATGAAGTGCTTGGTACGGCCTGATATTTTAATGCGATACGGACTAAGGCTAGTAAAACGTACTGTATCCCCTATTTTATAGCGCCATAATCCTGCGTTTGTAGAGATAACTATAGCATAGTTCTTTCCTAACTCCACCTGCTCCAGCGTCAGCGTTTTAGGGTTCTCTTCATCAAACTGGTCCATCGGTATAAACTCATAGTATACGCCATAGTCCAGCATCAGCAGCATTTCATCTTCCGTTCCGGCCTGGTCCTGTATCCCGAAAAATCCTTCCGAAGCATTGTATACTTCCAGGTAATTCATCTTATCAGAAGGAATGATCTCTTTGAATAACTGCCTATAAGGACCAAAAGCCACTGCGCCATGTGTAAAGAGCTCCAGGTTTGGCCATATATCCAGAATGTTGTCTTTTCCGGTAACTTCCAGAATACGTTTCAGGAGCACATAGGTCCAGGTGGGTACACCGCTCATGCTGGTTACATTTTCCTGCACGGTCAGCTCCACCATTTTCTCGATCTTCTCCTCCCACTTGTCCATCAGGGCAACTTTAAGCGGCGGCGTGCGCATGGCTTCCGCCCATATAGGCAGGTTTTGCATGATCACTGCCGATACGTCGCCACAATTTACCTTCGCATTGAGTTCGCTTGGGCGATGGCTCCCTCCTATTGACAATCCTTTGCCAGTAAATAGCTTTGTTTCAGGATAAAGATTGACATAGATAGACAGCATATCCTTACCACCTTTGTAGTGGCAATCTTCCAAACTTTCCGGGCTAACAGGGATATACTTGCTACGGGCGTTGGTTGTGCCCGATGATTTGGCGAACCACTCAATCTTACTAGGCCAGAGCAGATTCTGCTCACCCATCATCACGCGCTCAATGTAGGGATATAGTTCCTCGTAAGTAGTAACCGGCACACGCTCCTGGAACTCTCTCACCGAAAGCCCATCACCGTAGCCGTATTTCTTTCCCCATTCTGTACCTTTTGCAGTACTTATCAGGTTCTGAAACAGCTCATTTTGCACCTCATGCGGGTATTTCCGAAACAAATCTATATCATGGATCCGCTTCTTCATTACCCAGGTTACTATTGAGTTTATTATTTCCACAAATTACAGTTAACAGTTAACAATAAGCAGTAATCAGTTTTGGAAATCCTGTGCTGCTATACTTTAGGATTAATTCTTGTTGTCTTTAAGATAGAGAATAAAATCTTACTAAGCTCATCTGCATCTTTCATCATACTATCAGCAATGGTAGCATCTAAATAGCCAGTATCCTTAAGTAGACTTAGCCAATATTTAGTTTCCAAACTCTCTTTATAAGCTATAGATACTTTTGATGAAAAATCTGCTGTAGATATACCACCATTAGCTTCTGCAACATTTGCCCCGATAGAAGTGCCGCTTTTCAGTAGTTGTTTAGAAAGTATAAACTCCTTCTTATCCGTACTAAGATGCTGGTAAGCTTTCACTATTCTAATTGCAAAAGCATAACACTTGCTATAAAGGTTATTATTGCTCATATACAATTAAAACGTGATACTGTTTACTGCTAATTAATCACTGATAACTGTTCAGACCTTCCTTTTTAACTCAAAATGCTTACCTAAATACACACGGCGCACCTGTTCGTCAGCGGCTAGTTCTTCGGCAGTACCAGATTTCAGGATCTTCCCTTCGAATAGCAGGTAAGCGCGGTCGGTAATCGAGAGGGTCTCGTTTACGTTATGGTCCGTTATAAGGATGCCGATGTTTTTGCTCTTCAGCTTGGCAACTATACTTTGTATCTCCTCTACCGCAATAGGGTCTACACCTGCAAAAGGCTCATCGAGCAAAACAAAGCTCGGATCCACGGCTAGAGCGCGGGCAATTTCGGTACGGCGGCGCTCACCACCGGATAGTACAACTCCCTTATTTTTACGCACATGGGTCAGCGAAAATTCCTCCAGCAGTTCTTCTACTTTCTGGTGCTGCTCTTCCTTGGACTTGTTAGTCATTTCCAGTACTGCCAGAATATTTTCTTCTACTGTTAACTGGCGAAACACAGATGCTTCCTGAGCCAGGTATCCAACGCCGCGTTTGGCTCTTTGGTACATGGGCAGGTCAGTAATATCTTCTGTATCCAGGTAAATTTTGCCCGAATTAGGCTTTACCAGCCCCACGATCATGTAGAAGGAGGTAGTTTTACCGGCACCATTCGGGCCAAGTAATCCTACAATCTCACCCTGGTTCACTTCCACGCTCACATCGTTTACAACATGGCGCGATTTATATTTTTTAAATAAGTGTTCAGCTCTGAGTATCATGAGGCTAAGTTACGGAATTATAGTTTCATACTGCAAGGTTGTAACTTTTCGTTATAAGGAAGGTGTTGCATACGGGACTCCAGCTTTTGTACAATTTAACTTTATTAACAATCTGTATAAAAGTTGCTATATCGACTTGTTTATCAGCGGGTAGTTACATAAATTAAAATACTTTTAGCCAAACACCTGATTATGACGCTTTCTTTACTCCTATCTTTAGGCAAACACTTTGCGCTTACCGGCCTGCTATGGTATACTTCCATAACAGGTTTTAATACTGTTTCTGCCGAAAATATGGTTGTCAGAACTATAGATAATAGCGGCGAAACCAAGAGCAATACCAGTTCCTCGCTTAAAGGTATCGACGTATCAAGGTGGCAGAAAGAAGTGGATTGGATGCAGGTGAAAGATGCAGGTGTAACGTTTGCCTTTGTAAAGGCAACACAAGGAGATTTCAGGTTAGATCCATTTTTTGAGCGTAACTGGGAAGAAACCAAACGCAATGGTATTAAGCGCGGCGCTTACCATTTCTATAAGCCCGAAGCTCCCGTTCAGGATCAGATAAAGCTTTTTACGAGCACCGTAACACTCGCTCCCGGCGATTTGCCCCCTGTGCTGGATATTGAAGTAGCGAAACCAGGCATGACTGGCGAGCAACTGCGTGCCGACCTTAAAACATGGCTGGAAGCAGTAACTCAATACTATGGCGTAAGACCAATTATCTATACCAGCCAGAATTATTACCGCCGCTGGTTAAAAGGACATTTTACTGATTATCATTTCTGGATTGCCCGCTACAGCGATGTAAAACCGGAGATTCACCATACGGATAGCTGGATGTTCTGGCAGTTTACCGACCGTGGTTCTGTTGCCGGCATTAACGCAGCTGTTGATATTAACTTCTTTGCCGGTGATATGGATAAGCTGACCGAGCTTTGCCTGCCTGATTTTGTAACTACCACCGAGCAGATCAGCCCATTACAACAATTAAAGCATAAGTATCCGCAGCCATAGTTCAGCAACTATAGATTTTACAGGAAAGCAGCCTCTACAGCAAGTACAGGTTGCTTTTTTATTTAAAGCGGATGTCTTTAATGGAAAGTTGAGTAGTGATGTTGCCTCTGTAGTTATTCTCTTCAATCGTATAGCAAACATCAAACGGAATACCTTTAGAGATGTGGTGATAGAAGTCGCCGAACCCAAAAGCAATCGCATCGAAAGAAGTGTAACCGTCCTGGGTCAGGCGCAATTTCAGGTGAGTATCGCCAACTACACGCAGGTTACCGGTATCATACACACACTCGGATACAAACACAGGGCGCATATTGCCCGGTCCGAATGGCTCCATCTGCTTTATAATACCAAAGAAGTTACGCGTGATCTGGCTGAAACTGATCTTAGCATCTATCTCTATCTGTGGCGTCTTCTGATCTTCGGTAATAACATTGGATACAAACTGCTCAAAGCGCTCTCTGAAAGCCGGAATGTTCTCAACAGGTAATGTTAAGCCTGCCGCATACATGTGCCCACCATACTGGTCTAAAAGGTCTGAGCAGCTTTCTATGGCACTGTGCACGTTAAACCCGTGTACTGAGCGTGCCGAGCCAGAGGCTTTACCATTCGATTCTGTAAGTATTATAGTTGGGCGGTAGTATTTCTCAATACAACGCGATGCAACTATACCAATAACTCCTTTATGCCAGCTCTCTTTGTACAAAACCGTAGAGTTCGCGCTCCGCAGAAAATCATCTTCCTCGATCATCTGCAGTGCTTCTTTGGTAATGTTGCTGTCTTTGCTGCGGCGCTCCTTGTTAGACTCGTTTATAATGTCAGCCATCTTAAAGGCTTCATCTTTTGTTTGAGCAAGCAGCATCCGAACCGAATTTTTGGCATCACCCATACGGCCGGCAGCGTTTATGCGTGGCGAGAAACCGAATACAATACTCGTAATATCCATCTCACCTGTTATACCAGCCAGGTCTTTCAAAGCTTCCAGGCCCGGGCGCGTTGCCTGCGGACCATTTAATAGCTGCAAACCATAGTAGGCCAGTATTCGGTTCTCACCAACTATAGGAACTATATCGGCAGCAATGCTTACCACTACCAGGTCCAGGAAATTGGAAAGCTCTTCCAGTTCTACGCCATTCTGCAAACAAAACCCCTGCAACAGCTTAAACCCAACACCACAACCCGACAGCTCTTTAAATGGATAAGGGCAATCTACCTGTTTCGGGTCCAGAACGGCTACTGCCTGAGGCACATCTTCGTCGGGTAAGTGGTGATCGCAGATAATAAAATCGATACCTAGACTGGCTGCATAAGCTACTTTATCAGCAGATTTGATACCACAGTCGAGGCTGATGATGAGACCAAAACCATTTTCTGCAGCATACTCTATACCTGCCGTAGAAACGCCATAGCCTTCTTTGTACCTGTCTGGGATGTAGAACTCGATCTGGTGGGTGTAGTGTCGCAGGAAACCATACATAAGCGCTACCGAAGTGGTACCATCTACATCATAATCGCCATAAACCAGAATTTTTTCGGAACGGTGCAGCGCTTCTGTCAAACGGTTAACAGCAAGGTGCATGTCCTTCATCAGGAAGGGATCGTGCAAATCGGCCATAGACGGCCTAAAAAAGGATTTAGCCTCTTCGAAATTGCAGACACCGCGCTGGCAAAGTATGTTGGCTATAGTAGGGCTCACCTTCAGGCTTTCTGCCAGGTTGCCTACTATCTCTTCAGATACTTGCTGCTTATATACCCACCTTTTCTCCATAATGCTTCTCGGACTTGCTATCTGTTCCGGTGCAAAGGTAACTAAATTAAACAGGTTTTAGTTTTCGAGTGCTTCACTGCCTGGTCATCTTTCGCCTGATTTTTTTACTTTTGTATTACTACAACAGCCTGCACCGTGAAACGATTCATAGAAATATTTAATAAGTATAAGGATTACTCCCTCGATCTGGTCATGTATGGGTTCTTCCTCTTGTTTATACTTTTCCTTTTTATCTTCTTCAGTTAAGTTTTCTGATATTTCGAGCGATAGCCCAGAAATCCTATGTGTACTATCGTTCCATTTTGTTATTTCGACGTCAGGAGAAATCTAGGTTCTATAGTTAGATTTCCTTTCATTTTGAACCAAGCTATCCTTTCAAATCACCTCTAATCCTGGGAGCTCTTCAAACCCATCGTTTCAATTCAGCTTTGGTGCCCTCACGGCCGGGAGGCCTCGTCTTCGGGCATCGCACTGCGCGAATCTCTTTTGCTCCTTCGTCGCAATGCCTGACGGCACCAGATATTCACAAGGCGCTCAACCCAAAGACTGATATCAGTTCGATAGTAACAGCCTGTCTATTGTTTAACCGGTAAGCTTCGAGATTTATCAGGAATGTATTTCCGTAGGGACAGGTCGCGACCTGTCCGCTCTATACCTGCAGCAATAGAACGATACCAGATTTCTCCTTTCGTCGAAATGACAGTTGAAAAGTAGCGGCAAAAAGTCCCCCTTTGAAGGGGGTAGGGGGATGACAAACGGCAACTATAGAACTATAGTTTGAAAATTGGCAAAGGCCGAAAAACTCCCAGTCTTAGAGAAGTTGTAGATCCCGGACTTGATTCATGAGAAGGGTTGGAGGTGGTTGGATAACACCAACTATAAATCTGCTCAGTTAACCGTATCACCACGCAACTTACGGAAACGTTTGCGGGCTTCGGCTACGAAGATGCTGCCTTGGTGCTTTTTAAGAAGGTCGTTGTATAGTTCCTGCGCTTTAGTAGTGTCTTTCAGGTTCTCTTCGTAGATGTAGGCCATCTTAAACAGGGCGTCGTCGCTGAGGATGTCGTATTGCGGGTTTCCAACGATATGTTGTAGGCTGGCAACTGCTTCCGTAAAATTACCCATGCGTTCCTGTATACCTGCTTTCTGGAAATATATCTCATCGGTTAAACTATGGCCGGGGTATTTTTTCAGCATGCCATCTAAGCTGGTAAGGGCCTGCTGTAGCTTATTCTGGAACACAAGCAGCTCTATGGCTGCGTACTCCTCCATAGCTGTAGTGGAAGTATCCAGTCCGGTATTATCTGTTATCAGCAGGCCCAGGTCCATGGCATCGTTGGCAATTTCGCGACTGGTAGCTAATTTCAGAATATCGAGGTGGGCCTGGGCCAGTTCGAAGTCTCCTTTATAGTAACTTAAGCGGGCATTCCGCAGTTTTGCATCATAGCCGATCGGGGTATCTTTGTGCGATTTTTCTACCTGCGAGTAAAGCAGCGTAGCTTCCCACGGTTCGCCTTTCAATACATAAATATCCCCTAAAGTAAGTTTGCTTTCAGCTACCAGGTTTGCATTGGCACGGGGCATTGCTATCGCTTCCTGTAGCAATTCTATGGCTTTGGCTTTATCATCAAGATAAAAGGCATACAGGTTTGCCATGTGTTGCAGTACTTCTACTGTAGAAGCGCTACGTCCAACTTCAGTCAGCAGGGCATTATAGTCTGCAATAAGAGCACGTATCTTTTCCTGATCAACCGGGAAGGTATTCTGCACCTGTTCTTCGCGGGCATTTATAAGGCGCTGCCGTGCTACCAGGTAATATGGGCCTTCCGGATACTCACTAATAATGTATTCGTACGCTTCTATTGCACTGCTATAGTCTTTATTCCTGGCACTTATCGCACCAAGCTCCATCACCCTCGATCCGCCGCTCCTTGTCCGTTTATCAACGGCACGAGCCTGCATCAGGGCACCATAAAAATCCAGGCGCTGCACATATAGCCAGATCAGCAATTCACTGTAAGCTAGTTTATCCGGGTTCTGCTGCACGCGCATGATCAGCTCTTTCTCTAATGCATCCTGGGTCTTTTCGTCGCGCACACTGTTTTGCAGCATGTTCTGCACGTAGCCTACTTCAGTTTCATTCTCCTGCAACAGGTTCAATACTTCAGGTATCAG
Source organism: Pontibacter populi (assembly GCF_040278685.1). Lineage (NCBI taxonomy): Bacteria > Pseudomonadati > Bacteroidota > Cytophagia > Cytophagales > Hymenobacteraceae > Pontibacter > Pontibacter populi. The sequence continues at coordinate 257,298 of NZ_JBEOKT010000005.1, forward strand.
GGCTTCATTTTTCTGCCGGTAACTATAGAGCGCTATCAGCGGGCGGTTATTCTCCAGCGGGTTTTTGCTTAGTTCGCGGCCACGCAGGTAGGCTTTCTCGGCATAGTCGTATAGTTCGTTCTGTATAAAAGCGCTGGCTACCGCAACCGTTGCCTCCGGGCTCATCTGTTGAATGATCTTACTGAAGTGTTTCTCAGCTCCCGACTTATCGCCTGCAGCCTGGTACACCATACCCAGATCAACCTCAAAATTATAGTTGCCGGGGTTCTGTTTTATAGTCCGCTTTACCAGCTTTTCGGCCTCTTTATAGTCCCGCAGCGCCAATAGAGTTTTCAGATAATCCGGGTAAGTTAATGAGAAGAGGCGCTTGTCTTCTACCAGCTTTTCGTAGAGCGCGGCAGCTTTCTGGTATTCTCCTTTACTGAAATACTCCCGGGCCAGCTCCAGGTCCTGGGTTTGCCCATGCGCTATAGTTGCAACTATAGTTAAGCAAAGCGCCAGCAACAGGTATGTTTTTTTGAGTAGGGCCATAGGTGTACTTAAAACGAGAGTTTGCCTGAACTTGATATACGAACTTTAGCGGTTCTCTACTTTAAATTAAAGCTTATAGTTCTGATATCCTATAAAACAAAAGAGCCACTCTGTTGGGAGTGGCTCTTCTAGTATGTTGGCAACGTGGCTTAGAAGAATCTAACACGGTTGTCAGTGATGTTTGCTTTTTCTTTGATAGCTTCAAAAGCCTGGCTTTCTGCGTTAGCAGAGCGCATGTTTACAAGTTGCTGCTTTACGCCAGACAGGTCTTGAACTTCAGGTGCTTTTGTAACATTTACAAGCTCTACTACTATAACTCCTCCATTGCCTTCGAAAGGAGCAGTACGGCCACCTGGCTTAAGGCCAAATGTTTTACCAACTGCCACAGGCTCCAGGCCAATACCCGGTATAGTGCCGGAAGCAAATGTTACGTCATCAGCAGTTCTAAGCATTGCATCCGGGCCATAAGCAGCAGCCATCTGGTCTACAGTGCCTTTTGTTTTCTGTATTTTCTCGATGATCTGTTTTGCTTTCAGCTCGTTACGAACAGCAGCAGTAAGTTCATCTTTTATATCCTCTACTTTAGCATAGCCTTTTTCGCGCTTGCCTGTAAGTACAGCCACCACAAACTGATCTTCGATCTCGAACACCGGAGAAACATCGCCAACTTCAGTGTCCTTAGCATATGTCCAGCGTACTAGCTCGCGGGCATTGTTAAGACCACCGGCAACAATGTTATTCTTACCGATCTCTTTCACTTCCTGCTTCGCAAGGGCTTTGTTCTGCTCTACGTTTGCACGGAACTCCTCCAGGCTACCGCTTGTACCAGACAATTCGTCGGCTACAGCATAGGCTGCATCACGTGTAGACTCGCTTGGCTCCATTGCGCGTTCGATTGCAGCAATTTTATAGCTACGGCTTGTTTTAGGCGCAGTAATTTTTACGATATGGTAACCGTATTCTGTCTCTACCAGCTCTGGTAATAAACCTGCTGATGTAGCACCAAATACCGCTTTCTCGAAAGCAGGTACCATCTGGCCAGTCTGGAACCAACCCAGGTCACCACCTGTAGAGGCGGTACCATCAGAGCCATGCTGCGCTGCCATCTGAGCAAAGTCAGCACCTTTCTGAATCTGATTCAGTACATCAGTTGCTTTTGCTTTTGCAGCAGCTTTTGCTTCAGGAGTATCGCTCTCCGGCTTTATAAGGATGTGGCTTGCTTTTGCAGCACTCTTACCACCATCTTTCACATCAATTACTTTGTAAAGCGAGTAAGACTCTGCAGTAGTATAAGGGCCATAAACTTTACCTTCTTCCAGGGTTACAGTGCGTAGTTGCTCCGGCAGTTCACCTGGTGTTAAGTAAGTGCCGTTAAATGGCTGATCTGAGTTAGCATTAACAAAAGCTGAATCGTTGGTTGCTGCTGCAAATTGCTTCGCTGCAGATGCCATTTCCTCTTCGTATGTCTTGTTGTCTTCCTGCGATGCAGTAACCGGTATAGTTACATACTCTATGTTACGGCCTTCCTCTACTTTGTAAAGCTCTTTGTTGCGCTCATAAAAATCTTTCAGCTGCGCATCTGTTACGCTTACCGCAGAATCAGATATGGTGAAATAAGGCACATACAATACTTTTACAGAAGCTGTAGCATTTTGCGCGCTAAAGAAGTTTTTAGCCTCTGCTGTAGTTACGTAAACCGACTTACTAAGCAGGTTGCTGTACTTGGCACGTACACGGTCAGATGCTACGCCCTGCTCAAAATTCGTCCACATTGGTCGGTCTGCTGGTACCATGTTCTGTAGGTACTGCACCACCTGTGCGCGGTCGAACTCGCCAGTTTGCGGGTTAGTAAATGCCTGACGAACGGCTGGATGGATGTTGTTACCCTGGACCATGTCAAACAACTCTTCTTCCGATACCTCGATACCAAGGCGCTCGTACTCTTTCTCTAGGGCAATTTTAAAGATCAGTTGGTTCCATGCCTGCTCACGCAGCATAGCAAGCTCGCCTTCGTTGGCAGATCTGCCTGTCTGATTCTCATAGTTGGTCTTCAGTTGCTGAAAAACCTCATCAAACTCCTGGTATTCAATTGTTTCACCAGCTATCTCGCCAATCTCGTTGGAGTCGTTTCCAAGAAGCCTTGAGTTTGGTCCGAGCAGGTCTCCGCCTACTACAAATATACCAAGCCCAATGGCAATGGCGCCTACGGCCCAACCAGACTTCTCTCTAATCTTGTTAATTAATGCCATTATCTGTTTAACTTATAAAAAGGATTGTGCAAAATAAGGTTAATCGCGCTAAAATTCAAAATTTTATGCAATTCTGTTTAACGTTCTGTTTCTCCCTGAAACTCTGATGTTTTCACGAGCCGCACGGTATTTATCCGGTTTTCATCCATCGAAAGTATCGTGATATGGAACGGCGGATACTCAATGACATCGCCCGACGACGGTATTTCGCCGACAACAGAAAAAATAAACCCGCCCAGCGTCTCGTAATCGCCTTCCGGCAGGCCAAGTTCGTATTTATCGTTCAGGTAATCAACTTCCAGGCGGCCACTTAAGGTATATATGCCTTTTTCGGGTATTACCTGCTCTAAAAGCGTTTCGTCAAGGTCATATTCGTCCTCAATTTCCCCAAAAATTTCTTCAATCACGTCTTCCACGGTAACTATACCGGCTGTTCCGCCAAACTCATCCAACACTACAGCCACGCTCCGATGTTCTGCCACAAACTTTACAAACAGCTCGCTGGCCAGCATGCTTTCCGGCACCAGGCTTACCACTGAGAGTATATCCTCAATGCGTTTTGGCTGCTTAAACATGTCGAGCTGGTGGCAATACCCAATTATGTTGTCAATGTTATCGCGGTAGATCAGAATCTTGGAATGGCCTGTTGCGGTAAAAGCGTGCCGAAGTTTTTCGACAGAGTCGTCTACTTCCACAGCTTCTATCTCGGTACGGGGTACCATACACTCGCGCACCTTCACGGTTTTAAACTCCAGCGCATTATGGAATATCTCTGAGTCTACTTCCGGGGCATGTTCCTGCTCGGGTTGGTAAAGGCGGTTCTTGATATAGGCATTCAGGTCTGTAAAGCCGAAAACCGGCTTCTGATCAGAAAACTCGATCTTAAATACTTTCTCGGCTACCAACTTGCTCAGGCTAACTATAACTATAACTACCGGGTAAAGAAGGTAATAAAACACTACTATAGGCAAAGCTAATACCTGCAGCATTCGGTTAGGATTAATAACGAAAAGGCTGCGCGGCAAAAATTCGGCTGTAAAAAGCACCACCACCGATGCTACAGCCACCTGTATTATAACTATAAGCAGGTCGAACTGCAGTTGCTCCGGGAAAACCTGCGACAGCAATGTGTGTAATACACCGGCTATTGCAAAGCCATACAGCACCAACGCCAGCGTGTTGCCAATTAGGGCTGTACCCATCAGGCGTGCCGGGTGTTTGAGCAGATGCCATAGTATACGCCCTGACAATACCCCATTCTTTTCGCTAAGCTCTATCTGCAGTTTGTTAACCGACATAAACGCGATCTCTATGCCTGAAAAGAAAGCAGAGAACGCGAGCCCTGTAACTAAAAGTATGATCTGATAAGGTTCTATCATTTATAAAAAGCCTGGCTTTAGGCCTTGGTGTTCTTTTTAAGGTGCCTGTAAACTATAAACAGCACCAGCGCGATCATAAAAATCCAGTAGTTGCCGGCAATGTCCTTTTCTTCAATGCTTCTGTGGATGCCGATAACGATGGTCACGAATGCCAGCGATAATAAAATGGTATTTAAAAGTTTTTGGTTCATTACTCTTCTATCTCAAACACCCCTGTTATCTTTTTTATAGTATAGTTATCGAAGTTCTGGTCCGACTGCAGGCCCTGGCCTGTAACCACGCGGTTAGGGGTTGTTATCTTCACAAACTTATCTGTATAGATCTTGCGGCGGCGCCTGTCCCAGTATAGTTCTTCGGTTTCGAGCTTCTCCCCTTTCAGAATGTTGTGTACCTGCACGTCGCCTCTCGCATAATATAGTTCGCTGCCCTTGGTTTGCTTGCCATAGTCTGCGCGCATGGTAGATGTTACCTTACCAGGTTGTTGGAAGAACTCTACATTAAAACCTTTCGGAAATACACCGTCACCTTGCTCGAACTCCTGCTGCACGGGAGCCTTCATCCGGATCATCAGTTTGGCAGAGTCGCTGTAAAGTGTGAAAACATCTTTGTTCTCCATTACAGGCCCGGTATACTTCACTTCTTTATCCGGGTCCTTCAGCTCTTTCTGGCAACCGGCACCTGCTATAGTTATGGTCAGCAAAAATAAATATAGCCACCCTTTTATGTTCATCTCCTGCGTTATGGTTTCTGTGAATTTAGCAAATTTTATGCGAATCTGTACCAGACCTGGGTTTACGGTTGCCTATAATACAAGAAAGGCCGCTTTACAACGGCCTTCTATGCTATAGATTAAACTATAAGATCGTTACTCGAGTCTGCGCTTTATGAACCAGCGGCTGTTAACGGTAAAGCCAACGCTGAACTTGAAGTAATTTTCTTTTATAAGTCCATTATCAGAAGTACCGCGTGTGCCGTAACCGAACGCTGTGTTCAACTGGTACAGGTCATAGATAGTTGAGCGCCCAAAAGGCAGCGTTGCACCTACTGTAAAGCCTTTGTCTTTTATCTGCTCGTTGTTGAACTCGTAAGGCGAATTGCCATAGTACAGACCTGCACGGTAAGTAATACGCTCAAAATAGTTACCTACCGAGTTTGCATCAGGGGTATATTCGGCGCCAAGGCTTGCACGGTAGCTGTCTGCCAGTTCCTGCTCGCCTCTGAAGTTTCTGAATTCAGACCATTTCTGTGCGTAATAATCTGCGGCAACAGTTAAGTTAGAACCATTATCAAGGCTTAAACCTGCTGCAAAGCTCGAAGGTATATTTACCTTGCTGCTTGCGCTATCAGCATACATGGCTTCTTTTACTGCACCAAAAAAGTCGCGGCGCTCAAAAGATGATTTACGTTCCGCACCAAGGTCAGCTTTTAAACTATAAACTGCTCCTGCGCTTATAAATAACTGGTCTTTCAGCTTCGCTCTATAGTTTGCCCCGGTTCTGAAAAGCAGGTCGTTGTATTTTGTTTTTTCACTTAATACAACAGACTCGCCTCTTGCTTCCGGTATTTCTGTATCGTTTATAGAGGTTGATGATTCTTTGATAATAGAACCGAACAGGTAGGAAGCGCTTGCCCCTATTGTTAAGCCCTTCGTTATTCTCACACCATGCCCGAAGTATAGTTCAGAAATGCCGCCTTCTCCTTTATAAGCTTCAGTAGCAGTAGCTGTAGGGTTTAGCTGCGATGTAGTAGAAACCTCGTACGCCACTGAAGAGTAAGGGCGCAGGCTCAGGGCTGTGGTCCATCGCTTGGAAACAGGTATAGATAAGGAAACATTCGACAAGTTTGCCGTTCCGTCTGTCTGCGATCCTGATCCACTTTCCAGTTTTTTTATTTCGCCGTTAACACCAATCTCAAAAGCTGTAAGGGTGTTATAGTATAGCAAAGCAGGGTTAGCCGTATTTATCTGGAAACTGTTGGCTGCACTTATACCGGTGTTGGCCATACCTGCATTCCGGATATTGCCTGTGTTATAGTTGTACTCGCCTAGGCCGTAGCGTGAATAAGGAGCATTGCCAATGTTTTGGGCCTGTGCCCCATACGAAAAGCAAAGTACCGCGGCGCAAACAAGGGCGCGAAGTGATTTATACATTATACGTCAAAATTCTATGAAGCCCGATCAAGACTAATTCAGGAATTACAAAGATGCGTCCTTTTAAGTTACTTTCAAAAAATCCTGCGTCGCCACCGCAAAGTATAACCGTTAAATCCGGTGCTTTTTCAGAATATAACTGTATCAGGCCATTCAGTTCTGCAACTGTGCCTGCTAAAACGCCACTTAAAATTGATTCTTGTGTTGACTGACCGGTTAGTGGAAAGTTATCAGGAATTTGGTCTATTAACGGCAGCCTTTCGGTAAAAGTATGCAGCGCCTTTAATTTCATGCGCAGGCCTGGTGCTATGCCGCCGCCCTCGTAACTACCTTCAGCGGTTACAAACTCGTGGGTAATGGCAGTGCCGGCATCAAAAACCAAACAGTTGCGCCCTGGAAAAAAATAATTAGCCCCTACGGCCGCTGCAATTCTGTCTGCCCCCAGCGTTTGCGGGGTCTTATAGCTGTTTAAAACAGGCAAGGCTGTCTGTGCCGATAACGTTATAATGTTACCGGTTACAGGCAGCATTGCACTATAGTTTGCAGCATCAGCGGCTACGCTGGCAACTATGGCATGCTCAAAAGTACAGTTGGTTATCTCTTCCGGGAAGTTTTCCATTCCCTGGAAATAGCCCTGTTTTACAAGATCATTCCCTTTAAAGATGCCATACTTGGTGCCTGTGTTGCCTACGTCTACCGCAATGCTATGCATAGTTCTTACATAAAGTATTTCAGACGGATAAGCTCTTTCTCAGAAAGGTAGCGCCAGTTGCCGCGTGGCAGGTCTTTCTTCGTTAAGCCTGCGTACTGCACTCTGTCCAGCGTTACTACTTCGTAGCCTAAGTGTTCGAAAATACGACGTACAATTCTGTTACGCCCGATATGTATCTCCAATCCTAAGAACTTACCTGTATCACCGATCAGGGCTACATCATCTACTTCTGCTTTACCATCTTCCAGTTCCAGGCCTTCTGCTACTTTCAGGAAGTCTTCTTTGGTAATTGGCTTATCCAGCTCTACCTGGTAAATCTTTTTCACGCCGTTAGATGGGTGCGTCAGCTTTTGAGCCAGTTCGCCATCGTTCGTGAATAAAAGTAAACCTGTGGTGTTACGGTCAAGTCGGCCAACCGGGAAAATGCGCTCCTTCGATGATTTCTCTACCAGGCTCATTACAGTTTTTCTGCCTTCAGGGTCGTCTGTAGTTGTCAGGAAATCTTTTGGCTTGTTTAGCAGTACATACACCAGTTTTTCGCGGTTCAGTAACTTTTTGCCATACTGCACCGTGTCTTCCGGCTTTACTTTAAAGCCCATTTCGGTTACCACTTCACCGTTCACTTTTATCTCACCAGACTCTATCAGGGTATCAGCTTCGCGACGGGAACAAACACCTGCATTGGCGATGTAGCGGTTCAAACGGATCGTTCCGTCATCTTCTCCCTCCTCTTTGCGATTACTCTTCTTGATGCGTGGGTTATTCTCGTAATGCTTGGTATTGTACGTCGGAGTTTCCGGATCACCGAAGTCTTCTCTGTTAGAGTAGCTGGTTCTGCGGTCTCTGTTGCCAAACTTAGAATTCCGATCTGATTTGAATGGTTTTCTGTCGGAGTTAAAGCTGCGCTCGCCACCTCTTGCCGGTCTGTCTTCGCGGTTATCTCTTCTATCCGATTCGAATGAACGACGCTCGCCACCTTCGCTGCGTTCTGAGCTATAGTTGCGGCGCTCTCCACCCTCACGGCGGTCACCGTAAGGTTTTCTTTCGCCACCTTCTCTGCGGTCGTTGCCAAAAGAACGGCCTTCACCGCCTCTTTTGTCATCACGTCTGTCGCTGTTGAATGAACGACGCTCTCCGCCTTCACGCTTGTCGCCAAACGATCTTCTCTCGCCACCTTCTCTTCTATCGCCGTAAGGCTTGCGCTCACCACGGTCCGAATCAAATGAACGGCGCTCGCTACGTTCGCCACGGTCTGCACCGAAAGAACGACGTTCGCCACCTTCTCTGCGGTCCGTGTTAAATGTACGCTTTTCGCCTTCTTCTCTTTTTGGAGTTGCTTCTCTGTTTTCATCAGATCCGCGACGCTCCGCTCTGTTCGGGCGATCAGAACTAAATCTTTTCTCGCCGCCTTCTCTACGGTCAGCGCCAAAAGATCTTCTCTCACCACCTTCACGACGGTCGCTGCCAAAAGAGCGGCGCTCGCCACCTCTGTTGTCATCGCGTCTGTCTGAGTTAAATGATCTGCGCTCTCCGCCTTCGCTGTTTCCGCGTCGGTCGTCTCTTCTGTCAGAACTATAGTTGCGTCTTTCGCCGCCTTCACGTTTGTCGCCAAACGATTTTCTCTCGCCACCCTCTCTTCTATCGCCGTAAGGCTTGCGCTCACCACGATCAGAACCGAATGAACGGCGTTCGCCACCTTCGTTCTTATCTCTTCTGTTAAATATCTTTTTCTCGCCGCGGTCGTTGTTTGGTCTGCCAGAAGAATTTCTGTCAGTATCTCTGCGTCCTGCACTGTCGTTGTCGCGCGCAGGTCTTTCGTTATCTCTTGCCATTGTTGTTTTGTTACTCGATGCAGTATCGCTACTGTACCTTATATGCAGTATAATTGAATTTTATGCTAGTGTGTGGGTTCGCTAATCTGCAATTTCGCCAATTACGTTTTCTTCCGTAGCGAAATCCTTTAGCTGTGGGAGGTCTTTTATGTGGTTGATACCGAAGTAGTCCATAAACTTCTGTGAAGTACCGTAAAGTACCGGCCTTCCGATGGTATCTGCTTTTCCTTTAATTTCGATCAGCTCCTTTTCCAGCAATTTCTGGACGGCATAATCGCAGCCAACGCCACGTATCTGCTCCATTGCAGAACGTGTTATAGGCTGTTTGTAGGCAATAATTGCCAGCGTCTCGAGTGCGGACGCTGACAATTTTTTCTTTGATTTCTGTTTCAGGTAAACACTTACCGTATCCTGGTATTCTGGTTTGGTAAGAAACTGGTAACCACCCCCGATCGCGTAGATCTGAAAGGCAAAACCGGTATCGTTCAGCTGCTCATTTATAGCTTCGATACTTTCAAGCACATCACCAACAGCAATTTCCATTTGCAGCGCTTCCGTAAGGCAACGCTGAATTTCCTCTATGCTGATGGGTGATTGCGCACAAAAAACCAGTGCTTGTATATGATGCTGTAAGATATTCAAGAAGTAAAAGTTCTAGTCGTTACGCTGTAGTTTAGCTTCGATAGTATGTTGTGTGTGCGGCACGGCGCGCAGTCTCTCTTTCGGGATAAGCTTACCGGTAACTATACAAACACCATATGTACCGTTTTTAATGCGGATAAGAGCGTTCTCCAACTGCTGGATAAACTTCATCTGGCGTGATGCCAACTGGTTTAAGCTTTCCTTTTCTGCTGTGTCAGCTCCATCTTCCAATACTTTTGTAGGAGATGCGGTGTTATCAGTACCGGTATCGTTACGGCGGCTAAGAGTCTCTTTAATAAAAGTTACTTCTTTTTTAGCGTTCGTCAGCTTCTCAAGGATGATGTTTTCGAATTCCTGTAGGTCTTCTTTAGAGTAGCGCTGTTTTTCTTCGTTCGTATTCATCTTATCGTATAAATATACTTGCTTGGGTTCGTTTTCTATAGTTACCTATGCTCCCTTACTAGCTTATAGTATAAAGCATATTTTACTAAAATTCGTGCAAAAATAGCAGTAATATTTATTCTTTACTACCTATCCTGCTTTATTTAATTTTTTTTAACTCACAGTATCAGCACTTTCCGTTCGCTGCCAGCCTAAAAATTTTACAGTTCAGGCGTTAACTGTACATTGTAGGGTATGTTACAAAAATCAGTCCAGATTGTTATTTTACGGGAATATGGCCATATCTAAGCATATGATTGACTGTTGCTGCAGCCTCACTCCTTTGTTATGGTGATAGGTATCGCCTTTATAGCCACATCTATACAGATCACAGATTCGATCTTATCGTACTGCGCCAGAAACTAGGCTCCAAAGGTAAGATCGGAGCTTCCCAGCACGGTGTTACGGAGGATGTTCTCTTTTTGCTCTGCACACTAAATGTTATAACATTATAATTTTTTTTAATATATGCTTACCTATATATATAAGTCTTTATATATTTACCATTGTAAACTTAATAATTTTTAACTTTTTTATTATTTATTCAGCTATGAAGCGAATTTTACTTTTAACAGTGGCAGCATTTGCCCTTTTCATGGGAGCTGCACAGGCTCAGAGCAATGTTTTCAAAATTAACATTCTTAGCCCTGTAGTACGTACCGGCTCTGTATTCTATGAGCGCACTATTTCTGAAGACAAGAGTGCTCAGTTAGGCTTTTTTTACACAGGCTTCAGTGTTGATGACACTAAGTTTAGTGGCTTCGGTTTTACTCCGGAATTCAGAAAATACCTTTCTAGCTCAAGCGAGGCTCCAGCGGGTTTTTATATTGCTCCATTCCTGCGTTTACAGTCTTTTAAACTTAAGGTAGAAGATTCTGACTTTACTGAAGAAGAAACTGGCGGTGAGGCTAATTTAACAACATTTGGCGGTGGTTTACTAATCGGTCGTCAGTGGGTATTTGCTGACCGCTTCGTGCTTGATACTTTCCTTGGCCCTAGCTATAATGCGGGCAGCGTTAAGACAGAAGATAATTCCAACGAAGAAAACTTCCAGACTGGTGCATTTAGCGGTTTTGGTATCCGTACCGGCCTTGCTTTAGGTATTAAGTTCTAATCAGAAACAACAATGTATAATAAAAAAGAGGCGTCCTTTACAGGACGCCTCTTTTTTATTATACATTGGTTATACCTTAAAAGCTAAGCATGTGAATGACCGCTGCCGCTGCTTCCACACCTTTGTTGCCATGCTTACCACCTGCTCTGTCTAAAGCCTGCTCCAGGTTATTGGTAGTTACCAAACCAAAAGCTACCGGCTTGTTGTACTTTAAAGATACATTGGTAAGACCGTTCGCCACTGCATTGTTAATGTAATCGTCGTGCTTGGTATCGCCTTTAATTACCACACCAATGCAGATCACAGCATCTATTTCTTCGTGCTGCGCCAGAAACTGGGCTCCTAAGGTAAGCTCGAAGCTGCCAGGCACGGTATTTCTAAAAATGTTCTCTTTCTGAGCGCCATGCTTTAACAGTGTTTCGATGGCGCCATTGCTCAGTACATCGGTAATATCTTTGTGCCACTCGGCTACTACAATCCCGAATTTCTTATCGGCCATGTCGGCGAAGGTGGCGGTACTATAGTCGTTCAGGTTTTTTAAAGCTGTTGCCATACTTTAATTTCGTTGTTCGTTAAGCGTTGTTTGTTAATCGGGATTTCATACCCGTTAATTTCTGCGTTTCCATGTAAACTATAGTTTGTATGTAACTATAGTTTAGGGCAGGTTATAAAACAGAAGCGCTTTTGCCTTACAAGTAAAGACAAAAGCGCTTTTATAGTTTATATGCGGCTGTTAATTAGTTAGCGCCACCTGCAAGTGCCTCAGCACGAGCCTTGTATTTTTTAGCGTCGTTCAGTTCAGCTGCTGTTACGTAATCTTTCACGATCTTGTCGTAAGCTTCGGCAGCTGCTTTATAATTGTTATCGGCTTCGTAAGCGATACCAGCTTTCATAATGTACTGTGGCGAAAATTGTGGGTTGGCATTGTGGTTAGCAGCCTTCATGTACTGGTCAGCAGCCTCCTTGTTTTTGCCTTGCTCTAACAGCGCATCACCAATTAAACTATAAGCACGGGCCTGCAGCAAATAGTCATCAGACTCAAATTCTTCCAAGTGCTGCTGCGCCTCAGCAAATTTGCCAGTCTTTAAAAGCGCTACACCAGCGTAGAAATTTGCCAGGTTTCCGGCATCTGTTCCGCTATACTCGTCAGCTATTGCTGTAAAACCTTTGTACTGTCCGTCGCCGTTCAGGGCTTTGTTCAGCGAGTCAGCTTCGAAGTAATAGGTTGCCTGGAACATCGCATCCTGCGCTTCCTGGCTCTGGGTAGTGCGGTGGTTATAGTATAAAAAGCCTGCTACAACTATAGCGGCAATGGCGGCAAACACACCAAGCAGAATTGACTTGTTTTTCTTTACGAAATCATCCGTGTGCGACAGGCGTTCTGCTAACGCATCCGGATTTTCAACCAGCTCTTCAAACTCGCTGTGCTTCTGTACTGTTTCTTTTGCCATTAGTATAAATTGAATTAGAAATTCAAAAGTAGGAATTAAAAATTGGATTTAAATCTATGTCCTTTAGTTTCGGAACACCAAATTTATAATTTTTAATTCCTAATTCTAAATTATTTTAGTCCATTACGTAAGGGTAGTCCGGTTCCACGTAAATATCTGTGTATAACTCAGATGGGTCCGGGTAAGGAGACTCTTCGGCAAATTTCACGGCATCCATTACTCTCGCCTTTATTTTTTCATCTATCTGCTCCAGTTCTTCTTCTGTAGCCCAGCCATTCTTTAGTATAGTTCCTGCTACAGATTCTATCGAGTCGCGGCCTTTGTAGTCTTCCAGCTCTTCTTTGGTTCTGTACTTGGCAGGGTCCGACATAGAGTGACCTTTGTAGCGGTAAGTTCTGAACTCAAGCAGGGTAGGTCCTTCGCCGGCACGGGCACGCTCAGCAGCTTCAGCTACGGCAGTATGCACATTCTCAACGCTCATAGCATCAACCGGGAATGAAGGCATATCGTACGCAGAGCCCAGTTTGTATAGATCCTGCACGTTTGATGTACGCGATACAGAAGTACCCATAGCGTAACCATTGTTCTCGATAACAAAAATCACAGGCAGTTTCCAGCTCATGGCCATGTTAAGCGCTTCGTGGAAAGCACCCTGGCGCACAGCACCATCGCCCATGTAGCAAATGCAAAGCTTGCCAGTCTTGTTATACTTCTCGGCAAATGCCAGGCCAGCGCCCAGTGGCACCTGACCGCCAACTATACCGTGGCCGCCTACAAAGTTTACTTCTTTATCGAAGATGTGCATAGAACCACCTTTGCCTTTAGAGCAGCCGGTTGCTTTAGCAAACATTTCGGCCATTACAGCACCCGGATCAGTACCCAAAGCAAGCGGGTGTGCGTGGTCGCGGTAAGCAGTAATCCACTTATCACCTTTCTCAAGGGCTGTAACTGCACCAGCCACACAAGCCTCCTGGCCAATGTACAGGTGGCAGAAACCCTTAATTTTTTGCTGACCATATAACTGGCCTGTTTTTTCTTCGAAGCGGCGGATGAGTTTCATGTTCTCGAACCACCACATATATGTTTCCTTTGAAAACTTTGGCTCAGCCTGTACCTTTGCTTTCGTCGACTTCGCTTTTGCCTTTTCTTTCGTAGCCATGGGTAAATATCTAATCTGGTTTTTATCCGTTGCATGCTCAGGTATAAAAACTACCTTGCACGTTGGGCGAAAAGGCCCGGAACGGGTTTAGCTGCGAAATTAAGGAAAAAGAAATCAATTATAAACTGAATGCTCCTCGAAAATCTAAGTCTGCTGTTTTTCAAGAACTACGACGATGCCTCGCTGGCTTTTTCGGAGCACATAAACTGCTTTATCGGTGACAACGGAAGCGGCAAAACAAACCTTCTGGACGCCATCCATTACCTCTCGCTCACCAAAAGTGCCTTTAACAGCTCCGATGCCCAAAGTATAAAGCAAGGCGAAGAGTTTTTTATGGTGAAAGGCAAGTTTATAGTTGATGACACCAAACACACGGTGCAGGTTAGCTTAAAGCAGGGCCAGAAAAAGACGGTAACGCACAACAAAGTGCTTTATGAGAAGATGAGCGAACATATCGGCCGTTTCCCGGTGGTGCTGATCTCGCCTTACGATACCGACCTGATACGCGAAGGCAGCGAAGAGCGCCGCAAGTACTTCGATAGCCTGATCTCGCAGCTGGACCACACCTACCTGGACACGCTGATACAGTACAACTATATACTCAAGCAGCGAAACTCCCTTTTAAAGCAGTTTGCCGAGCGCCATTACTACGATAAGGATTACCTGCACATACTGAACGAGCAGCTTGTACCGCTGGGCCAGCAACTGGCGCAGGAGCGCGAAAAGTTTTTAGAAATGTTTGTGCCTGTGTTCCAGAAGCATTACCGACACATATCAGACAGCTCCGAAACCGTTACGCTCACCTATAAAAGCCAGCTTTTGGGTTCTGATTTTGCACACCAGCTGCTGCAGAACGAGCGCAAAGACATGGCATTGCAACGCACGACTATAGGTCCGCATAAAGACGACTTTGTGTTTTTGATGGATGGCAACCCGGTGAAGCATTTTGGCTCGCAGGGTCAGCAGAAAAGTTATGTGATTGCCCTAAAGCTGGCGCACTTTGAAGTAATGGCCGAACGCCAGCACCACAAGCCCCTGCTCCTGCTCGACGATATTTTTGACCGCCTCGACGAGAAGCGCATCACCAAACTCATGCAAATGGTAGCCGCCCATACCTTCGGACAGATATTTTTAACAGATACCCACCTCGACCGTACCGACAAAATACTCGAAGGCCTCTCAGAAAGTATCCGTAGATTTGATGTAAAGGATGGGATTGTGAAGGTGATTGGGTAGTTGTAGAGATCTTTTATGTGAATCGTTGATACCAACCAAGTTAGTTAAGAATGGAAAGTAAGCATCAGATAGAAGAATACTACTTTAATAAATTGAGAGAACTCTATCCTAAGCTTCCTAATGGCAAGGTGAGTAGACCAGAACCTCCTGATTTTTTAATCCAAACAAGCTCAGAAACTATAGCTGTCGAGATTACACAAATTCACAACGAGAAAGAGCATAGCCAGAAGTTTACACCTGCTCAAAAACATGCTACTGAAGATCAAATATTAAAAACTGCAGAGCACCTATTTGCTCTTCGCAGTGGTATTCCTCTGTATGTTAGGTTTCACTTTTCAGATAACATAGTATTGAATGCAAAGCAGAGAGAAATACTTTCAGAACAAATTTGTGAGTTAGTTGCAGACGAAATTAAGGACAGAGAACTATCAGAGAGATTCTCCTTTTCCTTGAATAACTGTCTCCCAAATGAGCTTATTTATGTAGATGGAGATTATTTCCCTAATGTTACAGATGCATGTTGGTATTCAGCTAAAGGTAGGTTTGTGCCAAATCTTACGAAAAGAGAAATTATCAATGTTATCAACAAGAAAGAGAAAAAGATGAGCAATTATCTTAATAAAGTTGATAAAGCTATACTTGTAATAGCAGAAGGAGAAATACCAAATTCTTGGTTTGCAGATGTAGAAACATTCGGGCAAGATGAACTGGTAACTCAATTTGAAAAGGTGTTTATCATCAGACGATTATTTGGAAACTTAATTGAAGTAAAATAACCGCCAACAATCTTTCTTGTAAATTGAGTAATTTGCAATCACTAATTCACCCACCTATCCTTAATTACCCAAACCGTGCGCTACTATAAGAAGAAGGAAGAGATTGCGAAGCGAAAAGCGGGCACGCAAACTATAGGCGAAAGTATAAAAGGGCTTTTGCAGGCTTACCGGCTGGAAGGCAAGCTGAATGAAGTAAACCTGGTGCAACGCTGGGAAGAGATCATGGGTAAACCCATCGCCATGAAAACCCAGGAACTATACTTCCGGGACCAGAAACTTTTTGTACGCCTGACCTCCGCCCCGCTAAAGCACGAACTCAACATGAGCAAAAGTAAGGTGGTAGAGCTTCTGAACCGCGCTTCGGGCCATGAGGTAGTAAAAGAAGTAGTGTTTTTATAGCAATAACCTAAGCATCCTCCAAACCAAGAAAACACCCCGACCCCTCTCAAGAGGGGAATTCGTTTACTGATAAATCCTGCTCATCCATAAATCCTGAAAATCCTGATTCAGACAAAAAAAGGATAGCTGCCGTATACTTGCCAAAGTATAAAAACAGCTACTATGACCACACCCGCTTTCCGTCCCGTTTCTTATTCCCGTACTATTCTTACCGAGCTCATGATTCCGAGCTATGCCAACTTTGGCGGCAAAATTCATGGTGGTATCTTACTTTCGCTCATGGATAAAGTGGCTTATGCCTGTGCGGCCAAGCATGCCGGGAACTACTGTGTAACGGTATCAGTAGAGGGCGTTCACTTTCTGCAGCCCGTGGAAGTACAGGAACTGGTGTCGTTGCTGGCATCGGTAAACTATGTGGGCAACACCTCGCTGATGGTAGGCATAAAGGTCATTGCAGAGAACATTAAAACCGGCCTCGTTAAACACACCAACACCAGCTACTTTACCATGGTAGCCAAAGGCGACGACAACAAACCAACCCAGGTTCCGGGACTTATACTTGAAACGCCGGACGATACGCGCCGCTTTTTAGAAGCCATCAAACGCCGCGAATTGGCCCAGCGCTATCAATCCGAATTTACTGAAGCCAAAACCACCTTGGCCGTAGAGCAGGAACTTTACAAGTTGCAGGGTGAGCGCTGCAAACTGGCTTATTAAACTATAGTTACTGGCATTTTTGCGCTGGCGTTCCTATATTTAAACTTCACTTACCTTACAAACACCTCATGCAAACTAAGCGTTTCACCCTATTTGCCGGCTTACTAGCTGCAGCCGGGTTATACTTTTCTACCTCTCTAAACACACAAGCCCAGGCTCCTGCTACCCACGACGAAGACATTACCGAAATGGTAAATGCCGTGTCGGCAGATAATCTGAAAGCGCTTGTAGAGAAGATGGTAATTTTTGAAACACGGCATTCTTTGAGCACTACTACGGATAAAAAGCGTGGTATCGGTGCTGCCCGCGAGTGGGTAAAATCAGAATTTGAGAAATATGCCAAAGTATCTGGCGGACGAATGACCGTAGAGATGGATCGCTTTACTGTAAAAGCCGATGGTCGCCGCATACCACAGGATGTGGAAATGGCAAACGTAATGGCAACCTTAAAAGGCACTGACCCTACTGATAAACGTGTTATTATAGTGAGCGGTCACCTGGATTCGCGCGCTACCGATGTAATGGATGCAAAAAGCAAGGCACCAGGCGCCAACGACGATGCATCAGGAGTAGCTATAGTTATGGAAATGGCCCGCATTATGGCCTCAAAGCAATTTCCGGCTACGTTAGTATTTGTGGCATTTCAGGGCGAAGAACAGGGACTTTACGGCTCTACACATTTGGCTAAACGCGCTAAAGACCAAAACTGGAATATAGTAGCTGTACTGAACAATGATATTGTAGGTAACTCTTACTCTGCCGAAACCGGAATACATGACAATACCCGCGTGCGTGTATTCAGCGAAGCAACTCCTGCCAACGAAACAGAACAGCAGGCCCGCCTGCGCCGCACCCTGGGCTCTGAGAACGACGGGCCAAGCCGTAACCTGGCTCGCTACATGAAAACTGTAGGTGAGAATTATGTAGACCAGATCGAAGTGATACTTGGCTACAGACCAGACCGTTTCCTGCGTGGCGGCGACCACACGCCATTTAACCAACAGGGCTTTGCAGCGGTGCGCATGAGCGAAATGAACGAAGATTTTGACCACCAGCACCAGGATGTGCGAAAAGAAGATGGCAAGCAGTACGGCGACCTGGTAGAGTTTATGGACTTTGAGTACCTGCGTAAGAATACGGCTGTAAACCTGGCAACTATGGCTAATTTAGGCTGGGCTCCTGCAGCACCCGAAAGTGTAGGCGTCATCACATCAAACCTTACCAACAAAACCGATCTGAAGTGGGAAGCACCTAAATCAGGTAAAAAACCAGTAGGCTACTATGTGCTGATGCGCGAAACCAGCAGCCCTGCCTGGGAGAAAAAGTTTTTTGTAAAAGACACCAGCGTAACACTGCCTTATTCTAAAGATAATTACTTTTTTGCAGTACAGGCTACCGATGCCGAAGGCCACACCAGCCTACCTGTTATTCCGGTACCGGTTCGCTAACTATAGGTAACTCCTTAAGCCAAAGCCTGAAACTACGCTATAGTTTCAGGCTTTTGTCTTTGATAGACTTTTCGATTCAGCACTATAGTTACCAGCGTGAAGCGCATAAAAAAAGCAGCCATAACAGGCTGCTCTTTCCAGGGTGTGTAATATTATTCACTTATAGTTTCGAGATTCTGCTTGCTGCTGTGGTCTGGGCTTCTATTTTAGGTGAGCCGGCATAAGCCACATGCGATGCACCTGATGCATTTATAACCAGGTTTTCGGTAGCATGCACTTTTACGCTGCTGGCTCCGCTAGATTCAACTTTTACGCGTTTGGCAATCAACTCACGCGTATCTACCGACGCGGCTCCGGACATATTCATTTCCAGGTCATCTGCATGGCCAGATAAGGCGACTTTGCTGCCACCGCTCATCTCTACATCCAGTTTATTGGCATCTATAGCCAGAGTTACATGCGAGCCACCGCTCATACCCAGGTCAAAAGTGTTCGCCTTAAAAGTAGATAAGCCTGTTACTTTTACGCCTCCGCTTATATCTATTTTGTTCAGGTCGCTAACAGTAACAAAAGCCTTTATACCTTTCCTGCTATTGAAGCTGCCTTCGGTATACAGGTGCAACACGCCGTTCTTCACTTCAGACTTAATGTTATCCATCAGGTTCTCTTCGGCTTCAATTCTAAGCTCTTCCTGCTTGCCCTGCTTAATTTCAACTATAAAACCGCCGCTCACTTTTATGCCTTCAAAATCGGCTACTTTACGGGTTTGTGTTTTCAGGGTGCCATTTCCTTTTACATCCTGCGCTATAATGGTTCCACTCAGCAAGGCAAGAGCGATTACAAACGAAACGATGATGGCCATGTGGGCTGTAAAATTCTTCATAGTTTTATTTTATTGGTTTGGATAGTGTTACAGAGCAGTCTGGTTGTTTTTTTAGCTGCTACATCCTAATAGATGCACTCTGTTTTAAAAGGTTGCTTGCGCGCTGAAAAAAAAATTGATCAAACTATAAGGCACCTCTGCAACACTTTTAAGCCGGGTTTTATAGTTGTCAGGGCAGCACTATGTGCCGTTCATCTAATAACTATAGCTGGCCTGTTTTAATACGCGCTGGATGGTTAATTTTGTAGCAAGTGAAGACGATGACAGTGCTTGGCTATAGCTGCCAGCGTGCTGTGCAAGGTTTAGTGAACGAGTGTTGTTTTTGCAGCGGCAGGTGCTTTTATAGTGTCTGCCGTTTTGCATTTGTAGCAGGTTATAGTTCGGGTGCCGGCGCGGGAGCCTTATTGATGGTGCAATGGAACAGCATGGCTCCGCAACTATAGCACAGAACATCCCAGGCATCGGCAGTATAAACCTTGGATAACTGTGGGAGCAGCAACTCGAAAAAGATACTGAACAACAGTATTGCCCACCAACTATAGCGTAGCGGCAACACAAAGCTATAGTTATCAAAATATAAACGCTCTGCTGCGAGGGCTACTGTAAGCACCAGCGGCATGCACAACAGGTCGTCGAGGTATTGATGCAGCGGCGCGATGTAGATGCGTTGCCACTCCAGCAGCTGGTTCAGGCAGAAAAGTGCCAGGCTACATATAAAAACCGGATGGGCAAAGGTTCTCATACTAAACAGCGACCAACCCAATCAGCAACATTAAACTTCCCAGGATCAGCAAGAATATTTCGGCGGCGTTTAACCCTTTCAGGCTATACCATTTCCTTTCGGGTAACGGCTTGCCACAGTTGGTGCAAACGGTGGAGCCGGCCGGTAGTTCAGTGCCACAATGCGGGCAGGTGATGTGTGAGTTAGCTTCTGTCAAATCTATTCTGGTTTTACTTTTTTGTTGTGATCAGCACTACGCCATTGGCTGCATTTCCTCTGTTAAGTGTCTTGGCTTTTTCCCCTTGCAGTACTGATACTTCTTGGATGTCATTTTCTTCAAGATCTGCTGCCTGTGTCGGCATTTCTCCGCCTACAAAACCGGCCTCAACACCATCTACCACTAAAAGTATCTTACCCTATGGCTTATCTGTTCCTGAAATATTTACGGGCACTTCATTTTCTTCCTGCGACAGTTCCGGTTCCTCTCTGAATCTTTTATCTACTACTTCGCTTTCCTTGCCTTCGCGTAGTGCGTTTACGTAGCCATCTATGGCCCACAAAACCTGTTGTTGCTGCGGGTTTAGCAGTTCACGGCCATTCTTCAGATCATCACGCAGCATCTCATAAGACTTTTTACGAAGGCGCACATAATCCAGTAATACTAATACACGGTCTTTTTCTTTTCCATCCACATCTTCTATCTCTTCCAGCATCACTTCGGTTTCTTCCCACAGTTTTATACCAGCTTCTACTTTAGGCACAAATTCGGAGGCGCTGGCGTTTTCCCCAACTTCCGAAATTTGCTGCAGCGGCTGCATGGCTATCGCTTCTTTCTGTACCACCTGGTCCATGGTATACAGGTAGCGCATTTGCCCGTTAAACGGTATAAGGTTGTAAGCAATTATAAGCACCACCAGCCCGGCACCTGCCATTACAGCATTACAGCTTGCGGTTCTCCAGTTCTGTGATAACGGCAAGTGTAATTTCGGGCTCGTACTGTTCGCGTTTGTGCAGCAGATCCAGCAACTGTTCTGTGCCAAGCATAGCTAACTCGGCAGCAAGGGAATTTTCCATTTCGGTTGGTCTTATTTTATAAAGATAGACAAGGCGCAGGCAAGCGCAAAATGTAATGCAGCCGTGTAAGCAGCGACCCCAAAAACCTTACAGGCTATGTTATAGGAGTAAGCAGAAAAAATCTAGCTGTAAAAAGTAAGACGCACAACTATAGTTAGGATGCTGTAGTTCGATATTGTTTAGAAAACAGGATTGGTGCTGCTTGTAATTTGCCGAAAAAATAGGGCTTTAAATGCAGGAAAGGGGCTTTTTAAAAAAAAGCAAAAAAATATTTGCCTGTTCTCTTGCTTTTAGAAAACAGGAATCATAGTTTTGCACCCGAATTGAGAGAGATAGTTTATCGGAAAGCTAATATTCAAATAAAAATTTAGAGTTCCAAATCTCACAATGATTTTTTTTCGTGGGCGTTAGTTTATTTTTTCTGAGCCCGCTAGTATGAAGTAGAAAAATACCCCCTGCGGGATAAAGATAAGGTTAGTTAAAGTTAGATTAGTTTAGTTTGTTTTAAGGTGAGAGAAAGCCCAGTCATTTTGACGGGGCTTTTCTCATTTTAGGGGTTTACAGTTTACTTTAAGTACTTAGCTGGGATCTTCTGTTTCTCCGTTTCGGGCGTGAATAACAGGCTGGCGATCCACCAGCGGCCTTTGTCAAAAACCAGTTGGTACGTGTTTACTCCTCTTGCCTCTACTTTGCCATCTTTGCCATAGCGCGTTTCATAGGTCTGAAAAGCTGTGGCCAGGTTACCGAACCGCTCAATACGTAAGCCTAACACATTCTCATAGAAACCCAACTCTTCGTACGCTGGTCCGTTACGCTCGGCAAATTTCTCTACAGTGGTTATCCGTACAAAGCTGCTATCGCCTTTAAAGAACACGCCTCCCATTTGCGCATCCGGCAAAAACAAGGCCTTAAACTTTTCCATGTCGCGCTTCTGCCCTTTCGGCCCCGATACAATTTGTAAACCGGTTTCTGTTATGTCTTCTATAGTTGCTACCTCTTTCGGCGAAACTATAGTTTGGGCCTGAGCAACTATAGTTACAGCAGCAGCAAGCAGGATAGTGAAAAGGAGGTTTTTCATAGTATTTGTCTTAAGTAGGTTAATCTACAATTGTGAAACGAACGGGTAAATTAAAGCGAACAGCCACAGGTTCACCCTCCAGTAAACCAGGCTCCCATCGGGGCATGGCTTTAACTACTCTGGCAGCCTCCTCATCCAACACCTCGTGCACATTTTTAATTATTTCAAGTGTTTTAATAGCGCCATTCTTTTCAACTATAAAGCTTACTACTACTAAACCACTTAAACCAACTTCTTTTGCTTCATCCGGATAGTTAAGGTTACGTGAGACAAAACCTATCATCGCATTTTCACCGCCAGGGAATTGAGGCATGACAGATGCCGGGAAATAGGGAATCGTTTTACCAACTTTTGAAAGCACTTTGCCCTCTACCATTTCACCATTGTCATATACTTCTACTCTTCTAAGGGCACCATTTTCGTAATATCCCCTGAGCGTATCCTGCAACTCTCCTTCCGCATAATACTTCTCGTAGGATATCTGCCCATTCTCAAACCAAGTAGAGAGTTTGCCCTGGAGTTTGTTGTTCTCGTAGTTACCCTGTTCTGACGGTTTACCATTGTTGTACCACAGATAGTAAGCCCCATTTAAGATTCCGTTGTCATCTTCTCCTCCTTCAAAGCTGCTATAGGTAAACAAAGACACTTTTACGCTGTCTGCTTTCAAGAACCTTGTCCGGGTCCCGCCGCCTGAAGGGTTATTTTCGATATACTCTACATAATATGCTCCTTCAGGAGATAAAAGCTCAATTCCACCTTTGTTAAAGTAACTCACTGTTTGCGTTTGCGCAGAGGCGGAATTAACTATAATGCAAACTATAAAGCTGAGCAGTAGTAGTTTTTTCATAGTGCTGGGTAATTATAGGCTAAATCTGATGGGAACTGTAAAGCGTACTTTAGATGGCTTGCCTTCCAATAAGCCAATTTCCCACAATGGCATGCTATTTATGACTCTGAGCGCCTCTGCATCTGCATCCGGGTGTACTCCTTTAATGGCTTCAGCATCTGTTATCTTACCTGCTTCATTAACTACAAAGCTTACAACCACCAGACCCTGCGCTTTGTCTTTTCGGGTAGTCTTTGGGTAAGTAAGGTTTCGGGCCAACCAAGATTGCATTGCCTGTTCACCTCCCGGAAAAGATGGCATCTTTAACATAGGAAAATATTCAAGTTCTTTGCCCGTCTCGTCATACACATGCCCCAGCACCATCTTACCTGCACTATATACTTCCAACCGGCGTACTGCCCCATTTTTATGATAAGCTTCCAGTGTATCAAGCTCAAATTTTGAATTATATTTTTTGATGTAATCCTTATCCCCGGTTTCGTGCCAGTAGGTATGCACTCCTACAGGGTTTCCGTTTTCGTAAGTAGCTTCTGAGTATAGTTTCCCGTTGCTATGCCATTCGTACTGAGGCCCCTGCAGTATATTATTAGTCATATCCTGCACTTTTTTCTTCTAAATGTCATTTGCCTCACCTTTGTACTGTCTGCAGTTAAGTAACGGACACTTGTTATTAGTTTATCAGACCCCACCTTTTCAACAGTAAAGTAAAAAGCCTCTGCAGCAGGCACTTGCTTTATGCCACCTTTGCTCTGATAAGTGACAGTTTCTGTCTGAGCCGAAGCAAAATGTGCCGCTACAACTATAAGTGCAGTAGTTAAGAAAGTATAGATTGTTTTCATCCTCTAAAAATAGTGAAGCTGACGAAATAAATAGAATACACCCTATACTTTAATGTTTGAAATCTTGCGTTATAGTAAACATATTAGACTATAGTTGGTACTACCTATAGATGAAGATTTTCAGAGACAAACCTGCTGCCGCACCAAAGGCAGCCGACGATAAAAAGAGTTTAAAGGAACAGGTAGGCGCGCTGAAGAACCTGCCCAAGTTTTTCCGGCTGATCTGGGAAACCAGCCCTGCCATGACCATTGGCAACCTGGTGTTGCGCCTTATAAAATCAGCCTTGCCGCTGGCTATGCTGTATGTTGCCAAACTGATCATTGATGAAGTTATCCGGCTGATAGATGTGACCGGCGACCGCGACCTAAGTTATTTATGGATGCTGGTAGCTGCAGAACTGGGTCTGGCTATAGTTTCGGACCTGATAAACCGGGGCATTACCCTGTTGGATAGTTTGCTGGGCGACCTTTTCTCCAACAAAACATCGGTACAACTGATAGAACATGCCGCTACACTGGACCTGACCCAGTTCGAAGATGCTACTTTTTACGATAAACTGGAGCGTGCCCGCCGGCAAACGGTAACGCGTGTGGTGCTCATGTCGCAGGTTTTGTCGCAGATGCAGGATATTGTAACTATAGGTTTCCTGGCGGTTGGTCTGGTAGCTTTTAACCCGTGGCTTATAGTTATATTATTGATAGCGGTAATTCCTTCATTTCTGGGTGAAACTCATTTTAACGAGCGCACCTACTCCCTCTCCCGTTCCTGGACGCCAGAGCGCCGCGAACTGGACTACCTGCGCTACATTGGCGCCTCCGACGAAACCGCCAAAGAGATCAAGACCTTTAACCTTTCCGGTTTCCTGGCAGAGCGCTTTAAGCTATTATCAGATAAATATTACCTGCTCAACAAAAGCCTTATCATAAAACGGGCGGTCTGGGGTATTGCTTTATCGGCCTTGGGTACGCTGGCATACTATGGCGCTTACGTTTTTATACTGGCTCAAACCGTAGCCGGCGCTATTACAGTGGGTAGCTTAACGTTCCTGGCAGGGTCGTTTAATAGTATGCGTGGGCTATTGCAGGGCATCATGACCCGTTTTTCGCAGATAGCCGAGAGTGCCTTGTATTTACAGGACCTGTTCGATTTCCTGGAACTAAGGCCTAATATCACACCTCCTGCAAACCCATTACCTATTCCGAGGCCTATACAACATGGTTTCACGTTCGAGAATGTTGGCTTTAAGTACCAGAACAGCGAACGATGGGCTGTCAGCAATCTGAGTTTCCATTTACGGGCCGGCGAAAAACTGGCATTGGTTGGTGAGAA
The DNA here is from genome assembly GCF_040278685.1 of Pontibacter populi. NCBI lineage: Bacteria > Pseudomonadati > Bacteroidota > Cytophagia > Cytophagales > Hymenobacteraceae > Pontibacter > Pontibacter populi. Next base: position 282,305 of record NZ_JBEOKT010000005.1, read on the forward strand.
CGGGGCAGGTAAAACGACTTTAGTAAAACTTCTGGCCAGACTTTACGAACCCACAGAAGGCCGCATATTATTGGATGGCATCGACCTGCGCGAATATGACCTGAACGATCTGCGCCACCAGGTAGGTATCATTTTCCAGGATTATGTGCGTTTCCAGATGTCGGCTTCCGATAACATTGCCATTGGCCAGATCAGCAATATAAGAGATATAGACCGCATACAAGGTTCGGCACAAAAAAGCCTGGCTGATCCGGTAATTCAACGTCTGCCTGATAAGTACGACCAGGTGCTCGGTAAGCGCTTTAACAAAGGTGTGGAGCTATCGGGTGGCGAATGGCAGAAAGTGGCGCTGGCGCGTGCTTATATGCGCGATGCGCAGCTGCTAATCCTGGATGAGCCAACCTCTGCCCTGGATGCCCGAGCAGAGCACGAAGTGTTCTTACGTTTCTCGGAGTTGATAGCTGGTAAAACTGCTGTGCTTATCTCCCACCGTTTCTCTACAGTGCGCATGGCCGACCGAATTTTGTTCCTGGAGCAAGGGCAGTTAAAAGAGCTGGGGTCGCATGAAGAGTTGTTGGCACATAATGGTAAATATGCCGAGTTATTTAAGCTACAGGCAAAAGGGTATCTATAGTTTGTTGCTTCTTTTATAGTTTCAAGATACTGTGGGGTCTACTTCCTGCATATCGAATACATCGCGAAAAATGTAGCCCAAACAAAAAGACGCAATATATTGCGTCTACATTATCTTCTTAAACCTGATTTACAGATTCCTAAAATTCATTAAATCATAAAAATCTTAGTTCCTGGTTAAACCTACTCCACGTGGAACATAAGTGCTTTAGTTTAAATACGCTGTAGATGGCTGGTTAAGATACGCTTCAGCTTCTTCGCAGGAGTTAAAGTTTCGGTAAGGTAATGTGGTGTTCGATACTATAGAACTGGCCTGCAGGTTAGCGATCTTATCTGTGGGCAATACATTGGCCACTTGCTTCACGCCAGCTTCTATTACCAGTTTCTGTGCTTCCAGGTGCAGTTCATTCAATTCCTGCGGATGCGTGATCATGGAGCGCATATCTGTCAGCACTGTAAAATTGGCTTGTGTAAGCGATACAGCTTTTTTCCAGTCCTCGATAAATGCAGGCACTACTTCTTTACTTTTCCAGTAACCATGTATCGTAAAATAGATCCGGTTTTTGGCCTTATCTATCTTAAGCTCATAGCTTGAGTTGCTCGCAATTTGCTCGCTGGCATTATCCGGGGTGCTATGAAGGCTGGTAGTGTACATTGGAGTGTTGTACGTGTACGTTGGGGTAAGGCTTTATATTTTATGAAGTTTTAATTGAGATGTGGCGGCATTTTGCTTGTTTCAACAACATTTGCCTAAAATCAGCAGCAGTACAAACGGTAATTATTGCACAGAATTTATAATTCCTATAGTTACAAAGTGCATTATAAGTTCTGCTTCAGAAGGTGAAACGGTGTAATCACCTCTAACCTATAGTTGGGAATCAGAAGCAGATAATAGATTCTCCGGTTCAGCTACTGACAAACAGAACGCGCCATGTGAATGTAGCAGTTTATGTAACTTCTTATTGAGGGGTTATTACAGCTTAATTAGTTAGTTTGCTGCTTACAATATGTAAAACCCCATTCTTTAATTCTGTATCCGGAGTGGTAATGCTTACGCCATTAACCAACGTGCTCTTTTTGCGGCAAACAGTAATAGTTTCGCCATTTAAAGCTTGCAGCTTGGCACCATCTTTCAGGTCTTTTTCGGTATACTTTCCTTTTACAATATGCCCGGCCATTACCATGCGTATCCTATCAGCAGGCTCGTTCTGTAGCGCTTTAAGCTCTGACTCGGGTGGGGCAAACAAAGTGTAAGGCGAATCGCCGGAAAGGGCCGGAACAAGGCCGGCAGTTGTAAGCAAACTTACCAGAACAGGCCTGTCTTTCATGATGTATTCGATCATGGTTGTTCGGGCAGCTTCAGCAGAAGCTACGGTCTGGGCCTGTAAGTTTATGTTCGTAAACAGAAAAGCAAACAGGGTGAAGGCAAGTAAAAAGTTAGAGGGGCGCATAAGTGTAAACGTTTGTTTTCAAACACTTATACGTGCAATCCTAACTAAAGTAAGCTTGTACTATAAACTTCCAGAAAACAGTGCAATTAAAATGGAAGTCTCCAGCCAGCGATCTGGTCTATAAAATATGGACCTGCCTGCGGAACTATAGCTAAGCTGATTACAAAGCCATAAACAGCCCCATAAAAGTGCGCATCGTGGTTAATGTTGTCGCCCATGCGCTTCCCCGAGAAGTAAGAATACATCAGGTACAAAATACCAAGTATGAACCCAGGAATACAAAGCACAGCATATAAGCAGATATCTGCTGTCGGGTAAAACAATATGCTGGAGAAAACTACAGAAGCCACCCCACCCGATGCACCCAATGCACGATAGCCCGGGTCGTTTCGGTGTTTGATGTAAGTAGGGATATCTGAAACGATGATACCACCAATATAGATCAGCAGGTAGATCAGGATACCGGTAACAACGCCAAAATTTCCAATAAATGTGTACTCTACGTTGGTACCGAAGAAATACAGCGTAAACATATTGAAAAACAGGTGCGAGAAATCGGCGTGCAGGAACCCTGAGGTAATAAAGCGGTGCCAGGAATTATCGCGGTTTACCGTGTAAGGGTAAAATATCCATTTCTCCATCAGGCTATGGTTGCTAAATGCATACCACGAGATCCCGACAGTAATGATGATCAATATAAGGGTAACGCTCATTTTTAGAGTTAGAAAATTTGGAAGTTAGAAGGTTAGAAAGTTGAACTAAGACTCTTAAGATTTTACAGATTATCAGATTAGGCTAGAGATCGAGATTATGCTAATTTTTATGATCCCGTATGATAGGTTTAGCAACTATAAAAATCCTGTCAATCTTTTAATCCTGAAAATCCTGATTCAGACAAACTTCAACAATCAACAATATAGCAATTAACAATTAACTATCCCGCTCCATTAGCTGCATAGCCAGACCGCGTATAGTTGCTTTTTGTTCTTCCGGAAGGGCAATGGCATCCAGGTGGCACAAGGCTTCTTTAAAGTAAAGGTCTATCTGCTGCTCGGTCTGCTGGCGGATGTTTAGCTCGTCGTAAACCTGCGTAATGGCCTTTACTTTGGCTTCGGCTATAGTTTCCTGTGTTTTGTCGCGCCAGCTAACTATAGTTTGCAGTTGCTCCGGGTTGGCCTGCTCCAGCGCGGTCAACATCAGGAAAGTCTTTTTATCAGAAAGGATATCTCCACCCACCTGTTTGCCAAACTTTTCTTTATCGCCATACACATCCAACAGGTCGTCACGCAACTGGAAGGCAATGCCAATGTTGTTTCCGAATAGCCTTAGGTGTTCAGCATCGGTATCGGGAGCCCCCTGCAGTATAGCGCCCAGTTCTAAACTAAAGCCTAGCAACACAGCTGTCTTCAAAGTTATCATCTGGATATACTCTGGAATGCTAACCTTGGTGCGCTGCTCAAAATTCATATCCAGTTGTTGGCCTTCACAAACTTCGGCAGCGGTTTTACTGAACAGTTGCAGCACTCTTCCCAACTTGTCCGGTTCTGCTTTTGCCATGAGCTCGTACGCACGTACCAGCATCACATCGCCGCTAAGTATAGCAATGTTGGCATTCCATTTTTCGTGTACGGTTTGCTGACCACGGCGCAGCGGAGCTTTGTCCATTATGTCGTCGTGCATGAGCGTGAAGTTGTGGAAAACCTCTACCCCTGCAGCAGGCAAAAGTGCCTTCTCGATATCATCAGCAAACATTTTAGCCGACAACAGCACCAGCATAGGCCGGATGCGTTTGCCGCCAAGCGCCATTATATAGCGGATGGGTTCGTATAGTTCGGATGGTTGCTCGCCGTAGCGAAGCGTACTTAAGGTATGGTTTATCTTTTCAGACAGGATGTTGATATCCACAGGGTAATTAGTGTGTTTTTAGTGTTTCTACCAGTTCCAGATCGATGGTGCGGTCGTTCAGGTTGGCGCTTGTTACCTCTACCAGCACTTCATCGCCAAACGAAATAATACGCTTGCTCTGGCGACCAATAATGCGATAATTGTTGGCATCAAGTTCATAGTAATCGTCGTTCAGACTCGACAGGCGTACCATGCCTTCGCACTTGTTCTCCTCGATCTCCACAAATATACCCCATTCTGTAACACCAGACACAATTCCTTTGTATTGGTTGCCGATAGTATCCTTCATAAACTCTACCTGCTTATACTTGATAGACGCACGCTCGGCATCGGCAGCACGTTTTTCCATTTCAGAAGAGTGCTGGCATTTTGCTTCGTATTCATCTTTCTCCGTAGATGGGCCACCATCTAAATAATGCTGCAACAGGCGGTGCGCCATCATATCAGGGTATCGACGGATAGGCGATGTAAAGTGCGAATAATGCGCGAATGCCAAGCCAAAGTGGCCTTCCGGCTCGGTGCTATACTTTGCCTTTGCCATCGTACGGATAGCCAGGTTCTGCAGTACGTTCTGCTCTGGTTTGCCTTCAGTTTCTTCGGCCAGGTTGTTCAGTTCTGCTGATATGTTGCCATCCGGGTCTACTTTATAGCCAAACTTGCGGGCAAATATCGAGAAGGTGCTCAGTTTATCCGGGTCTGGAGCGCCGTGCGTACGGTAAACCATAGTCGGGTGCTTTTTGCCTTTGCCCAGGTTATACACAAACTCCGCTACCTTTTTGTTGGCCAGCAGCATGAATTCTTCAATCAGTTTGTGGGCATCCTTGCGCTCTTTTACATAAATGTAAAGTGGCTTGCCGTTATCATCCAGCTTAAATTTAACTTCAGTGGTCTCAAAGCTGATGGCGCCATTCTTAAAGCGTTTATCTTTTAGTTTTTTGGCGATGCCGTTCAGGATGTTGATCTCTTCTGCAAAGTCACCTTCGCCGGTTTCGATACGCTCCTGTGCTTCTTCGTATGCAAATCTGCGGTCAGAGTAAATTACAGTGCGGCCAAACCATTCGCTGTATAGTTTACCATTATCATCGAGCTCAAACACAGCCGAGAAAGTCAGCTTTTCTTCGTTCGGGCGCAACGAGCAAAGGCCGTTTGAGAGTCGCTCAGGCAACATTGGCACTGTTCTATCCACAAGATAAACCGATGTAGCTCTGTGGAAAGCTTCCTTCTCCAGTATCGTTTTTGGGTGCACGTAATGCGTTACATCAGCAATGTGCACACCTATTTCCCAGTTACCATTTTCAAGTTTTTGTATCGACAAGGCATCGTCAAAGTCCTTGGCATCTGCGGGGTCAATGGTAAATGTGGTTACATCTCTGAAGTCGCGGCGCTTGGCAATTTCACTTTGTGTGATCTTATCTGATATGCTTTCAGCTTCTTCTTCTACAGTTTCCGGAAACTCGAATGGCAAACCGAACTCCGCCATTATAGAATGGATCTCAGCTTCGTGCTCGCCCGCAGGTCCGAATACACGCGTTACTTCGCCAGTCGGGTTCTTGCCGGGTTTATCAGGCCATTCGGTAATTTTTACCAGTACCTTGTCGCCGTTCTCAGCCCCATTAAGGCCACGCTCGCCTACAAAAATATCGAAATATAGTTTCTTGAAATCCGGAACTACAAAGCCAAAGTTCTTCGACAACTGCATGATACCTACCAGCTCTTCGCGGCGGCGCTCCAGAATTTCCACAACTATACCTTCGGCACGTCCGCCTTCATAGGTTGGCAATACTTCTACTTTCACGGTGTCGCCATCCATGGCATAGTTCAGGTGTTCCCGGAACACGCGCACGTCGTCTTCAGTCTGTTCCGATACAATGTAAGCGTACTTATTATTGGCCATATCTACCCTGCCGGTGATAATTTCCACCTTCAGGTTTAGCGTATACTTGTCTTCGTCTACCAGAATACGGCCATCGCGCTGCAAGGCGGAAAGCATATCGCTTACCAGTTCACGGCCTTTTTTATCTACCACACCTAAGCGGCGGTATATCTGGCGAAGCGTAAATTCTGTATCGGGATTTTTAGAGAACAGTTCCAGCACCATTCCTTTAGCTGACTTGTCGCGGCCACCTTCTCTGCGCCCAGACGATTCTCTTCTGTCACCTGATCTGCGGCTACCGCCCGATTCTCTTCTTGATGATGATTCACTGCGTGGTGATCCTTCTTTTCTTGCTGATGACTCGCCACGGCGGGAGCCACCTTTGTCGCTGCGGCCTTTTCCTCTGCCGCTAGTGTTATCTCTTTTACTTCTCATGTATCTTATTGGTAGGAATTCAGCCCCATTGGCCGCACTCCAGTGTATTTACAATCTTTACCTTAAATAGTTTTGATACTATACGCCACAAAAAGCGCTTTGGCTAAAGTATAATTGCAATTATAGGGTAATTTATATAGAAACTGCTATATAATGGTTATTGATCGGGAATAATGTGTGTTAAGAAAGGGTTAAGTTTTTAATTCCTTTGTCATTTAGAGCGTTAGTCGAAGGATCTTATGTATCCTATAGTTTCTCTTTTGTCATTTCGACGTTAGGAGAAATCTGGGTTCTATAGTTAGGGTAATCCTTCTTTAACCAAGCTATCCTTTCAAATCACTTTTCATCCTGGGAGCTTTACTCTCCTATCGTTTCAATCCAGCTTTGGTGCCCTCATTAAGGGAGGCCCCGTCTTCGGGCATCGCGCTGCGCGAATCTCTTTTGCTCGTACCTCGCAATGCCTGACGGCACCAGATATTCACAAGGCGCTCAACCCAAAGACTGATAAATTTCTCATAGCAACTGCTTTTCTATAGTTTGAACCGGTAAGCTCCGACATTTATCGTGGTCATAGTTCCGTAGGGACAGGTCGCGACCTGTCCGCTCGACTGGCTGTAACTATAAAACTATAACCTCAACTATAGCAAAGACAGAAAGTCCCCCTTTGAAGGGGGCGAAGGGGGATGTTAACTGTATCAGATCTCTCACGCTGTTCGAGATGACAAAGTAAATAGCATAAAAACTCCCCGCATTAAACTACCGGGAAGAGATTTCGAAGGTAGCGAGCGTAGCTCTGAGGGGTTGGGGGTGGTTGGACAACGGAAACTTTGAAACTATAACCGCCCTGCTTTCATTAACTCGCGTTTCTCCTGCGCCTGCAGGATGTCTTCTACTTCGCCTTTCGGGATGGCGTTAATGAGAGTGCGTGTGTATTCCTGCTGTGGGTTGAGGTATAGTTGCTGCGGTGTGCCACTCTCCACGATCTGCCCTTTGCTCATTACCAGAATGCGGTCCGACATATATTTGGCCACTGACAAGTCGTGGGTAATAAAGATATAGGTCATCTGGAACTCCTGCTTTAGTTTATTAAGCAAATTAAGCACCTGTGCCTGCACCGATACATCCAGCGCTGAAACGGATTCGTCGCAGATAATGCATTTAGGCTGTAAGGCTAATGCCCGGGCAATACTGATACGCTGCCGCTGGCCACCCGAGAACTCATGTGGATAACGCTGGAAGTGTTCTGCCGTAAGCCCTACCTTTTCAAGCAGTTCCATGGTTTTAGCTTTGCGTTCTTTGTCGTTAGCGTATAGTTTATGCACACGCATAGGCTCCATAATAGCATCACCTACTGTGTGCATTGGGTTCAGCGATGCGTAGGGATCCTGGAAGATCATCTGGAAATCGCGTCGGCTTTTGCGGAGCTCTTCTGAGCTAAGCTGGGCTATATCACGGCCATTGAAGATAATACTACCCTCTGTGGGTTCTACTAACCGTAGTAAGGCACGGCCTAAGGTAGTTTTCCCACAACCCGACTCTCCTACCAGGCCAATCGTTTCACCGGGGTTAACAGTAAAGCTCACGCCATCCACAGCTTTTACATAATCGGTAGTACGACCAAAAAAGCCTTTCTTTATCGGAAAGTATACTTTCAGGTTATCCACTTTAAGTAAGGGTGGCTTTTGCTTGTTGTCCTGCTGGTGTTTTATATCAGTAACGGTGCCTACATAGCTATTCACCACATCTACCAGCGATGGCTCAACAACTTCTTTCTTTCGCTCTATAATGTTCCCATTTTCATCTTCCAGCATAAAATCAGAAACCGTCGGAAGTATAGATTGTGGCTTGGCAGATAGTTTAGGACGGCAGGCTAGCAAACCTTTGGTATAAGGGTGCTGTGGATTTGTAAAGATATCCAGTACCTTCCCCTGCTCTACCAGTTTGCCTTTATACATTACCAGGATACGGTCGGCAATTTCGGCCACTACTCCCAGATCGTGCGTGATGAACAGAACAGCTGTATTTTCTTTTACACGAAGCTCATCGATCAGTTGCAACATGCGTGCCTGCACGGTTACGTCCAGGGCCGTAGTTGGCTCATCAGCAATTAGTATACTTGGCTCACAGGCCATGGCCATGGCGATCATTACGCGCTGCTTCTGTCCGCCAGAAATCTCATGTGGATAAGCATCGAAAATCTTCTCCGGTCGTGGTAGTTTGGCTTTCTCAAAAAGGGCTACAGTTCGCTCCCTGGCCTCTTTTTCTGAAATTTCCCTGTGCAGCAGCAATACCTCCGCCACTTGTTTTCCACAGGTATAAACCGGGTTCAGCGATGACATCGGCTCCTGGAATATCATCGAAATGTCATTGCCACGTATCTGCTGCATCTGGTTTTCAGGCAACGAGAACAGGTCTACTTCGCCAAACTTCTCTGACTGGAAAATGGCTGTACCACCTGCTATGCGGCCCGGTGGTGTGTTGATTAGCCGCATCACTGAAAGCGATGTAACCGACTTACCTGAACCTGACTCTCCAACTATAGCTACCGTTTCGCCCGGGTATATTTCAAACGATACCTTGTCCACAGCCTTGGTAGTGCCGCGGTGTGTCGAGAAAACGGTTTCCAGGTTGGTGACTTTAAGAATGGGTTTCGGGGTAGTCAAGGTAATTCAGGTTTAAGCTTCAGGTAAAAATAAGAGTTTTTGCCGTATTCGCTACTCTACTGTTATATCTATCTGCTTACCATCGGCGGTATAGGCCTGAACTATACCAATTCCTTCCTTCACATAAATGCCCTGCGGATAGTCCAGCGGGTAATACTGGTTAAAGAATTTTTCGTCTTCGGTGTACTGCGGGCTGTTCAGGTACAGGTGGTAAACGTTCTGGTGCTGCACGCCATTCAGGGTTATAGTTGGTAAAAACTCCTGTGTCATGTCACTTCGCTTAAACAGTAACGCTTCCGGATCTTTAGCTAACGTAAAGCTTCGGTATGGCATAAAACTATCGTAGCTACCCATGCCGCGGGTTATAGTAGTCGGAAATTTATTGTTAAAGCCAACTATAAATTCAATTACATCTACTACCTGGTCTTTGTCTTTAATGCTGTTGAAAGCAAACTGATTAACATCCTTCGTATACTTCTGATTTAAATAGAATGGGTTTTTCCCCTCTATATAACCTGGATACTCTTTCTCTTCGGCAGTATAGTATTCGATGCAATCATAGGTACCACCTTTGCCGACCATTGCTTTGCTACCTGTTTCTCTTACTGGTACTCTTAGCGGAGAAGAGTCATCTGGTGTATAGTAAGAAAGTGGCAGTTTAGTATTGTTATATGTAGCAAAATAGCTTCTTCCCTGTGCCGGCAGAAAAGAAGTCAGTTCACCAGTTTGCTCCAACTTACCCAGATTCACGTCTTCGCAGCTACAGGAGTATAAGCTAAACGATAAAAAAACGGCGGCTAAAAGTTTTGGTAGTTTCATTGATCAAAAGAATGAAAATGTCATTACAGGCAATAAAGTATTAAATATAAGTGAGATTTTTCTGACTATAAACAGATGATTTTGCCAGAACTATAAACGGCTTATCAATTCTGAAATTGCATTTCCGGCAAAAACAAAAAGGCGGCTGCTCCACATGGAACAGCCGCCTTTTTATAGTTTATAGTTCAGCTTAGAAGCCTTGCTGTTGTACAGTTTTGTGTTCCTGCTCGTGGTGCTCGCCAAAAAAGCGTTTTTGATTGAACAGGATAGTTAATACACCAATAAAAATAGCAGCATCGGCTACGTTAAAGATCGGCCACAACGACATCGGTTTTCCACCCATTAAAGGTACCCAATGCGGTATAATGCCTTCCCAGATATCCAGGTAAAACATATCAATTACCTGCCCATGGAACCATGGCGTAGACGATCCATAAGGAGCGTTATCAAATAAAACACCATAGAATGTACTGTCGATCAGGTTACCAACTGCTCCACCCAATATAAGTGCAATACACCAGATCAAGCCTTTCGGAGCTCTATGCTCTACCAGGTAGTACAAGTAATAACCGATACCAAACATAGCCACTAAACGAAACAACGTTAGCATTAGCTTGCCATACTCAGAGCCCAACTCCACGCCAAATGCCATACCCGGGTTCAGGGTATAGTGCAGCTTAAAAAAATCGCCGATAACATGTATCTCGCCCGGAAGGCCCATTTCCATGTTGTAATGCACGATCAGCTTTACGACCTGGTCAATCAGGATCACAACAAGGCTGAGCAGGTAAAATTTCCAGTATTTCATGTGTGTCAGGTAAGCAGCGCTGCCGGGTTATTTTTATCAGCAACTGCAAGTATACTTAATAAAAAGAAACGCACCCGTCAGTATTAGACAAACGGGTGCGTTTATAGTTTAAACTGTAACAGCTTCAGTACGGATCTGCATGTAGATCTGGTACTCGTCCATTTCCAACAGTGTACCATCCGGCAATCCGTCAACTATAGCCAGGCTCAATGCCTGGGTTTCGGTACAGATATAGTCTCTGAAATTATCGACGGCAGCATTTACTTCCGGAGCAGATGGCTGCATCAGGATATGGATCTTGTCTTGTACTTCCAAGTTGCTGTCTTTGCGCAGGTTCTGGATACGGTTTACCAGGTCGCGGGCGATGCCCTCCTGCTTCAGCTCTTCGGTTATAGTTACATCCAGGGCCACTGTCAGTTTGCCTTCGCTGGCTACCAACCAACCTGGTATATCTTCTGAAGAGATCTCCACATCATCCGGTGTCAGCACGGCAGTTTCATCATCCGCGATCAGTACTTCAAAGCCACCTTCACGTTCCAGCTTTGCGATGTCATCCTGGTTCATTTGCTGCACAGCGGCGGCAACCAGTTTCATTTTCGGTCCGAATACCTGGCCCAGCTTTTTAAAGTTAGGCTTGATCTTCTTTACCAAAATGCCGGAAGTATCATCAATATACTCGATGTGCTTCACGTTCACTTCGCTCATGATCAGGTCTTCTACGGCCTGTATCTGGTGCTTGGTGTGCTCGCTTAGTATCGGTATAAGCACACGCTGCAACGGCTGACGCACCTTGATCATGTGCTTTTTGCGCAGCGAGTGTACCAATGATGATACCGACTGTGCCAGCGCCATGCGCTCTTCCAGGTCTTCGTTTATAGCAGCAAGTGATACTTCAGGGTAATAAGCAAGATGCACTGACTCAACTTTGTTTTTACCGCTTACGCTGTTCAGGTCACGGAACAATTGCTCGGTATAGAACGGCGCGATAGGCGAAGCAAGTTTGGCTATCGTTTCCAGGCAAGTATAAAGTGTCTGGTAAGCAGCGATCTTATCTTCGTTGTACTCACCTTTCCAGAAACGTTTGCGGTTAAGGCGCACGTACCAGTTACTCAAATCATCGGTCACGAAATCCTGGATAGCGCGGGCGGCTTTGGTTGGATCGTAGTCTGCAAAATAAGCGTCTACATCCTGCACCAGCGTATTCAGTTTCGAGATGATCCAACGGTCACTTTCAGTTCTGCGCTCCAGCGACACATCGGCTTCGGCATACATGAAGTTATCCAGGTTAGCGTACAGCGCGAAGAAAGAGTACGTATTCTGCAGCGTTCCGAAGAAACGGCGCTGTGTTTCCACTACACCATCTGCATTAAATTTCAGGTTATCCCATGGCGGCGCATTCGCGATCATGTACCAACGCACAGCATCCGGACCATACTGGCCTATCATTTCAAACGGGTCGATGGCGTTGCCTAAGCGCTTGCTCATCTTGTTTCCGTTCTTATCCAGCACCAAGCCGTTTGCGATCACGTTTTTGTACGCTACGCTGTCTTCCAGCATCACAGCCAGGGCGTGCAGCGTAAAGAACCAGCCACGGGTCTGGTCAACACCTTCGGCAATATAGTCTGCCGGGAAGTTCTGCTCAAAAATGTCTTTGTTCTCCAGCGGGTAATGCCACTGTGCATAAGGCATCGCACCAGAATCGAACCAAACGTCGATAAGGTCTGGCTCTCTGTACATTGGCTTGCCTGATGGGCTTACCAATACGATGTTATCCACGTATGGGCGGTGCAGGTCGTTTATCTCAACAGCCGCATCCATGAAACCTTTATCCACAGCATGATCGATCTGCTCACTCAGCTCTGCAATAGAACCAATGCAGATTTCTTCTTCCCCATCCTCAGTTCTCCAGATTGGCAGCGGCGTACCCCAGTAGCGCGAGCGCGACAGGTTCCAGTCAACCAGGTTCTCGAGCCAGTTACCAAAACGGCCAGAGCCCGTAGATTCCGGTTTCCAGTTGATCGTCTTGTTCAGCTCGATCATTCTTTCCTTCACCGCAGTAGTTTTGATGAACCAGCTATCCAGTGGGTAGTAAAGTACCGGCTTGTCGGTTCTCCAGCAATGCGGGTAAGTGTGCTCGTATTTCTCTACTTTAAAGGCTTTGTTTTCTTCTTTCAGTTTGATGGCGATCAATACGTCGGTTGACCTATAATTCGGATCAGACTCATCCTGCCCATCGTAGTTCTTCACGTACATGCCGGCAAAGTCCGTGATTTCTTTCACAAACTTACCTTGCTTGTCTACGATAGGTACTTGCTTGCCATTCTCGTCAGTTACCAGCAGCGCCGGTATGTCGTTCTGAGCGGCTACTCTAAAGTCGTCGGCACCGAATGTTGGTGAGATATGCACGATACCTGTACCATCTTCGGTTGTCACGAAATCTCCAACTATAACTCTGAAGGCTGGCTTGTCCGGCTGCACGTATGGCATCAACTGGTGGTACTCTACTCCTGCCAGGTCAGCACCCACAAACTCTTCTACCACTTTAAACGGCACCAGTTTATCACCCGGTTTATAGTCTTCCAGGGCAAGGTCTTTGGCTTTATCGTTGAAGTAGCGGCTTACCAGGTCTTTGGCAAGTATAACCGAGATCGGCGCGTAAGTATACGGGTTATAGGTTTTCACCTTCACATACTTTATACCTTTCCCAACTGCCAGTGCGGTGTTAGCCGGAAGCGTCCATGGGGTCGTCGTCCAGGCAAGGAAGTAAACTTTCTCCTCTTCGTTCTCGAACAGGAACATGTTACGGGTGATCTTCTTGAGCTCGAACTGCGCGACGATAGTGGTATCTTTTACCATCTGGTAGCAGCCCGGCTGGTTCAGCTCGTGCGAGCTCAGACCTGTACCTGCACCCGGCGAGTATGGCTGTATCGTATATCCTTTATACAAATAACCTTTATCGTACAGGCGCTTCAGCAGTGCCCAGCAAGATTCGATGTATTCGTTTTCAAAGGTGATGTACGGATTGTCCAGGTCTACCCAGTAACCCATCTTCTCGGTCAGGTCGTCCCACTGGTCCTTAAAACGCATTACTGTTTCGCGGCAGCGCTGGTTATATTCCTCTACCGTTATCTTCTTACCGATATCTTCTTTGGTAATGCCCAGTTCTTTCTCAACCTGCAGCTCTACCGGAAGGCCGTGTGTGTCCCAGCCGCCTTTGCGGTTTACCTGGTAGCCCTTCAGGGTTTTGTAGCGACAGAAAATATCTTTAACCGCACGCGCCATTACGTGGTGAATACCTGGCGTTCCGTTTGCAGATGGCGGCCCTTCGTAAAACACGAAGTTATCGTTGCCTTCACGCGTCGCCACTGATTTCTGGAAGATGTTGTGCTCTTTCCAGAAAGCCAGTACGTCTTCGCCAAGCTTGGCGTAATTCAGATTTTTATACTCGTTATACTTCACCGTTTTCAGGTTTATCTTTATCTCACGAATGCACTGATATCTAAACTATAAACTATAGGTTTAGCAGCTATAGTTAGCAGTTTGACTATAAGCCGGTAAAGTTAGGCAATTTTGCTCATTCTTATAAACTCAAAATGCTTACCGGCATCTCTTAAAGCTAACAACAACCATTGCATATAAGTGCGGCAACAAAAAAGCCCCGTTTCGAGCGGAGCTTTTCTTTTACTTATCTGCCTTAATTAACTTTTCTTTTTAGATGATGATTTGCTTTCCGGAACACAATTCGGCACTTTATTACCGTCTTTGGTTTTCATGCCTACTTGTTCGTACCCTTTCCAGCACGGGTCTTTTTCAGATGACTTGCTGCTGTTTGTTTTAGATGTGTTTGCCATAGCTTTATAGATTTGGTCTGTCTATAGATAACATTCTAGCCTGAACTATAGTTTTGTTCCCTGTGGAACGAAGCAGAAACTATAGTTGAAAACTAAACTATAAAATCGCTGAAAGGGAGCTTTAGCGCGCTATTCCTTTCGGTTTTTCAACAATCAGTTTCCACGGCTGATCTCTATGATCTTATCGTCGGAGCCATTGCTGGTAGCTATATATACTTTACCGTTTGGAGCAACTAACACATCGCGCAGCCTACCATACTCGCCGCGGTAAAATTCGTTGGTTTCTATAATTTCGGTACCGGCTTCATTTAGCTTAAACTGGTAGAGAGTCCGATCTTTCAGGGTAGCTACCAGCAACGAGTTTTTCCATTGTGGTATCTGGGCGTTGTCATAGTAATCCATTCCGCTTACAGCTATAGTTGGCGTATAGCTTACCAACGGTTCTACCACGTTCTTTTCATTACAGAAACTTTGCTCACCAGCTTCGTCGCAAAAGCCATTTACATCCGGCCAGCCATAGTTACCACCTTTCTGAATGATATTTATCTCGTCATCTTTTTCCGGCCCATGCTCGGAACTGTATAGTTTACCTTTCGCAAAAACAAGCCCCTGCGCATTACGGTGACCTAAACTCCAGACTGCATTTCCACTTACCGGGTTATCAGCAGGAATAGAGCCATCCAGGTTTATGCGCAGCACTTTGCCGTTCGGCGAACTCATATCCTGCGCCCACTGCACGGTACCAGCATCACCAGTAGTTATGTATAATTTCAGATCATCAGAAATAACCAGTCGACTACCATTGTGATAATTAAGCGCACCAATACCATCAAAAATGACCTGCGGATTAATAAGTGCAGAACCGTTATAGCTGTACTTTACTACTTTCTCAGAGTATTCGCCGCCAACAGTTACATAGTTGTAAACCAGGAAAACTTCCGGGGTAGAACTAAAATTTGGGTGCAGGGCCATGCCTAACAAGCCACCTTCTCCCCTCGATTCAACTTCATTTATAGTAGCAACTATAGTTATGGTGCCTGTTTCAGGATTTACGCGGCTTACTTTTCCACCACGCTCCGTCATCCAGATAGCATTATCAGAGCCCCAGACCAATTCCCAGGGATAACTTAAACCACTTGTAACTACTCTATCGGTAAATTCGGCATCCGGTAGAACAGGATCTGGTTGGTCGTCATTGTCGTTGCAGCTGAACTGGAAAAATAAGCTGAGAAATAAGAGTGATTTCAGACATTTAAGCATAATCGTGTTGTATTAAGATCTAACAAGCCTTCTAACTTCAGTCAGATTTAAAAGGTTAGGTCCTAAGTGCTCTTTTTACCTGATTTTGCTGATTACTCTAACTATAGTTTTTGCTCCTGCCTATAGTATAAACTATAGTTAAAATGCGGTTACAGTATAAAATGGGCTGATTTCATAAGATTTTTCCACAGGGAACACCAAAGAAAAAGGCAGCCTGGTTTCCCAGGCTGCCTTTCAAATAATACTATAGTTTATAGTTATGCTCTTTAGGACATAGATGTCTGAAAAAAGACTGTTGGGGACATCCTTGTCCCCGTGTTACTGTTTACGCGGACGTGGACGTCCTAAGCAGTAAAGTTTCGGACAGGGATGTCCAAAACAGCAAGCCCGATATCTTTATAAATAAAAAAGCCGAAGGCTGCATAACCTTCGGCTTTCGTTTAAACTATAGTTTATAGTTATGCTAATTTCTCCAGTATGCTTCTGAAGCTAACGGCATTGTCAATGTAAGTTCTTAGCTCTGAGATCGGCATACGCACCTGCTCGCGACTGTCGCGGTCACGAACGGTAACGGTGTTGTCTTCCAGTGTCTGGTGATCCACGGCGACACAGAATGGTGTTCCTATTAAATCCTGACGGGTGTAACGCTTACCGATACTGTCGCGCTCTTCGTAGATCATGTTGAAATCGTACTTCAGCGAATTGAAGATCTCAGTTGCTTTTTCCGGCAGGCCGTCTTTTTTAGTTAACGGAAGAATAGCAGCCTTAACCGGAGATAAAGCCGGGTGCAACTTTAGGAACGTACGCGTTTTGGTCGCGTCGCCTTCAGTAATTTCTTCTTCCTGGTAGGCATTGCAAAGCGTCATCAGGAACAGGCGGTCAGCACCGGCCGATGTTTCGATCACGTAAGGAATGTAGTTACCATATGGCTTGCCATCTGCGTTCAGGTCGTTATCGAAGTACTGCATTTTCTTGCGGCTCAGCTCCTGATGTTGGGTCAGGTCGAAATCAGTACGCGAGTGGATACCTTCTACTTCTTTAAAACCGAACGGGAATTTATACTCGATATCAACAGCAGCGTTTGCGTAGTGGGCCAGCTTTTCGTGGTCGTGGTAGCGCAGGCTCTCAGCCGGAATACCAATTGCTTCGTGCCAGGTCTTGCGGGCTGCTTTCCATTTCTCGTACCATTCCATCTCGGTGCCAGGGCGTACAAAGAACTGCAATTCCATCTGTTCAAACTCACGCATACGGAAAATGAACTGACGCGCCACAATCTCGTTACGGAAGGCTTTACCAATCTGAGCGATACCAAAAGGTACTTTCATACGGCCGGTCTTCTGCACATTCAGGAAATTAACGAATATACCCTGAGCCGTTTCCGGTCTTAAATAGATAGTGCTCGAATCTTCAGCTACAGAACCAACCTGCGTTGAGAACATTAAATTAAACTGCCGAACTTCGGTCCAGTTAGTTGTTCCGGAAATAGGGCATTTTATATTTTCACGAACTATAAGCTCACGTACACCGTCAAGGTCTTCTGCTTCCAACAGCTTACCCATCTCAGCCAGCAGTGCTCCCGATTCTTCTACTTTGCCTTCATTCTCTAAAGCAGCAGCTTTTTCTTCGATCAGCACATCGGCACGGTAACGCTTCTTCGAGTCTTTGTTATCGATCATCGGGTCGTTAAAGCTATCGATGTGGCCGGAAGCCTTCCAGGTAAGCGGGTGCATAAAGATGGCTGCATCCAGGCCAACCACGTTCTCGTTCAGTTGAGTCATGCATTTCCACCAGAGCTGCTTTATGTTGTTCTTCAGCTCCACACCCATCTGGCCGTAATCATAAACAGCCTGCAAACCATCGTAGATCTCACTGCTCGGGAATACGAAACCGTACTCTTTTGCATGCGAAATAATGTCTTTTAACTGGGTATTTTCTTCAGTAGTTTTCTCTTTTGTTGCCATAGGTGCAAAGATAGCTTTTTTAGCATTGCGTATGCCAAACGTATTTTCTGTTTTAGAGGTGCTTTTTATAGTTAGCTAACTATAGTTTGTAGGCTTATAAGAGCTTGATGGCAGTTTCGGGTGTGTTAACAATTTGATAACATTAGCCTTTAATTCATAACAATAAATTAAACTAACTTGCGCCGTTTTTTAATTTACCATCTTTAGACACCAAAATGCCTAAAACTAAAAAAAGCCCGAAGCACGTTTTAGATGCTCACCCTCACAAGTTTACCAAAAGATATAGCCTTGTTGATGTAGTTCTGCAGAAAGAAAAGAAGTTCTTATACTTCATAGCTTTCTCTCTGATACTCGCAGGTGCAGTTTATCCTTACCCGAGTATAGCCATGTGGGTTGGTTTTGCTTTTGCCGGTTACTCTGCTATCGCCAACGACAGTATACAAACGCTTGGTACTTTTATAGGCTCTAACGAAGACAAAAAATGGTACTGGCAATGGCTGTTTATGGGCCTTATTTTTGTTGCTACTGTTTCTTACAGCTGGTATGTTTTTGATGGCGACGTTACGTATCAGCGTTTAGCTACGAAAGGCCTTGATAAAACACCAACCAGCTTTGTATACCTGCAGCTGGCTTCTCCTATTATACTTCTGCTTTTAACCCGTTTCCGTATCCCGGTTTCTACAACGTTTATGTTGCTGAGCGTTTTCACGGCTTCATCGGGTACTATTGTAAGCATGGTTAATAAAAGCTTGTTAGGTTACTTTGGGGCCTTCTTTGCGGCACTTATTATTTACCTGGCACTATCTAAGGTTATAAAACGCTTTATCAAAGGTGAAGCACATTTCTTCTGGACAGTAGCGCAGTGGGTAATCAGTGGATTTCTGTGGTACATATGGTTGGCGCAGGACTTGGCTAACATTGCAGTTTACCTGCCACGCCAAATGAACATTTATGAGTTCCTGGCCTTTACAGGCTTTATCTTCCTGGGTCTGGGCTTCCTGTTCTACATGAAAGGCGACAAGATACAGAACGTAATCAATGAGAAATCGGAAGTACGTGATGTTAGAAGCGCAACTATAATTGACCTGGTATACGCCCTTATACTTTACTACTTTAAAGAAGTGAATAACATACCGATGAGTACTACCTGGGTGTTTGTTGGTTTGCTGGCCGGCCGTGAGCTGGGTATGCGCCTGCGTGCACACGATAAAGGTGAGAAATTCGCGAAAACCTTTAACCTGATTTTTAAAGATATCATTTCGGTAACTATAGGTCTGATCATATCGCTGATACTTGCTATTGCAATTAACCCTGTAATGCAGGAAGAACTGAAAAGCTTCTTCTTTAAGTAAGAACTATAGTTTATGAAAACAGAA
Source organism: Pontibacter populi (assembly GCF_040278685.1). Classification (NCBI taxonomy): domain Bacteria; kingdom Pseudomonadati; phylum Bacteroidota; class Cytophagia; order Cytophagales; family Hymenobacteraceae; genus Pontibacter; species Pontibacter populi. The sequence continues at coordinate 301,340 of NZ_JBEOKT010000005.1, forward strand.
AAGGCGCTGCAGATTTTGCAGCGCCTTTTTTATGGTTTATAGTTTAGCTTGAGCTTATTTCTCAGGCCACTTTACTTCCAGGTTGTCGTCAATATAAACGCCGAAGTTTACGGCTATCAGCTGGTCTTCGTCGAAGTACAGGTCTATCATGTGGCGCTCGTAAGAGATACGGGTTTCGCCGCCTTCCATTTCCTCTTCCTCCGGATCAACTATATCATGATCTGCAAAAAGTTGTTTTACCTGTTCCTGGCTCATTTCAAAAATGCGCTCATCCCAAAGCTGAACTTCGCGGTTTGCCGTTTCTATACAGCTTAGGCGGTAGTCATCTTCTTTGTCGAAGTATAGCGAGTAGCCCTCTTCCCAGTAATTCCAGGCCTGGTGCTCGAACTCATCGTCTTCATCCGATTCTTCCACCTCTTCCGGCTCGCCAATTAACTCTTCTACTTCGTCCTGTGTCAGGCCGAACTTGATCTTACCAAGTCCCTTGCCTAACCTGATGTCTTTATTGATCATTTTTTTATAGTGTGTTTTTCTTTTTATGCAAAGATATGTGAATTACTCTTTATGAGATATTACGGTTACAGCTAATTATTTTATCGCTCATAACGGGCTTTAAATGCCTCTTTTAATCTGATATAGGTACTGTGCTGTTTTGCCTGATCCCACTTTTTTTTAAAGATAGCCGCTGATTCTGCTTTTACCGGATCCATCTCTCTCGGTAATTCCTCACGGCCGTGTGCGCCGCTCTGTCCTTTTTTATCGTCGGGCACAGGGCCTTTATACTTCTTTCCGGATTTATGGTTGGCATAGCGTCGCGATCTGGTGTACCCCATCTGTAAAAACTTGCGTGCCATGTCGGCTCCCACAAAATCTTCCTGCTCCAGGTATTCCTCAAACAAACTATAGATCTTCTCCGACGATTCTTTGGCTATTTCGGGCGTTTTAAAGCGCCAGTGCGGCAGTATCTCGGATTTATAAGGCTCTACCAGCAACACTCCCTGTTCGCCTTTACCTACACGGTATAGTTCCGGGTTTTTCCTGAAATCGGTCTTATCGAAATCAAGGTTATAGTTAAACGCTTTTTTATCATCTGCCATCTGCTGCGTAGCCCAGGTTTAGGTATCCGTTTTCTTGCAGCATCGGGTTTTGCTCCGGGTAAACTATAATAAAGCTGTTCTCTTTATAGTTCCTGGATAGCAGTCGTGGCACATAGTCCATGTTGCTGTTGTAAGAAATGGTGCCTCGCCGCGCTGATATCACCACAATCATATCATCTTTTGCCAGCTTGGTTTTCATGTTTTCCACTTCCTTAAAATCAGTAAGTGGCTCAAACTCCGCTTCTACTATAGGCTTAGTAGTTGCCAATGTCTGTTTGATCTTGTTTAAGGTACGTCTACGGCCTCTGAATAATATTTTGGCACCCAGCTGCACCGATAATGTCTTAACCGACCTGATCCATCTTAAATAGCCACGCTCCAGTTCGGTGTTTAACGGAACAATAACGATAATACGGCGGGTAGTATTAAGCGGCTGCACGATCTTACTCACCAGTATCATCTGTTCTGTATTCTCCAGCAGGTTGTCAAGCACTGTCCCGAAAATACGGTCGCGGGTCGTTATCTTGGCGTTCCAGCCCAGCACCACTTCCGTTATCATCATCTCCTTCATAGCACGTAATATCCCGCTCGAGATATTCATGTCTATTTTAGAAACCAGTTGCACGTCGTTGTCAGTAGCCGAAGCATGTTTAATGGCCTCCTGCAGCATTTTGTTTTTCTTGAAGATCTCCTCCTCTGCATGCTCGTTGTCGATTACTACTGCCAGCGGATAAATTGGCTCATGGTAATCCGGGTTTTTAAGCATGATAGAAAGATCTATCAGGTTTTCTATAGTTGCCGGGTTTGCAATAGGTACCAGGATACGGTCAGGCTTTTCGCTCAGGTCTGGTTTTCTTCGGCTTTCGATAATTGCCAATGCACGTCCTGCTCTCTCGGTAATAAACGAACTCACAAGGCTGGTTGCCAATATCAATACTACGGTCAGGTTCAGCGCAAATTCCTCTACTATACCCATTTCAAAACCAACCAGTATTACAGCAAGTGTTGCTGCGGCTCTTGCAGTGCTAAGCCCGAATATAAGGTTTCGTTGGGTTAATGAGTACCCGTATAGTTTCTGTGTTATAAATGCTGCTATCCATTTGGTAAGTATGGCCAGTATAATTACAATAACTATAGTTGCCAGTGCCTGCCACCCTTCAAACAGTACACTCACATCAACCAGCATACCTACACTTAGCAGGAAGAAAGGCACAAAAATATTGTTACCCACAAACTCCAGGCGGTTCATGAGGGCTGACGTATGAGGTATCAGTTGGTTTAGTGCCAGACCTGCCAGGAACGCTCCCAGGATTGCCTCTACACCTGCCAGCTCCGCCAGAAAAGAAGCGGCAAATACCATGGCCAGCACAAAAATGAACTGCGCTCCCTTTTCGCTTTCTATCCTTTTAAAAACAAACTTGGCAATCATCGGGAAAACAAACAGTACCACCGCTACAAATACCGCCAGCTTTAAGGCCAGTATCATCCAGTAAGTCGCGCTTATATTACCCTCCATTGAGCCAACTATAATTGCCAGCACAATCAGTACTGCTGTATCTGTTATTATAGTACCACCTATAGTTACCGTTACTGCTTCGTTCTTAGCCAATCCCAGTTTAGAGACGATCGGGTACGCCAGCAACGTATGCGACGCAAACATACAGCCTAGTAATACCGCAGACTTAAATTCGTATTCGAAAAGGTAAAAGAAAGTTAATGCCCCTATTATGATAGGTACCAAAAAGGTAAGTGCGCCATAGGTAATGCTTCTGCTCTTGGTCTTTTTAAACCCTACCATATCCATCTCAAGGCCTGCCAGGAACATGATATAAAGTATACCCACCGTCCCGAACAGTATCATGCTGGCATCGCGCTGTAGTATCCCGAAGCCATTTGGACCAATTATTACACCGGCTATGATCAGGCCCACTATGCCTGGTATTTTTATTCTTTTCAGAATTATTGTGGATACCAGTATTATAAAAAGCACCAGCGTAAATATCAGTACAGGATCTTCGAACGGTAGTGTCAGTTTCAGCGCTAATTTCATTCGTTTTATTTTGGTTCGTTTTCTTTTCTCTTCTTAAAGATATTCCTTTTAATTTTTTTCAAGCCATTTTTCTTCCTGTTCCACACCTTTCCACACATTCAACCTTCTAATTATTTTAAAAAACTTAAATCTTAAATTCTTCTTTCTTTCACTATTTAGGCTGTTTATAAGTGCATAAGTTTCATGTTTCACGGGCAAAGCTCATAACTTGTTTACTGTTTCTGGTTTCATCCACAGGTGTTCCACAGTTTTAAACTTCCGATTATTTTATAGATCAGCCCGTTAAATGGCTTTTCCACTTTTACGCGTTTTATGTGAATTTCTTTTTGCACACCTGTTCCACGCGTGGAAAACTGTTTTTTTGATGTGTACTTATAAACCACTATCCACTTTTTAGCGTGGAACATGGTCTTTTTGGATGCTCGGTTGGTTAGGGTGTTTGTGTTTTCAATACATTACCCACTTTTATCCACAGTTATACCACACCAACTTGTGGATTTCTTGTACCAACTTTTGGTTTTCCCTTTTTGTTTAGATTTTTATGGTTCTTTCGCAGTTTTTGTAACAAGTTTTGTCCGGTGGAACATGTTTTACTTACGCTCATGACCAGATGTTTGAACGGGTTGTGAAACATTGTACATAAAAAAAGGAGACCCGTTTTGGATCTCCTATTGTCTATAGTTCGATTTTGATGTCTTCCAGTTCCCAGTTGGCCCTTATCTCTACTTCATTCGGGTACATGTATACTCTTTCGGGTTCCTTGTCAAATTTGCCTGAGCCTCTGTCCCATTTGCCATTATTATTTTCATCTACTAACACCCGGATATTGTAAACGCCTGGCTCCACATTACGGAAAATGAAATTCCGGGTATTCCTCAGTTCCTTTACAACTTTAAAGTTGTTGTCGAGCAACTGCACTATAAATGATTTAGCTGTGGTAGCTATAGTTCCCTGGGCACTGCCTGTTCCTTTGTCCTCCCCTATAGTTAAGTTCAGTTTCGGGTAGCTCAGATTTTTACCTTGAATCGGCACGATCTGGGTACTATCTAAAACTATAGTATAAGGTGCCTGCCTGGTTGCCAATTTCGGAATTGTAAATGTGAGTTCGGTTCCAGTTTTATCAAGCGATATTTGTTCCGGATATTTTACAGCTAGGCTTGTAGCTGTATCAGTTTGAATAGTTATTGGAGCTGTACCTTTAATGTTGACCTGGGTTTGTAATTCTATCGTTAGTTTTTGGCTGGGGCGGTACAAGGTGTTACCAGATTTTGTGTTGATAGTTTTGATTGCCGCTCCTTTTATTCGTTGTGTATAATCCTGGCCAAAATCCACCTGAATTGTATCCAGCGTATTATTGCCAGCAGAATCCACAGCTGCCACTAAAGCTTTTCCACCGTTAAAATTTTGACTTTTGAATAGCTCTATCGTTTTGCCATCCGGTAGTGCTTTATAGTAGATGGTGTCTTTCCCGGTAGCAGTAACAGCATTTATTTTCTCTATGCCTTCACTGTAAGTTATTGTAAATCTGTCCGCCAGTTTTTGTCTTTGTAAGGCAATTGGCTTCTTGGTATCAATAATAAACGTCTGTAATGTTACTTTCTGAGAATCGGCTTTTATTGTTAAAGGTTTTTTCAGGAAACCTATCCGCTCTCCTTCGTTATCATACAGCGAGTTGTTGTTCTTATCTTTCAGCGCGTATATTCTATAGTTGCCTTCGCGTATATTTTCGAAGCTGAATTCTCCCTGCGCATTGGTTTGTGCCTGGTAGTATGGTCTGCTTTTTCGTATGTTCAAAGTATCTTCTGCCGGGTAAAGCGCAACTATAGCATCTGCTTCCGGTTCCTGTGTCATCAGGTTTACTACCTGGCCGGCTACCCTACTTGTATCAATAAATGTTCCCGTACTGAACGAAAGCTTTAATCCCTTGGCAACTGTCTTTTCTTTAATGTCGGCAATTCCATTTCTGAAATTGAAGGTATATGTGGTGCTGTCCTGAAGTGGTTTTTCAAAGGTTAGGATCAATACCTCATCATCCATTTTTATCCGGTACTTGTTATCCGTATATGGAGTGATCAGTAATTCTTTCTGCAGATTTACTTGTTGCACATCTTCATCAAATTGCAGACTTATAGTCCTTGTGTTTACATTCAGTTGCTGATCTGCCGGAGTGCTGCTTATTAATGTTGGTGGTGTCGTATCTTTTGGTCCTCCTTCCGGGCTGCTAACGCTGGCACATGATGCCAGAGTAACAATAGTTGATGCCAATAATACGGTGTTGACAATTTTCATAGAATATGGCTTAAAAATGAAAAGAGGCAAACTTTCGCTTGCCTTTTCCACGGTATTTTTGATTTGCTGTTTTATGCTTATTTACGTTTAGCTACAAAGATCAGGCTTGAGTAATCGTTGCCATTTTTTTCGGCATAGCTGTTCGATTTGTAACCATTTAGTACGCTGTTCAGCATTTTGGTTTTACCCTCTTTATGTTTTTCACTCAGCATGCTTACGTAATACGCATCAAACTTCATAGGCAGCACTTCCTCCAGTTGCATCTTATGCTTCTTTAGCAAGCGCTTCATGGTTGGTTGTGTAAAGTGGTATAAGTGTCGGGGCACATCATAAGCTGCCCAGTTTTCCTTATACTCTTTTGCGTCATGCGAGTCTGCATTTGGTACAGCAATTATAAGCACACCGTCTTCCGTTAAATGAGAGATCAGCTGTTTTATAGTTTCGTTCAGCGTATGCATATGCTCCAGTACATGCCACAACGTGATCACATCAAACTTCTCATCTTCCAGTTCCGATAAGCTTGTAGCTATAGAGGTTCCCGATGCTTTCTCCGCTAATTCTCTTGCCTTATCGCTTGGCTCTATCCCACGTATTTTCCAACCATCTTTTTTACAAGCTGTCAGGAATACTCCAGTGCCACAACCATAATCCAGTATTGTTCCTTTGGCTGGTACATGCCGGTTTATCAGTTCTACTTTCTGTTTGGTAGTTATAGAGCGCACCACATGGTAAGCCCTGTTTATGATACCGGTTTTGGTATTGCTGTGCGAGATATAATCTTCCGACTCGTAATAGCTGCCAATGCTTTCTGCATCCGGACGAGGATTTGTAAACTTAAACGTACAGTTCTCGCATTCCACTATCACAAAGCTCTCCTTTGAAACAGAGTTGTCGGTTACTACCATAAAGTTTTTGAAATCCTCTTTACTGCAGATCGGGCACTGCTCCAGTCTTTCGTAGCTCATTTATTTTCCAAGGTATACCATCAATACCGAAATATCAGCCGGCGAAACGCCACTTATTCTTGATGCCTGGCCTATAGTTTCAGGCTGCACCTTAAGTAGTTTTTCTTTTGCCTCCGCTGATAAGGCAGGTATGTTACGGTAGTTGATTCTATCTTTTATAATATAGTTTTCGAGTTCGCCCATTTTCGCAGCCATCGTGTATTCTTTCTCGATGTAGCTTTCATACTTCACTGCTATTTCAGCCTGCTCAACACTATCAGCTTTAAACTTACTTAAATATTCTTTAACCGCAGGTATTGCCGCCGCTATATGTTGGATCTCGATATTAGGTCGTTTGATCAGTTGGCCAGCACGCTGCTTTTCTACGATCGGTGCTGAGCCCATGCTCTCCAGCATGCTGTTGATATCTCCGGGCTCAATCGGCTTATTATTTAAGTAAGCGATGATTTCAGCTGTTTCGGCTATCTTCTTTTCCACAGTTTTTAATCTGCTTTCATCAGCCAAGCCAAGGTCATAACCAAGCTTTGTAAGTCTGATATCAGCGTTATCCTGGCGCAGCAATATGCGGTGCTCGGCACGTGACGTAAACATACGGTAAGGTTCATCAGTACCTTTGTTTACCAGGTCATCAATTAATACACCAATGTAAGCTTCTGATCTTTTTAATATGAACGGTGCTTTTTGGTTTATCTTGTTGTGCGCATTTATACCTGCCATCAATCCCTGGCAAGCAGCTTCTTCGTAACCGGTTGTACCATTAATCTGACCCGCAAAGTAAAGGTTCTCAACCTGCTTTGTTTCTAAACTCAGGTTAAGCTGTGTTGGCGGGAAGAAGTCGTACTCTATTGCATAACCCGGACGGAACATTTTAGCATTCTCGAAACCTACGATCTTACGCAACGCTTTTAACTGTACATCTTCTGGTAGCGAGCTAGAGAAACCGTTTACGTAAACTTCCACAGTGCTCCATCCTTCCGGCTCCACAAATATCTGGTGACGATCGCGGTCAGCAAAACGGTTGATCTTATCTTCTATAGATGGGCAATAACGTGGGCCTAAACCTTGAATTCGTCCCTGGAACATCGGCGATTTTTCAAAGCCGGTTTTCAGGATATCGTGTACTTCAGAGTTGGTATAGGTTATGTAGCAGCTGCGTTGTTGTGCAAGTGGTGTCGTTTCGGTGTAAGAGAATTTAGAAGGGTTCTCATCACCGAACTGTTCTTCCATTCGGCTATAGTCCAGTGAGCGACCATCCACGCGCGGAGGTGTCCCGGTCTTCATTCGGCCAGCTTCAAAGCCTAGTTCTTTCAGTTGCTCGGTCAAACCTTTTGCTGATTTTTCTGCGGCTCTGCCACCTCCCAACTGGCGCTCACCAATGTGGATAATACCATTCAGAAATGTACCATTCGTTAAGATAACGGCCTTTCCACGTATAGTTATCCCCAGGCTTGTGCGTACACCTACGGCTCTTCCCTCTTCTACTTCTATGCCCGTAACCATCTCTTGCCAGAAGTCAACATTCTCCGTTTGCTCCAAAGTCAGGCGCCAGGCTTCGGCAAATCGCATGCGGTCGCTTTGCGCGCGCGGGCTCCACATAGCCGGACCTTTAGATTTATTAAGCATCCGGAACTGGATCATGGTTTGGTCAGTGATGATACCGCTCATTCCGCCCAATGCATCAACTTCACGTACGATCTGCCCTTTTGCCACACCACCCATAGCTGGGTTGCACGACATCTGCGCAATCGTATTCATGTTCATGGTGGCCATTAAAACCTTTGAACCCATTTTTGCAGCTGCAGCAGCGGCCTCGCATCCCGCGTGGCCTGCTCCTACAACTATAATATCGTATTCTGGAAACATGTATTTCTGAATTTAGAGATGTTTCACGTGAAACATCATCTTTGGATTGGTAATTCCTTTTTTGCGATTAAAATTTTCGCAAAGATAAACAAGAATCTTCTTGTTTGCGCATAAGTGCTTCCTGCTCTTCGGTTTTGTCTTTAAAACCAAGCAGATGCAGTACGCCATGAATAAGAACGCGGTGAAGTTCGTCCTCGAAAGGTATGCCTAATGTTTGTGCGTTATCTTTGACGCGATCTATACTAACAAAAATATCACTTTCAACTACGCCTTCTTCATCGGCATTGTCAAAAGTGATAATATCTGTAAGCGTATCGTGATCTAAATATTCTACATTTATCTGGTGCAGGTAATCGTCAGAACAGAAGATGTAGGTAAGACCAGCCAGCTCAAAATCGTGTTGCTCAATAATGGTTGCAATCCAATCAGCTACTTGCTCCGGGTTTGATAACGAAAATTCAATGTCTTCGCTATGAAACTCAATTGGATGATCCATTCTGATGCATTTCGATATTAAATTTCAATTGTACCTTCTTGCCGTTATCCAGGAAGTTAACTTCGTCGCAAAGGTTGCGCATCAGGAAAATACCACGGCCGCCTGGGTTCTCCAAGTTTTCAGGTGCAGTAGGATCTGGCAGGTGCTGGTAATCAAAACCAGGACCTTCATCTTCCACTTCAAACAGAAGCTGGTTCTGTTCTACCATTAAGGTAAGATAAACGTTCTTGTCTTTATCAAACTTATTTCCGTGTCGGATAGCGTTATTCACAGACTCTGTCACAGCAACCATAATGTTGCCATAGATATCATCTTCAAACTCGAATTCTTCCTTTGAGTTGTCTATAAAACTTTCAATTACGCGGATGTTTTCGATTAAGGAAGGAATCTGAATTTTAACTTGATTCATATTAATCTTAGGTATGTAAACTATTAGGTGCTTTTTTAAAATTTAGAGTTCTGAAAATACTCATTTACCTTTTGCTTATAGTACGGTGACAAAGCCGGTGGTATAGTTTTAAGTAATTCAGTCTGCTTTTCTTTTGCTTTAAGGTACTTCTCAAACGATGGTGGAAGTTTACGTGCAATGTCTTGTGCGGTTTTAGCTTCCCGTTTATTATCCAACTCCCGCTCTTTCATCGACCTTTCTGCTTCCAGTAACCGGGTCAGGATCTCACGTTGCCGCATGATCGTTTGCTCAGTCAACCGTTTATTAACGAGATCAGTCTCGCTTTGTTCCATCATCCGGCTAATATTTCCCAGTTCACCCTGTTTCCCATTTTCACCTGGCTTGGCGCCTTGTTTCTCCATTTCACGAAGGGCATTCCGGAGAGCCTCCTGCTCAGCAGCTAATTTAGCTAATTCTTCAGACAGTGCCTTACCTGATTTGCCACCTTTTTTCAAATCTTCTATTTTTTTATTCAAAGCGTCCTGCAATTCGCCTAAACCGCCCGGTTTTTTCTGATTTCCCTTCTGTTTTCCGGCCATTCCGCCCTGCATGTTCTGCATGGCTTGTTGCATTTGCTTCAAAGCGTCGTTCAGCATCAGGGCCAAATTATTCATACTCGTCATGGCGAGTTGTTGTTGCGCTGTGGCTTTGCTTACATTTCTATCCCGGAGTTCCTTCATGCTGTTATCCATGCTCTGGTTCATGGTGGTCACTTCGCGGGTAACAAACGACTGAATTTGGAATACTTTTTTAGCAAGTGAGAATAAACTGTCTTCAATTATCTTGGCATTATCGCGCAGACTGAGCTGCTCCTGCGATAACGCGATAAAACGTGGGTCGCTCTGGTTAACTGAACGGAACGATTTCATGACAGCTTCCTGGTCGAAGGATAGCTTGATCAGGTTCTCCAGGATGTCACGCAAGTGGTCGAGGTTCTGCTGCATACCCGACATGCTCATACTGCTCATCATCTGGTCCATTTGCTGGGCCATTTGTTTCATCTGTTTTCCTGCTTTTTGCTGGCTTTCGCTGGCTTTTTTGTTTTGCTGTTTCTGAAGTTGCTGCTGGCTTTGCTCCATGTTCTGCTCGATCTGCTCTTCGCCCTTCTCCTGCTGTTGCTCATCCATCGAGTTCGGGTTTTCCAGATTTTCGTTCAGTTCTTTGAGTTCATCCATTTGCTTTTTCACTTCTTCAAACTGTTCCTGAAGATCCTTCTGCTGCTCCTGTAGTTGCTCGTTGCCTTCCTGCTTCTGTTCTGTTTTATCAGCTAGCTTTTCCTGCTCCTGGGCCATTTCCTCCAATTTCTCGGTTATGTTATCCAGCTTCTGCTCAAATTGTAGTTGCTTGAACAGTTCCATTGCCCGTTCTAACTCGCGCTCCAGGTTCTTCTCGCGGTTATCGAGTTTGCTCAACAGCTTCTGAAGCTCAGGGTCGTTAGATTGTTTCTCCTGAAGCAGCTTTTCCAGTTCTTCGTATAGTTTCTTAGTTTCAGGGTCGAGCAGGTCGTTCATTAGCTTTTGCAGTTCCTGTGCTTTTTCGGCCAGTTGCTTGTCCTGCTCGCTTAGCATGTTCTGCTTTTTATTCAGCTCGTTAAACATTTCCTTCATGGCTGCCAGGTCCTGCTCCAGTTGCTTTTTCTTTTCTACCAGGTCCTCCAGTTGTTTTTTATCCTGCCAGTTCAGATCGCGCTTAGTCTTTAACTTCTCCTCTGACTTAGCCAGTTCATCCTGTAACTTGTTCGCTTTCTCCAGTGTCTTGCTTATCTGGCTACCTACCGATTGGGCGTTACTGTCAAGTTCTTTTTCAAGCTCACGCTTGGTTGGTACTTTTAACTCGAAGGTGCGGGTGCGGGCATTTTTAGGTCCGTGAAGGCCATCGTTATCCCAAACCTGAACAAAGTATTCCAGCTTATCGCCGGGCTGCATGTTCAGGGCTGCGGTGTTCCATTGGTAATAATAGGCCTGGCTAATCTGGCTGGGGGAAAGTGGTAGGGCTATAGTTTTATAACCAGCTTTAGGGTTATCCTGCTTACTGATGCGGTAATGAATAGCCAAACGGGACAAACCATAGTCATCTGCTACATCGCCACCCAACACTAAATAACTATAGAGTGCTGTGTCCTGGAACTGTTCCAGCGTAATCTGCGGATGTTTATCAGCAATGGCTGTAATTTGATATTTGATGTCTTCTTTGTTAGCGCTGTGCTTGTTTTTGAGTTGGATACTATAGTTCTGGCTTTCGCTGATCTTTTTGGTGGCCGTAAAGCTGTTGTCTGCTCTTACAGCTTTCAGTTGCTGAGCCGGATTATCGAAAGAGAGGTTTATAGTTTCGGTTTCGGAAGCTTTGAAGTTCCACGTGAGCGTGCTGCCTTCGGGTACGGTTGCGTTCCCGGTATTCTGGATCAGTTCAGGTTTTCGGTTCAGGTAAGCTGGGTATTGTACCTGTAGTTCAAAGTCTTTAAGATTGGGGCGGGAAAGCGTTTCTAAAGTATAGGTATCCGACATAAAACCAGAGCCTTCCAATTCGAAATCTATCGGTTTGAGTGGCTGCTTAAACGTATAACTATAGTTGCCGTCTGCCGCTTTTTGCAATAATTGCCTGCGGCCATTATAATTGATGAATACTTCCTTAGGTAGGGCCTGCCCTTCAATCGCTACTTTCAGCACAAAGTCTTCGCCCCGGAAAGTCTGTAGTTCATCGTTCTGTACTTCAAAAGTAAAAGGAGCTACCGGTGCGTATGCTGTTTTATAGTTTATAATGCGTTCGGTGCCCTGCACGAAGATTGCCGGATAAACCATCGCTATCAGGAGAGCGACTACAGCTGGAAGCGCCACATATTTCAGGATCGGCTTATTCTCTTTGTAGGTAACGGCATCTTTAAACCTGAACTGCAATAACTGGCCGGAACGCTGGTTAATACTAGCCGCTATCAGCTCGTTTGTTCTATCCAGGCTATTTAATTGGATGGCATTCAGTAACTTATCTTTTATTTCAGGATAAAAGCTACCGACTTTTAAAGCAGCCTGTTCATCCGATAAGATCTTGCTAAGATTTGCCAACGCAGCCACCGGCATCGCTATCCAGCGAACAAAAGCATAGATGATGATACCTATAAAGGAAAAGAGAAGGATTGCGCGTACTATCTGCGGAAAATAAAAGACGTACTCGAGTAAACTATAGATAATGTAAATAGAAAGCAACATGCCGATAGCAAACAAGCTACCCCGCAGCAACAGGTTCAGGTAGAATTTCTTCTTGAACGCCTGCAGCTGATGCATCAGTTGGGTAAGTGCATCCTGTTGTTTCATAGGTGTTTGTTACTATAACGTTAACCCACCAGAGCGGTTACAGCTATACATAAAGCAAAAGCACCTAATTATCTGTATATGAAACTATAAAGTTAATAATCAGGTGCTCTTAAATATAACTATAAAATACATTCTTTTCGTATGTTCCGCCTACCCTATTTCCAGCAGAACAGGGCAATGGTCAGAGTGTTTGGCTTCCGTAAGTATGGCCGATCGTTTTAGCCTGTCACTTAGGTTTTGGGTAGCCATATTATAATCAATACGCCAGCCAAGATTTTTGTTGCGTGCTCCGGCTCTGTAACTCCACCAGGTATAGTTGTGCGGCTCTTTATTAAAATGCCTGAACGAATCTATAAAGCCGCTATCAATAAACTTGCTGAGCCAGTTACGCTCTTCTGGTAAAAAGCCTGAACTCTTCGCATTCGATTTCGGGTTATGAATATCTATTGGCTGGTGGCAAATATTATAATCGCCGCTAACTATAAGTCCAGGCAGTGTTTGTTTCAGATCGCCCATGTACCCATAGAAATCATCCATCCACTGAAACTTAAAGCCCTGGCGCTCCTCCCCGCTCGAGCCGGAAGGCATGTATACGCTCATCACAGAATAATCGTCGTAGTCTGCGCGTATAACCCGGCCCTCAAAATCGTAGCAATCAATACCACAACCTATCTCTACATGGTTCGGTTTCAGTTTTGAAAGTATAGCCACACCACTATAGCCTTTTTTAACAGCCGGATGCAGGTATACGTTGTAACCCATGTCTTCGAAAATGGCACGGTCAAATTTTTGTTCGCAAGCTTTTATCTCCTGCAGGCACAGTACATCGGGGTTAGCAGCCTTCACCCAATCCTGGAAGCCTTTGCTGATAGCAGCACGAATGCCGTTAACGTTGTAAGTAATGATCTTCATTTTGTACTTGACTATTTGACAAAGGACTGAATGACAAAAGACTACATTAGAATTATAAGTCCTTTGTCCACTTTCATACAGTCTTTTGACTAAAAAATTATAGTTGATCTGCCTGCGTAAAATATTCCAGGATGTGCCACTTCAGCATTTTTTCCTGCTCTTTCAGGTTGGCAAACGGAATTGGTTTAACAGCTCTATAGTGGGGCCAGCCGTCTTCGTCTATCTTTTCCAGTTCGTAGTAACCCGACAGGCTGAATACTTTACAGGTGGCAATGTGCATCAGGTCTTGCTTTTCTTCTTTGGTAAAATCTGTTATGCCTTTGCCGAGTTCCTGAATTCCGATTAAGAAAAGAATGGTGTTCAGGTCAGGCTTTTTTCCGAATTGCTTCATCATAAAAGCCCGAAGCTGCGTCCATCTATGTTCTAAGTTATCTGATTCTTCTATCATAAGTTGAATTGCTGCATAGTTAAATTGTTAATCTATGATAACATTAACAATGTACCATGCAACCATTAAACAATTAACTTTTCTGTGCTTTTAGTTCTTCCCAATATTCCACGGCTCTTCTGAAGTGCGGGATCACGATGGAACCACCTACCAGGTTGGCGATCGAGAATACTTCAAATACCTCTTCGTCGGTAACGCCTTCTTCAAAGCTTTTGCCCAGGTGGTATTTAATGCAATCGTCGCAACGCAAAACCATAGAGGCAACCAAACCCAGCATTTCTTTCGTTTTTACATCAAGTGCTCCTTCTGCGTATGTATTTGTATCAAGGTTAAAGAAGCGTTTAATCACTTTATTGTCGTAAGACATGATGCGCTCGTTCATGCGCGAGCGATATTCGTTGAATTCTTCTATTTGACTCATTGTTGTAAATTGATTAGCTGAAATAGCTTAACTATAATTATAAAATTACGGCAAAAAAATAACAAAACCTTAACCACTACCCCTCTACTATGTTTCAGGATCTGCTTGCCTTATTATTTCCGGAAAGTTGTTTTGCCTGTAATGGAGCCATGGTTAAAGGCGAGCGCTACATCTGTACAGATTGTAATATAAAGCTACCTTATACTGATTTTCATGAGCATGGAGCGACCGAACGAAACCCGTTGCAACGCAGGTTCTGGGGTAAAGTGCCTGTCAGATTTGCATTTGCTTATGTGTACTTCCAATCGAAGGGTCGTGTGCAGCGGCTGTTGCACCAGTTAAAATATAAAGGAGCTAAAGATCTGGGTGAGCATTTGGGGCAACGGTATGGCAGCTTACTTAAAGATTTTCAGTATAATGAGCAGTTCGATCTTATAGTTCCGGTGCCGTTGCATAAACAAAAGCTGCGCAAACGTGGCTACAACCAATCCGATTTTTTTGCGCGTGGTTTGGCCGAGGCTATGGATTTACCTGCCAGAACAGATGTACTAATCAGAACTATAAATACCAGCACGCAAACCCGGAAAGACAGGTTGAATCGCTGGCACAATGTAGAACAGGTTTTTGAAGTATCTAATCCTGAAGAGGTTAAAGAAAAACGAATACTTATAGTGGATGATGTACTGACAACAGGTGCAACCTTAGAAGCCTGTGCTGTTGCGATGTTAAAGGCAGGAGCAGCCGAAGTCAGTATTGTAACTATAGCTGCCGCCTGATCTATAGTTTATAGTCCTGAAGTTTGTTTGCGGTGCACATCCGAAAGGCTCGGCTCTGCATACTCTATCTTCTCCTCTGCTTCCAGCTTATCTAGTTCAGTTTTTACCAAACTATAGTCTACATCTTCCGGAACATCCAGCACAAAAAAATCATCATTCACCTGTTCCGATACACAACGCATCTTACTGAAAGTATCACGAATGTCATCCATAGCTATAGTTTCGTCGCTCAATACTACTTGTATAGTAGAGTGACCTCCGTAGCTAACTGTTTTCTGGTAAACCAGTTGTTTTGTTTCCGGGTCGATGTCTGCAAATACAATATCATTTGAGGCAATCAGCGAAGTATAGAACGGAATGCTATCGATCTGGTACAGCCTGTTTTCCTTATCCAGCACAAAAGCCCAAAGCGTTTCTTCTATATCCTGCTCAAACACATCGCTGTAACTTCTCACTATGATCTGAGCATGTTCGGTTGTTTCTTCTTTCATAGGGGTATATAAAATATAAAGCCCGGATGTTGGTCCGGGCTTTAAAACTATAGTTAGGTAAACTTTATTATCTGTTTGAACCAGCGTTGATCATAGCACAACGGAAACCGATCGTTGCTGTTGATGAATCCTGGGTCATGAAGCGGCGCGTACCCGGAGATAACCAGTATGCTACATCTTTCCACGAACCACCTTTGTAAACGCGTACTTCGTCGTTGATCAGAGAGTGGAAATCTTTAACATCAGCGTTAGCATAGTTTTCTTTTTCATCCAGGAAACCATCTCTACGGAATGGGTTCAGGTCTTCCACATCCTCGTAAGAAAGCGGACGGTAAACGTCTTGTACCCACTCGTTCACGTTACCAGCCATGTTATACAGACCGAAGTCGTTTGGCGGGTAAGCATAAATATAGTCTGTGATCATCGCACCATCGTTCAGGGCTCCAGCTATACCGGCATAGTCACCACGGCCACGCTTAAAGTTAGCCAAAAACTTACCCATCTGCTTGCCATACGGGTTACGAACCTGGTGTCCGTCCCAAGGGTACAATCTGCGGTGATTCTGGTTTTCGTCTTCAGAGTATTGTGTACCGATCATGGCCTGGGCTGCATATTCCCACTCAGCCTCTGTTGGGAGACGGTAGTTTGGTAATACATAACCAGACTCGATAGATGGTTTTTCGCCTTCAGCAGGAGCTTCCTCGCCGCCTTTTCTGCCAAACAGACCTCTTCTGCCACCGCCACCGGTAGCTTCTTTAGCCAGGTTTTCGTTAACCTTAGCAGTACGCCAGATGGCATAGTTGTTAGCCTGCAACCAGCTTACCCCCACAACCGGGAAGAAGCGGAAACCAGGATAACGCAGGTAATACGTTACATAAGGGTCGTTGAAAGAAAGCTGACGCTCCCAAACAGTAGTATCCGGCAGGGCAGCCTGGTATACTTCCGGCACCGAATCCTGCTTAATGTAGTGCAGGTACTCCAGCCAATGGATGTTCGCTACTTCGGTTTCATCCATATAAAAAGAAGCAACTGTTACCGTACGCTCAATATTATCGCGCGTCATGGCAACATCCTCTTCCATAGAACCTAACACGGTACGGCCACCTTCAATAAAGATCAAGCCCGGACCACCCTGAATATCAGCGTAATCCTCAACAGCAAAGGCTTCTTCATCCTCGCCATACTCTATACCTGTAGCGGAGCTGTAATCTCCCGGGTCTGTGCTGGTAGGATTTCCTCCTCTATTGCAGGCAGTAAGGAGTAAGCCTCCCAAAACCATTGCCGATAAATACTTAGCAAATTTCATAAAATAGCACCCAATTAAGATAAGGTTCTTGTAACGTAGTTTAATGTGCAATTATAACTAAAATTAGATTTCCGGACAAATAATGCGTCTGCTTATTTTTGACCGTGAGCGGCTTCGAAACACTTTATCTGTATCAAGTCGTTCAAAAACTATAGAAATTTCCGTTGCACCTCCGCTTTGCCGGTAAAAATCGCTTATTCCAACGTCGTGGCTAAACCCTACTTTTACCTGGTTAAGCTGCAGCCCTGCTATTACGGCAAGTGCCTGCTCCTGGTTTGAGCCGCCTGTTACCGGTACTCCTTTATATAATAATCCTAACGAAACAGGTGTGTAATTAGTGTATAAACCTGCATCAAGCCTATTAAAATTTTCCTGATGTGTAAAGGTAGCCGTTGGCGATATGCTAAATTCTGTTGTGCCAGCGTTTGTTCGGTAGCTGCTAACGTAAAACTTATAACCAGTGTTTGCCAAAAATCGCATCGGCAGGGTAGTTTTTTCTCCGAACCCATAAGCAGGTTTATTAAGATGAGCAGCAGTAATGCCCAGCCATAGTTGATTGGTGTAAATTAAAACACCGGTAGCAAAGCTGGCATAGTGTGTTGGTTCAAAGGTATTTACTTCTGCAGATGTAACTGCTGTCTGCCCGTTATTGCTCAGTTGGTCGCCAAAAACAAGGTTATCAAAGTTTATACGCATAGAGGCAACCGTAGCCTGCAAACCTGCGGATAAGGTAATACGGTCTGTTAATGGGGTGTGATAAGCATAACCTGCCGAAGCAGCCAGTTTTTGTAATCCGCCAATACCTGCTTTATCTTGCTGAAGCGCAAAACTAATTGCACTTTTTGTATTCGGAAGTGAAAAGTCTGCAGCTACCTGGTTCGTAATAAAAGCTCCGTTAAGAGCAGGCCATTGTGTTCGGTGACTTACAGTTACGCTCCAGTCGTGGTTCAGGCCGGCAAAAGCAGGGTTCAGGTTTAAGCGGTTGGCGTATTGTTGGGAGTAATGTACATCCTGTGCCGTGGCAACAAGGCACCACAGGCAGGCAACTATACACAAGATCCGTTTTTTTGAAAACATGCTTTAAAGTAAGTCAAAACAGGCAAATCTTAAAAATTACTGCTAACTCTACCTTGCCTTTAAAGTTTTGCATAGTTTTGGCTATACATTTACAGGATACACATTTATAACAAGATACCCTTACCTGACCGATATGAAAAAAGTAGTTATTGGCTTCTTTGTTTTTCTGGCAGTGTTGCTGGCAGTAGCGGCATTAGTGCCTGTTCTGTTCAAAGATAAAATCAAACAAACCCTGGACAAAGAGATAGCAAAGAATATTAATGCGAACGTGCTTTACCAGACCGATGATGTAAGCCTTTCGCTTTTCCGCGATTTTCCGAATGTATCGCTGGGCGTTGAGAACCTGGCTATAGTTGGAATCGATTCTTTTGCCACCGACACACTGGCGCAGGTGCCGTCTTTCAGGATGGGCCTGGACCTGATGAGTGTAGTTGCCGGCGATGAACTGGAAATTACTTCTGTTACCATGGAGGAGCCAAAGATCAGGCTTATAGTTCTGAAAAGTGGCAAAGCCAACTGGGACATTATGAAACCCGACACGGCGGCTCCTACCCCAACAGATACTACCGCCAGCGATTTTGCCATAGCCATAAAAAAATGGGAAGTAAACAATGGTACCCTTTTCTATGATGACCTGAGCATTCCGTTTGGTATGGCTGCTTATAATGTAAACCATACCGGCTCCGGCGACTTTGCCAAAGATGTGTTCGATATGAAATCGCAGACAACATCAGACCGCTTTACTATGACCTACGATGGTGTAAACTATATAGAGAACGGAAAGCTGGATGCTGATGTAACCATGGCGATGGACCTTGCTAAGTCGCTTTATACTTTCAAGGACAACAACATCCGGGTTAACGAGCTGCCTTTCACTTTTGCCGGAACTATACTGATGCCTGACGAGGCCATGGACTTTGACCTGACCTTTAAAGCTACCGAGACAGATTTTAAAAATGTGTTGTCGGTGGTGCCGGGCATGTACACAGAGCAGTTCAAGGATATTAAAACGGAAGGTAAGCTAAGCTTCGACGGTTACTTTAAAGGTCGTATGATTGATACCCTGATGCCGGGCTTTGGTACAGAACTGAAGATCATCAACGGTTTTTTTAAGTACCCTGACCTGCCACAGGCTGCCCGCAACATTAACGTAGACATGCGCATCGATAACAAAGATGGCAACCCGAATAACACAACTATAAACGTACGCCAACTGCATTTAGACCTGGGCAAGAACCCTGTTGATGCCAAAGTGCTGGTAGAAGGCCTGGAGCCGATGAAGGTTGATGGTAATGTTAAAGCAAATATCGACCTGACCGAAATGACCAAAGTGTTCCCGATTGAAGGAATGACATTGCGTGGCTTACTGAAAGTAGATGCTGATGCAAAAGGCATTTACTCCAAAACAAGTATGCCGGTTATAGATGCCGATATGCGCCTGACGAACGGTTACATTAAGTCCAAGGATTTTCCGGCTCCTATCGAGAACCTGAACATGGTAACCAATATACTGAACAAGACTGGCAACACCGACGACACCCGCATTAATGTAGAGAACTTTAACATGACTCTGGATGGCGAGCCCCTTTCTGGCCGTGCCCTTATTGCAGGTATAGATAAGCCGTCGTTCGACTTCGATATTAAAGGTATACTTGACCTGACCAAACTGACCAAGATCTTCCCGCAGGAAGGCATGACCGTATCGGGTAGAATAAATGCGAACGTGGCAGCTAAAGGGAAGCTAAGCGACATTGAAGCAGAGAAGTATAGTAATGTGTCGGCGAATGGTACGATGGGAATTGCTAACCTGAATTTTGTGAGCACCGATATGCCGCAGGGTATAAAGATCAGTAAAGCCGATGCCGTATTCAACAACGAGCGCATCGAGATCAAAAACTTGAATGGTTATTTAGGTAAGAGCGATATACAGGCAAACGGTAGCATCTCTAACTACCTGGGCTATGCCTTAGCCGATAACCAGAGCCTGCGCGGTAACTTTAACCTGAACTCTAACATCTTTGACGTGAACGAGTGGATGGTAGAAGAGACTGGCGAACCTGTAGCTAGTACTGAAGCCGAAGGGGTAGTAGAGATCCCAGCTAACCTGGACATTGCCCTGAACGTGAATGCCAAGAAAGTGCTTTATGATAACCTGACACTTAATAATATAACAGGCCGCGTGCTGGTAAAAGATAGGATCGCGAAGCTGGACAAAATTACCTTTAACACCTTAGGGGCTACTTTTGCTACAAACGGCAGCTACAACACGCAGGATCTTTCGAAGCCATTGTTCGATATGGCCCTGGACGTGCAGAACCTTAACTTTAAACAAGCATTCTCGGCCTTTAATACTATAAAAGTACTGGCTCCTATTGCCGGTTTGCTGGATGGTACATTTAATACCAAGTTTAATTTTGCCGGCGAGATGGCCCCGGACATGACACCGGTGTTTAAAACGCTGGATGGTGCCGGTGTAATAAAGGTGTTGAAGGCTGCTGTGCGGGATGTAAAGATCGTGAACCAGATCAGTACCCTGACACGCCTGGATGAACTGAAGAACTTCGTGATCGAGAACAAGATCATCGATGCCCAGATAATAGACGGTAGCCTGGTAATTAAACCTTTCGACCTGAAGGTAGGTGATATGCAGATGACCGTGGGCGGTAGCAATAACGTGAACGGCCAGATAGATTATGTAACTGCCCTGAATGTGCCAACCGGTAAGGTAGGACAGGAAATCAACTCACGGTTGGCTGGTATGATTGGTGGTAACCAGTTAAAAGCGGCGGAGCGTGTAACGCTTAACCTGAAAGTGGGCGGCACATTGGCTGATCCTAAAGTTAGCCTGGCAGGTGGCAGCGTAAAAGAACAGGCATCAAACCTGGTAAAAGAAGCGGTACAGAACAAACTGGATGATGCAAAACTGAAACTGGACCAGCGAAAGGCGCAGGCAGAAGACAGTATCAGAAATGAATTGAACCGCAGAAAGCAGGAAGCAGAACTGAAAGCACGCCAGGAATTAGAGAAAAAGAGACTGGAAGCAGAACAGAATATAAAGAAGCAGGCTACCGATAAGATCACTGATTTTCTGAAACCGAAAGCAAAACCGGCTGCTAAACCTGTTGTAACGCCAACCGACACTACAAAATCTGGTACAAAATAATACAATTTATGGTAGTACTGTAATATAGAATTGTTGTATTTAAAGAAAGATGCCTGAAGTACCCTCTTCAGGCATCTTTCATATATAGGCTTACGTAATTTCCTGCGGTTATCAGCGTTCTAACCCTACAATTGCTATCAGAGCTTTTGGAAAGCTGCAGGCTCAAGTGGTAAAAATGACAGCAACTTAAATCTTCATGTTGTCTTCATGTTTACAATAGATATTTGAGCCATAACTTTTAAATACAATAATTATGAAAAGAAAACTGATCATCCCATTCCTGTTAAGCGGCCTTATTTTTGGCTTTAGCTCATGCGACAGCGACACTGATTCTGAAGGCAGTGGAACATCTCAGCTGCAAGTGCGCATGACAGATGCACCCGGCGATTATGAAGAAGTAAATGTTGAAATTGAATCAGTACAGGTACACACCGAAGACACTGACAGCGAAGAAGGCTGGATAACATTAGATGAGATTAACCCGGGTATCTATAACCTGCTAGATTTTGCTAATGGCCGTGATACGTTGCTGGCAAGTTCTGAACTACCTGCCGGAACTATCTCACAGATCAGACTTATACTGGGCGACGACAACTCAGTTAAACTGAAAAGCGGTGAAGTAATAGACCTTAAAACACCAAGCGGCCAGACTTCGGGCGTTAAGCTATCAGTAAATGCAAAGCTGGAGTCTGATGTAACCTATGTAATGCTGCTTGACTTTGATGCTGCAAAATCTGTAGTAGCTAAAGGCAATGGCGGTTACAACCTGAAACCGGTGATCCGTGTAATTTCGCAGGCTGTTGCTGGTGGTATAAAAGGTGCTGTTACGCCTGCTGAATATAAGCCAGGTATTTATGTGATCTCAGCCGCTAACGATACGCTGGGTGGCTATGCCAACGACGAAGGTAACTTCCTGATAAAAGGTGTACCGGCTGGTACGTATTCTGTTCAGTTCTTTACAGAAGGCGCTGCCCATGATACAACTATAACAAATGTAGTAGTATCGCAGGATGCCATTAAAGACCTGGGAACTATAGAATTGCCTGAATAAGGAAAATTGAGCCGTTATTAAACCGGTATCAACTATAACTGATTAATTTGTGAACCCCTCCATGTAAAAAGGAGCTCCATCTGGAGCTCCTTTTTATTTGTGGTAACTATAGTTATTTGTTGGAGTTGTGAGGTGTAATCTCTTGCATAGTTTAACCCACCCCTAACCCCTCCAGGGAGGGGAATAAAATGCTCTTTAATAAATTCCCCTCCTCGGAGGGGTTAGGGGTGGGTTAATTTTTTCTCCTTTGCCAATTAACCTGAAATCTTAATAAACCTGGCCCATCAGCTCACGCACATAGGTAACGTAATCGGTATTTGGCGGTGTAAAGCCATTCTTACGCAGGTCTGTGGCCACTTGTGCGCGGTGGTAGGTAGCGTGGTTAAAGGCATGTGTTAAAATATCGAGCACGCGGGTGCTGTATTCGTTGCCCTGGCTATTGGTATAGTTTATCAGGCGGTTAAATTCGGCTTCGTCGGCGTTGGCTACCAGTTCGGCAATTTTATAAGATGCGCTTTTATGCAGTTCTTTTAGTTGCTCCAGGTTATGCTCCTGCCATACTTTAACCGGGCTGGTTGTGCCGGTAATGCGTGCTATCCAGATGGCCTGTGCGTTCAGGGCATGGCTCATTAAGCGTGCCGCATTGTTTGGTACCGCTGGTAAGCTGCTAAATACATCCAGCATGGTCTGGTTAGCCCAGATATTATATTCTGATAAGTTCTTCAGTACGTCGTTTCCTGTCATTGTCTTAGCGTTCTCTTTTATCTTCCCAAATTATAGTTTCGTTTGTGCGCTTTTCTGCAAAGTCAGGGCAGCGGCCATCTCCTTTTCCGGTTATACCGCCATCCGGCTCGCAAAGCTGGTTGCCATCCCTGTCAAATAGCTTAGATGGTATGTCGCAGCAACGGCCTGTCAGGTAGTATACTTCCTGATCGTTATAGGTATAGCGGTAAATTTTAGCGGGTGGGTTAGCAGGTGCTTCTTCCTGCAGTTGTTGTATCAGTTCGTTTAGCCAGGGTGCCGCCTGTGCGTTAGCTGTAGCTCCTTCCGGAATCTGCGGCGATATGCCTGGTTTGCAGGCAGCCATACCAAAGATGGCAATGATCAGTATGCGTTTAATGGCTGTATACATTTCCGTTTTTTTAAGCGGCTGCAAATGTAGCTAATTTAATTCTGAGTTTTGAATACGCTCTGAGAAGTACGGATAAATTATAGTGCAGGATGAAGATCGGTACCGACAGCTTTAATATGAATTGACCATGTCCTGCATGTAAGGTATAAAGATGATCAGGCCAACTATAGCTGCCGTTATAGCAGCCACCAGCACAGCGCCAGCTGCCAGGTCTTTGGTTTTGCCGGCCAGCGGGTTATGCTGCGGCGATACCAGGTTAGTGAGTGTTTCGATGGCAGTGTTAAAGATCTCGGCGGTAATAACCAACCCTATACTTCCGGCCAGCAGGCACCACTCCAGTTTTGTAACCCTGAAAATGATACCGGCAACTATAACCCCGATGGCAGCCAGTATATGCAGGCGCATGTGCGGCTCCGAACGCACAGCCGAGTTCAGTCCTTTAAAGGCAAACTTAAAGCTGTTATAGCGTTTCTTGAAGTAGCTATCCAATGGAGAATTAATAATGATTAATGACGAATTCTTGATAAACAATATCAAGTTACGAACTATTAAGCTATTCAGAGTTTATTCTGACGTCAGTTCACGCCCTTACTGTGTGTTTTCACCAGCAAGTATAAATCCCATTTTACCGAATTGTTAGCGAAAACACCAACAATGGCTCGATTCCAAGTTATTGAATAATATCGAATAACAAATAACAGACAGCCACTAACTATATTCCGGTTTTAACTTGTCTTTAAACACCTTCCGGAACTTCTCTACTTTAGGACGAACTACAAAGGCGCAATAAGGCTGGCTGCCGTTTCTCAGAAAGTAATCCTGGTGGTAATTCTCGGCTGGGTAATAATTGGTGAGCGGCTCTATAGTTGTCACGATAGGGTCATCAAATGCGCCCGATTCGTCTAAGGCCAGTTTATACTTTTCGGCCAGTTGTTTTTGCTCTTCGTTGTGGTAAAAAATAATAGAGCGGTACTGCGGGCCAACGTCGTTGCCTTGGCGGTTTAAAGTGGTTGGGTCGTGGGTTTCCCAGAACACGCGCAATAGCTCTTCGTAGCTTATCACTTCAGGTTCAAAAGTTATCTGTAGTACTTCTGCGTGGCCTGTAGTGGCACTGCACACCTGCTCATACGTAGGGTTTTCCACATGGCCACCTGCATATCCCGACTCTACTTTATCCACACCTTTCAGTTGTTGAAAAACTGCCTCTGTGCACCAGAAGCATCCATTGCCGAACGTTGCTATTTCCATTGTTCTATTGTCTTTTTAGGTAATCTATAGTTTATACTTCAGCGCATCGGCATTTATGCAGTAGCGCACATTGGTTGGTGTACGGGCATCGTCAAACAAATGACCCAGGTGCTGTTTACATTGGCTGCACAACAGTTGTATCCGTTCCCGACCATATGTGTTTAATTGGTTCTGCTTTATGTTCTCTCCTGCCTGTGCCCAGAAGCTTGGGAAGCCCGAACCAACCTCAAATTTATACTTTGCTTCAAATAGTATTAGTCCGCAGTTGGAGCAAACATAGACTCCGTTTTTCTGCTCGCTCTCCGATACTTTCTGGTTGCGTACGAATGTCATGTAAGAGCCTATCCAGTTTGTTATCCCCCTACCCCCTTCAGAGGGGGACTTTATCTTCTAATGTAATCAACTATAGATTTACGCATTACTGAATGTCCCTTTTGAAGGGGGCAGGGGGATGATTTACGTTAGCAGAAAACTAATCTTCTTTCTCCAGGTCTTCTACCGGCACAAACTTCATAGAGAGCGAGTTCACGCAGTGGCGGATGTTCTTTGGAGTCAGGTACTCGCCTTCGAACACGTGACCCAAATGTGCGCCGCAATTAGCACAAACAATTTCAGTACGTCTGCCATCGGCATCCGGTATGCGTTTTACAGCTCCGGTTATTTCATCGTCAAAGCTCGGCCAGCCACAATGCGACTCAAACTTGTACTCCGAAGTATAAAGTGGCGCGTTGCAACGGCGGCACAAGTATACACCTTCCGCTTTGTTGTGCTCGTACTCTCCGGTGCCCGGGTATTCGGTGCCTTTTTGTACTATAATGCGCTCTTCTTCGGGGGTAAGCTTGTTATATTCTGATGGGTCTTTCGCAATTTTCATAGGTATAGAAATGTTGTGTTGTTCTGTTTATACGTGAGGTTTTAAGAACAGCGAAAAGTTAAGAAGGTTTTGTAAATCTATAGTTGGAATAACTGCAAATACCGCAAGTTTGAGCGCAGCGGTAACTTGTGGGATGGTATGGCAGCCATTTTGTAACTGGCGAAAGCAGGAATGCTGAAAAATTTAAAATGCCAGCTACAAACTGGCTGCAAAGTATAACCCCAAGTTGCATTACCGCTAAACTTTCGGGATGAAACCTACTTCCATCTCACTGCCACCCACTTTTGCTGTTGCTCTTTGCTGAGAAACGTCCAGGCTACGATGCGGCTTATTTTATTTCCCTGGCCCATGGGTATAGTCTTTATATCTTTAGCGCCTGCTGCTTTCAACGCATATAGTACGCTTTTTAGGTTCGATTCTTTTGAGATCAGTGTTGTAAACCAAAAGCAGGAGGTAGAAAATTGTTTGCTCTGGGAGATCATGTTTTCCACAAATACTCTTTCGCCCCCTTCGCACCACAACTCAGCTTTTTGCCCGCCAAAATTCAAGGTTGGTTTTGCGATCTTCTTTTGCTGCAGGTTCTTTAACTTGCGTATGGTTCCCGCCTGGGCTTCTGCTAAGGATGCATGAAAGGGCGGGTTGCAGATGGTCACATCGATGAACTCATCCTTTTTGATGATCCCGTGAAAGATGTTTTTAGCATTTGGCTGCAACCGCAACTCCACATTACCCTTTAAAGCAGGGTTTGCTTCTACGATGCTGTTTGATGACTGTATGGAAACCGGGTCTATATCGGCGCCAATAAAAGACCAGCCATACTCCCTGTTACCGATGATCGGGTAAATGCAGCTGGCGCCAACGCCAACATCAAGGCACGTTACTTTATTGCCTGTCGGTATTTTGCCTTGGTTTGAGGCGGCTAACAGGTCGGCCACATAATGTATATAATCTGCCCTACCGGGGATGGGCGGCGTTAGGTAGCCTTGTGGAATATCCCAGTGCTTGATGTCGTAGAAGTGTGCCAGAAGCGCTTTGTTCAGCATTTTTACTGCCTTCGGGTCAAAGAAATCCACAGACTCATCCTTGTACTCATTCAGCTTCACAAAGGGCTTTAGCTCCGGGCAACTGGCTATAAGTTGTTTGAAATTATAGCGTCCGCGGTGCCTATTGCGTTGGTGCAACTCCGATTTCTCTTTTGGATGTACTTTCTTTTTAGGAAGCATGAAACGGCTGGTGGTGTGCTTGTAATTACGTAGGTTTTGTGAATCTATAGTTGTTGCTATAGTTTATAATGTAGGTTTTAGCTCAGCGGTAATTTGTCGGAAGCGAGATTCTGTGTTTATAGTTGATCGTTCTTGCTGGCGCGAGCTTGTAGCTCGTGCTTTTGTTTTGAAATAAGAATGTAAGTACGAGCTACAAGCTCGCACTAGCGGGTATAACGGTAGCTTAGGCTTCTTTCACTTCTACTTTTTCTTTTGCCTTACGTTTGCCCCGGAAGAATAGGAAAAGATTAAGAAATAGCATGATACCTAAATAAATAGAAAATCCACCCAATTTGTAGCTAAGTGCTTCAATCAAATCCTGAGAAGTGAGGACATTGCTCATTTTAAGTATAAGGAGAGCTGCTCCGATATTCATCAGATAAAAACCAATTTCGAAGAGCCGGTTGGTAGCAAAAGCTATTTCCTGTCGACCATTAAAAATGTCGAGCATAAAAATCTGGCTGTTCTTGAAAAGCGTTCGGGCTACAAGTACTGTCATTAATAAAGCGATAGGAAGATAGATTAGATAACCTTTAACCATTAATGCATTTTCCATTACTCTGTCTGTTTAGTGATTTAATTATTCTTGATTATTGTTTTTTCTGCTGATAAAATAGAGTGTCAATAAATTGAAGATGTGTATGCATCCCAAGGAAATTAAAATAATACCAATCCTGTTGCTTAACACTTCTAAAAGTTGCTCATAAGTTTGAATAGGTAATTCCTGGACCATCAATACAAACACATAACCTATATTGAGCAGGTAATACCCTGTAAGTAAAATTTTATTGATTGGGTCAACCATAGCGTCGTTATGCTGAAATATCTGCAGTAGATATAATCTGCCATTGGTATACAAGCTCTTCCCTACCCAGTATGTAACAAACAGCCCTATCGGTAGATAAATAGAATAAGCAACTATGGTTAAGTTAATGTTCATTGTTATTCATAACTTTCAGTAATTATTGAAACATACTATCAAAAAAATTTACCTAGTTATCTTACCCAATATCTTAAAGAACCAATTAGAGTTAGATTGAATAAAAGTATTAATAACTGAATCAGCCTGTTTTGCAAAACCTTTTAAATCTGTAGTTACTTTTCTGAATTCCTTTACCTGTTCATCATCGCCCTGTACAGTTGATACTTCATCCAAAAGCCTTATTATCGGATCCAGTTCACGTTTTTTGCGCTCTTTAGCAACTTGCGCTGCCAAAACCATAGGGTCTTTATCAGTAGAGAAAAACTCTTTTCTTTCACCAGGTATAAGCACTTTTTTTGCAAGGCCCCAATCCAAAAGCGCACGAAGGTTCATGTTTGCATTTCCTCTGGAAATCTTCAGCTCATCCATTATATCTTCAGTAGATAAAGGCATAGTAGCTATCATTAAAAGTGCATGAATTTGTGCCATCGTACGGTTTACGCCCCAACTAGATCCAAGACTTCCCCAAGCTTCAATATATCGCTGTTTTGCTTCGCTGTATTCCATGACACAATGATAAATGTTATTTCATAACTTTCAAACATTATTGAAAATTAAATTACTTCGTATACAAGTGATATGATAGAAAGATATTCTACCTAAATCAAAAGATATAGCATCAAACAAAAAAAGCAGCCCCTTCCGGAGCTGCTTTTCCTTTATCTATAAAACTATAGTTCTTACTATTTCAAGCTGCCGATCATGTCCTCCGGCTTCACCCACTCGTCGTACTGCTCGTTTGTTAGCAGTTCCAGTGAGATGGCTGCCTGGCGAAGGGTTGTTCCTTCTTTGTGGGCTTTCTTCGCGATCTTGGCGGCGTTGTCGTAACCGATGTGCGGGTTAAGGGCCGTTACCAGCATCAGCGAGTTCTCCAGGTTCTCTTTAATGCGGGCTGTGTTTGGCTCTATACCTATGGCGCAATGCTTATCGAACGAGTCGCAGGCATCACCGATCAGCTGGGCGCTCATCAGCAGGTTGTAGATCATCACCGGCTTAAACACGTTCAGCTCGAAATGGCCGTTCATGCCACCAACCGAGATAGCCACGTCGTTACCGATCACCTGTGCGCAAACCATGGTCATAGCCTCGGCCTGCGTTGGGTTTACTTTACCTGGCATGATAGAAGAACCCGGTTCATTCTCCGGAATCAGGATCTCAGCGATACCAGAACGTGGGCCAGAAGCCAGCAAACGGATATCGTTCGCGATCTTCATCAGCGATACAGCCAGTTGCTTCAACGCTCCAGATGTTTCTACGATAGCATCGTGTGCGGCAAGAGCCTCGAATTTGTTAGGAGCTGTGATAAACGTATGGCCGGCAAACTGAGAGATCTTCTCGGCTACCAGTACATCGTAACCAGCCGGTGTGTTAAGACCTGTACCAACTGCAGAACCACCAAGGGCCAGCGTGCTCAGGTGCTCCAGTGTGTTGCGAAGCGCTTTCATACCATAGTCCAGCTGGGCTACGTAACCCGAAAGCTCCTGGCCAAGTGTAAGTGGCGTAGCGTCCATCAGGTGCGTACGTCCGATCTTCACCACATCCATGTAAGCCTCGGCTTTGCTGTTAAGCGTATCACGAAGTTTTTTAACTAATGGCAATGTGTGCTCAACCACTTTTTTGTAAGCGGCAATGTGCATCGCCGTCGGGAACGTATCGTTCGAAGACTGCGACTTGTTTACGTCGTCGTTCGGGTGAATCTTCTTTTTCTCGTCCATCAGGTTGCCGCCCAATAGTACGTGGGCACGGTTAGCCACCACTTCGTTCACGTTCATGTTAGACTGCGTGCCCGAACCTGTCTGCCAAACTACTAGAGGAAACTCATCAGCCAGTTTACCTTCAAGAATCTCGTCACAAACTTTACCGATTATCTCAGCTTTTTCCTGGGCCAATACACCTAGTTCAGCGTTAGCAAATGCAGCCGATTTTTTAAGTATAGCAAAAGCTTCGATCACTTCCTTCGGCATCAACTGGCCGCCGATGGTGAAGTTTTCTTTAGAGCGTTGTGTCTGAGCGCCCCAGTATTTGTCTGCAGGCACCTCAATCGGGCCCATCGTGTCTTTCTCTACGCGAACTTGCATATCGATTTATGTTTGGTTTAAAGGATCAGTTTAACTGCGGCAAAACTACGAAAAAGAGTTACGAGTTACGAATTTCGAGTTACACTTCATTTATAGTTTCTGCTCATATAGTCATTTCGAATGCAATGAGAAATCTAGTTAGAATTTGAGATAGATCTCTCCTATCGTCGAGATGACAAATGGGATTACTCTCCAAATACTGGTACTTGTCTTTGCTCTATTTTCAGTGGCTTGCGCACCTGTTTGGTTACGTATTTCTTTTCCTGCTCAAAAGCTACAATCTTCAGGGTAATGTCCAGCCCTGTAACAGTGTTGCTGTTCCGAAAGACAGCGTAAAGGGTGCCATCGGTTGTTTTCGGGGTTTCGGAGAGAGCTACCTTTTTATAGTCGGAGATAATGCCGGTGCCCTGCGCGAAAGTATAAGGTTTCCAGCCTTCTTCATCGGCCACAAACTTCTCTGCTGATTGCTTATTCATGAAATAGTAATCAATATTTCCGCTGGCATTAACCTGTGGCAGACTAGGCAGCAAACCCAATCCAAAACCAACCACCGGACTCACAGTAGACGAAGCAATTACAGAAGCGCCTTTCGTTACCAGTTTGGTCATGTTCTTCAGTTCCTCCACCGATTGCTGCCCCACGCCTACCCAGTAAACCCAGTGGACCGTGTTGGCCGGCAACTTAAACGGCACCGAAACCCGGCTTGGGTTCAGGTTTGCCATAGATGCCACCCGGAATGTTTTATCAACTAAAGTAACAGGCTGCAGTTCACCTTTCACCAGCACTTTTTCTGAGGCAGTGGTCCAGGTGGTGTCAGCTATAGTTTTCCAGGTAATGTTGGAATTGAAGTGGCGTGTTTCTTCTTTTTCAGGCAAACGTTTTATAGCTAACCGCGCAGGTATGGCTTTATCGGATGCAGATGAAATTATAAACTTGTAAACCAGCTTTTGTGGCACGGTCAGCTTCAGTTCTTTTACCTTCTTTACAGGTTGCGAACTATAAACGATAGCCCCCGAAGTATAGTCCTGTACTTCCAGTTTTATAGTTTGCCCGGGTTTGTCAGGTTCCACATTCAGCACCACCACGTCACCTTTCTGGAAACCATAATGTAGGATATTTTGCTGGCCTGTTGCCGGTATCGTTATAGTTTGCTCGGTTACAGTAATTGCTTTCTTCTGTGCTATAGTTGCCACACTCCATAGCAGCATCAGCATCAGTAATTTATACTTCATTTTAGATATCCTGAAATTCGGATGCAAAGATACTAACAGAACTAAGATTTTTAAGACTTGAAGGATTTTAGGATTATGTTGGTGAGTGTAGTTTTATAGTTAACGTGGTCCAACCACCCCCAACCCCTCAGAGCTACGCTCGCTACCTTCGAAATCCCTTCTCGGTAGTCTAAGGCGGGGAGTTTTTTGCTTTTTACTTTGTCATCTCGAACAGCGTGAGAGATCTGGTATAGATTAACATCCCCCTTCGCCCCCTTCAAAGGGGGACTTTCTGCTATTGCTATAGTTAACATGTAGTTCTATAGTTTAAGTCTATCCCACAGACAGGTCGCGGCCTGTCCCTACAAAATTATGACCACGATAAATGTCGAAGCTCAATGGTTCAAACTATAGAAAAGCAGTTGCTATGAGAAATTTCTCTGTCTTTGGGTTGAGCGCCTTGTGAATATCTGGTGCCGCAGGCATTGCGAAGAATGAGCAAAAGAGATTCGCACCGCGCGATGCCCGAAGACGGGGCCTCCCGGCCGTGAGGGCACCAAAGCTGATTTGAAACTATAGGCAAGTAAAGCTCCCAGGATTGAAAGTAGTTTGAAACTATAGCTTGATTAAAATCAGAAAATAATCAAACTATAAGACACATAAGATCCCTCGGCTGACGCTCGGGATGACAAAACCCTAATAAGCTATAGAACTACACGATAGACAAATAGTAATATTACCTGATCACCCTTTTCCCTGATTTTTCAGATAATAAAGCGATCATTTCTAACTGTACAGGCTTCAGGTAAGCGGTGTTAATGTTGGTGTTATCTTTAAAAGTTATCAGGTATTCTCCTTCGTTGCCAAGGTATTCGATCTTATTGATATCTGACATACTATAGCTGCGTTCCTGAGAAAACAGATTGGTAACGGTCAGTGTGTTTTCGTAGACCCTGATGTGCCATTGCATTACAAACCAGACAACCACGCCGGAAATAACTATCATTGCCAGGAAAAGGATCCGGTAGATAGCTGTAGAACCACGGCCTTCTGTTTGGAGTAGGTGTGTTTGGTACATTTCATAATCATGACCCAAGAGTGCTTTTTGAGCCAGTTTTAGCGGAAGTACGCCTAATGTTAAACCGAGCAGCAAGCCTGGCGCGAAGAATGCCCGGAAGTTAGGTGTAAGCAGGTGCACCCAACCCTGGGAAGAAGCATGTATGATACTTGAGAGCATAGCCAGCACTCCGGCGCTAAACACGGCCAGTACGCAGGTAAAAAAGAAGTAAGCGATTGTTAGCTTCCACTCCTTCTTTTGCATGTATTGTTGTTCGTCTGGGGTTAGCTTTTCTCCGGTTGCGCCTGCCAGTAACCTGCGCATGGCAAAACGTATGACAGGCAACAAAGCGGCTATGGCAAACATGCCTATCAAAAGGCTTCGTATAATCTCAAGCATAAACGGGTATTTTCTGCAAAGTTAATAGGGTATACCCAATTTCCGGTATATAAATCCAAGTAACCAGGCAGGCCCTATCAGTAAAAACTGCAGATCTTTTAAAAAGGAAGGTTTTTTGCCTTCTATTTTATGTCCGTAAAACTGCCCTACCCAGGCCAGCACAAATATAACCAGGCTTACCAACCATAGCGGGCTGTCCGTTTTATAATCTACAAGGTACACGAACCAGAGTACGGTGGCGCAAACTATAGCCATGCCCACAAACATAGTTACCGACAGGCGCAGGTAAAACAGCAGACCCAGCAGTATAACTATAGTTCCGAAATGTACAAAAGGCTGAAGCTGTTCCGGGAAAAACTGTTTAAGCTGCTCGCTTGGGATGCTGGCTAACAAACCTATAATACTGAAAAAGATAAGCGGTACACATATCCAATGGATCAGTTTGTTTGTATGGTTCTGATGGCTTTGGCCATATTCGGTAAACCATTGTTGTAGCGGTTTCATCTGGCAGGGTTTATAAGTTATACTACTTAATGTAGCGGATTTGTATATAATTTACAAGAGATTGGGATAAAACGTATTATACAAAAAGTCATAAAATGATAAGAACGGTAAATTTGCTAGGCTATAGGTTTTTTGTATATTTGGGTATGCTACAACCGCAGCTCAACAAATAAAAAGGGTAAAAGTATACTTTATACTATTGCGCTGGCTGTAGTTTAAACCCCATTCTATGAGATTAGCTAAAGTTGCTTCTTTTATCCAGGACCATGTAATTGCTATCTCCTCTTTCCTGCTCATCTTTCTTGTAACAATATTTTTATATTCCGAGACAAAGAAGAAGGCTGCCGAGCGAAGCGAAAAACTATTTGAACTACGCGCCGACCAGGCCACGCAGGATATTCACAAACGCCTTAACGACTACATACAGATACTGATCGGGGGGAAAGCCTTATTTATTGCCTCTGATACTGTCGAGCGCGCTGCCTGGCGCACCTACTATAAAAACCTGAACCTCGAAGAAAAGTACCCGGGTATACAGGGCCTTGGTTATACACACTTCATCAGGCCCGACGAAATGGAAAAACACGTCAGGCAGATAAGGAACGAAGGCTTTCAGGATTATAAGGTTACGCCCGAAGGCGAGCGCCCGATCTATAGTTCAATTATTTATCTGGAGCCTTTTACCGGCCGTAACCTGCGGGCTTTTGGTTTCGATATGTTCAGTGAGCCTATCCGGCAGTCGGCTATGCGCATTGCCCGCGATACCAAACAACCTGCTATGTCGGGCAAGGTGCGGCTGGTGCAGGAAACCGGTAAAGATGAACAGTCCGGGTTTCTGATATACCTGCCCATTTACCGCAACAACGCTGACCCTGAAACTATACAGGACCGACAATACATGATCAAAGGCTTCATCTATAGTCCTTTCCGGGCAAAAGATTTTATGTCCTATGCCTTAGGCCAAGACCATGGCGACATCGATATAGAAGTGTACGACGGCACGACTATGAACGAAGAGACCTTGTTATACAGCACTGATTCCGTATTGCATTACAACAGAAATAAGCAGCGGCTAAGCAAGACCAATACTATAACTATAGCCAACAATACCTGGCGCATACACAGCACAGCTAAACCATCTTTCCTGCAAACTTCCGATGCCGGCCTGCCCTATTTCATTTTGCTGGGTGGTAGCATCATCAGCTTCCTGATGTTCTTTATTATCTGGTCGCTATCAAGCACACGACGCTCTAACCGCCTGAAGCAAACGATAACCGATAATGCCACAGCTGCCCTGTTTATAATGGATGCCAATGGCTACTGTACCTTTATGAACCCCGCTGCGGAAGAAATGACAGGTTATACCTTCGAGGAGATATCAAGTAAGCCGCTCCACGAAATGATCCACCATCATTACCCGGACGGGAGGCCTTACCCAATGCATGAATGCCCGATAGACAGAGCTCTGCCTACAAACAACGACATGCGTGCCCACGAAGATAATTTTATCCGGAAAGATGGCACTTTCATAAACGTAAGCTGTGCTGCACAACCTATTTTCGAAAACGGAGTGCCGGCTTATACTATAATCGAGGTACGCGATATTACAGATGAAAAGCGGGCGCAGCAGGCAATTATAGAAAGCGAAGCACGCTTCAGGGCGATGGCCGATAATGCACCGGTAATTATTGCGATCACGGACGAGACAGGGCATTTTACCTATGTTAACAAGCAGTGGATCGACTTTACAGGAACATCTTTAAAGGACACCTTAAACCGTCAGTGGATCAGTTACCTTCATGCTGAGGATCGGGAATACGCTGGCCAGAAATACGATAAGGCTGTTGAAGAAGGCGTTAGTTTCAGGATGGAACTCCGAATGCTGCGCCTCGACGGGCAATACCGATGGGTTGCCACAACCAGTACGCCACGTTTTAACGCCGATGGTGGCTTTATGGGCCACATTACTTCTATCATCGATATAACAGAGATAAAGGAAGCCGAGCGAAGAGTAAAACAAAATGCTGAATTGCTGCAGAAGCTGTTCCTGGAAGTTCCGGCGTTGGTGGGTCTGGTGCGTGCTCCAGATATGCAGTATGTGCTGGCTAACCCGCTTTACCGTAGTTTGTATGGCAACCGCCCGCTGGTAGGCCGAACCATTTACGAAGCACATACAGACCGCGAAGGAGATGGCTTCTTTAAGAAAATAGAGGAAGTTTTTAAAACCGGAAGTCCTTATGTAGGCAACGAGGTGCCAGTAACTATAACACCAACGGGCAACGGAGCGCCTATAGAAGCTTACTTTAACCTGGTATATCAGCCGCTAAAAGACCTGAACGGGAACGTAGAAGCAGTATTGGTATTTGCCATAGAAGTAACGGAATTGGTAACAGCACGATCGGGGTTGTTGGCTGCCAACGATGAGTTAAGCGACAAGAACAACGAACTGCTCCGCATCAATAGCGACCTGGATAACTTTGTATACACTGCCTCTCACGATCTTAAATCGCCGATCGCGAACATTGAGGGCCTGGTAATTATGCTCCGCGATATACTGCACGGCAAGCTTAACACCGAAGACGAAAAAGTGCTGGATATGGTAAGCAACTCCATAAACAAGCTGAAAGGAACTATAGCCGACCTTACCGAGATAACCAAAGTACAAAAAGAGCTACAGTCTAAAGTAGAGCCGCTCCGGTTTGATGAAACGCTGAAAGATGTGCTGATAGACATAAACGGACTGGTAGATGAAACAGGCACCCATATAAATACCAGCTTTAACGTGGATGCTATAGTATATGCCCGTAAGAACCTGCGGAGCATTATGTACAACCTGGTATCCAATGCAGTAAAATACAGGTCGACGGACAGAACCCCGGAAGTTAAAATAAGCACTTACCGCCAGGATGGTTATGTAGTGCTGGAAGTTACCGATAACGGGTTGGGTATCAAAAAAGAGCATCAGCACAAGTTATTCAGCATGTTTAAGCGCCTGCACACGCACGTAGAGGGTACTGGTATTGGTTTATACATTGTAAAGCGCATTATCGAGAACAACGGCGGTAAAATAAAAGTAGAAAGCGACCATGGCGTGGGCACCACGTTCAGGGTTTATTTTAAAGAGGTGCCTGTGGAGGAAAAAGTATAGTTACTACCCACAAAATATTACCTTTAAGCTGCATTTTATTGACCGTTTTACACCTTATAGTTGTTATAGTCTGATGGCAAAAAACTCCTTTCTGCCAACTATAAATCCAACAAGAATTAACCTTACATGGCTAAAATAAAAACCTCCTACTTCTGCCAGAACTGTGGCGCACAATCAGCAAAATGGATTGGCAAATGCCCGGCCTGCGGCGAGTGGAACACTTACGTAGAAGAAGTAGTGCAGCGCGAAGAACTGACCCCGACCAGCATCTGGAAAGTCGGCAGCAGCTCGGCGCAAGTGGCAAGCAAACCTAAACCAATTGCCGATATTACTTTTCAGGAGCAGCAGCGCATAGATACCACCGACCAGGAACTGAACCGTGTGTTGGGTGGCGGCATTGTGCCTGGCTCTATGGTACTGATCGGTGGCGAGCCAGGTATAGGCAAATCGACGCTGATGCTGCAGATAGCGCTGAGCTTACGAGGCATGCGCGTGCTGTATGTAAGCGGCGAGGAAAGCGAGCAGCAGATTAAGATGCGTGCTGAACGTATTGGAACAGCCACCTCCGACTGCTTTATATTAACTGAAACCGGTACCCAAAACATCTTTAAGCAAATAGAGCAGCTGCAGCCACAGATACTTATAGTTGACTCTATCCAGACGCTTCATTCTTCCTTTATAGAAGCCGGCGCGGGCAGCGTGAGCCAGGTGCGTGAGTGTACGGCTGAGCTCCTGAAATTTGCCAAAGAAAGTGGTACGCCTGTTTTCCTGATCGGCCACATCACCAAAGAAGGTAACCTGGCTGGTCCTAAAATTCTGGAACACATGGTGGATACTGTGCTGCAGTTTGAGGGCGACCGCCACATGACCTATCGTATTCTGCGCACCACCAAAAACCGCTTCGGCTCTACTTCTGAACTGGGAATTTATGAGATGATGGGATCTGGCTTGCGTGAAGTAAGCAACCCTTCAGAGATCCTGATATCGCAGCGAGAGGATGCGTTTAGTGGCATTGGCATTGGTGCCACGCTGGAAGGTAACCGGCCGCTTTTAATTGAAGTGCAGAGCCTGGTAACCCCTGCTACGTACGGCACGCCACAACGCACCAGTACCGGCTTTGATGGCAAGCGCTTGAACATGCTGCTGGCCGTACTCGAGAAACGCGGTGGCTACAGGCTTGGTGCACAGGATGTTTTCCTGAACATAGCTGGTGGTCTTAAAGTAGAAGACCCTGCCCTGGACCTGGCCGTTTGTGCTTCTATTCTATCGTCGTTTGAAGATCTGGCAATACCAAACACAGCCTGCTTTGCTGCAGAAGTAGGTTTGGGTGGCGAGATACGCGCTGTAAATCGTGTAGAGAACCGCATTACCGAAGCTGAAAAGCTGGGCTTTACCGATATCTACATCTCTAAATACAACAAAAAAGGGCTCGATTTCAGTAAGTTCAACATTATAGTACATGCCTTTAGTAAGCTGGAAGATGTATTTGGTGAATTGTTTGGATAAGCCTTTTGCAGTAATAAAAGAGCAACTATAGCATTTCTGTTTTTGTGCAGTAATTTCTGTTGTTCCGGAATTTATAGTTAGTATCTTGATGTTCAGTTACATAAATCCATTAAATTGGGCTAAAGTAGCTGAACATTCTATTTCCAACCTTTTATGAAGCGAATTCAATTACTGCTGTTGCTGGCAGCACTGCTGCTGGTACACTACACGTTTGGGCAAAGCAAAGCCATTATTACCGGCAAAATCACCAACCCGCTTTCCGATGAGATAACGGTCATCACCTATCCAAACCCGCTCATCCCTGAAGAAAAAGAAATAACTGTAGCACTTAGCGGCAACACTTTTAAGCTGGAGATACCCGTTACAGAAACTACGCTGGCCGAACTGGTGCACGATAACGAGGTAGTACCTGTTTACCTGGAGCCCGGCTATAGTTTAACGCTGAGTTTTAACGGTGATAAATTTCTGAAAACTATAAAGTTTGAAGGTAAAGGCGCTAACGAGAACAACTACCTGGCACAATACACCCGCCGTTTTGATGAGGTAGAAGATTACCAGGTGCTGCCCGACAACATTAAGCTAAATGAAAAGGAGTTTACCGAATTCCTGGACCTGCGCAAGAAAGATCAGCTCAAAAACCTGGAGAAGTATGCAGCCAAAAATCCGGTTTCAGATAAATTTAAAGCCTTTGCCCTATCAGAGATCGAGTATGGATACGCCAACGATAAAGTAACCTACCCGGCCCTGCGCCAGCGTGTAGGAGCCAGCAAAAATTATGTAGCCCCTTCAACCTCTTTTTATGCTTTTCTGGATGAACTGGACATGCAGAAAGGTTTAGCGATAAGCCCTGCTTATATAGCGTTCCTGCGCAACTATACCGCACACTATACCAAAGCCGCCGGACTAACTGAAACCGATAAACAATATTATAAAACCAACTATAAGCTAGCTGCTGAAAAGCTGCAGGGCAATGCCCGTTTACTGGCACAGGCAAATATCCTGAAACAATCTATCCAGAAAGGACATATTGGCCACACCGAAGA